>NZ_CFETID010000005.1:0-146320 GCF_983967925.1 Croceicoccus sp. | reverse complement strand
CGCAGTTCATGATGGTGTGGCAGCGATAGAGGCGGAAGGGATCCTCCAGCTCGTCCAGACGCTCACCCGTCATCTCGTCGCGGCTGTCGGCCAGCCAGCGATAGGCCTGCAGCAGGATCGCCGGGCCGAGGAACTTGTCCGAATTCCACCAATAGCTGGGGCATGCCGTCGAACAGCAGGCGCACAGGATGCACTCGTAAAGGCCGTCCAGCTTGTTGCGGTCTTCCGGCGACTGCAGACGTTCCTTGCCCGACGGGGTCGGCGTCACGGTCTGCAGCCAAGGACGGATCGAGGCATATTGCGCGTAGAAATGCGTGAAATCGGGGACGAGGTCCTTGATCACATCCATGTGCGGCAGCGGCGTGATACGGATCTCGCCCGAACCGCAATCCTCGATCGCGGTGGTGCAGGCCAGGCCGTTCTTGCCGTTGATGTTCATCGCGCAGGACCCGCAAATGCCTTCGCGGCAAGACCGGCGGAAGGTCAGCGTCGGGTCCATCTCGTTCTTCATCTTGATGATCGCGTCCAGCACCATCGGGCCGCAATCGTCCAGATCGATCTCGAAAATGTCGTAGCGCGGGTTTTCACCGCTGTCGGGATCATAGCGATAGACCTTGAATTTCTTTACCTTGCCGCCAGACGACGAGCCATAGGACTGGCTCTTGCCGGTGATCTTGCTGTTCTTGGGAAGGGTAAAGGTCGCCATGATCGTCGCTTTTCCGTTCTGCGGGGCCGCGATGTCACGCCTTGGCGCGTGTGCGGCCCGGTTCTGCGGTGCGGGTTAGCCAAGCTTGCCGCGCTGCACAAGCGGGGGATGCCATTCTTTAATGGCGATTCCCGCGTCAGGGTTCAAGTTTTGTCCCGTTATCGGCCTGTGCGGACGCCGCTTTCTCCTGCCGGTCGTTCCTGACGAGGATGCGCAGAACGATCCACGCCATCGCGCCCATGGCGATATAATGCACTGCACCACCCAGCGCGACGCCCCACGCGATCCCCTGCGCCCCGCCGGAAGGGGCGAAGGCCAAAATGCCCACAGCAGTCGCCGCCACGGCAAGAAAGCGCGACGTTAGCGACAATTTTGCCCGGCCGGTGGAATCGAGCATGGGTTCGAACGCGACGCTTGCGAGTTCGAAGCTGGCGCCCACGACTAGCGCGATCAGGATCGGTTTGCCCGCCGCGAATTGTTCGCCGCCCAGCAGTTCCAGCAGCAGTCCGCCCGCGACCAGCACGAGCAGCACCACGATCGCGCTTCCCGCACCGGCAAGAATGCTTGTCTGGCGGATCAGCTTGCGGAATTCGTCGAGCGCGGAGGCCACGCGCGCGCGTGCAATCTCGGCATAGGCGGCGCGGGCCAGCAGGGTGGAAAGCTTGGCAAGGCCCTGCGCCAATTGCTGCGCCAGCCGGTACAGGCCCGCCGCGCGCGTACCCACCAGATAGCCCACCGCCAGCAGCGGCCCATTGCGATAGGTCGCCTCCAGCGTGGCGGAGCAGAAGGTGATGATGAAGAAGCGGATCACCCCGGGATTGTCGTTCAGCGCGCCGGTGAAATCCTTCAGATGCGAAAGGCGGATCGATTGCGGGCACAGCCTTCGCGCCATGATCCAGTAGATCAGCGCCTCGAGGATATCGATCGCGGCCCATGCGATCAGGAACCGCGCCAGCGTCGGTTCGGTCAGCCAGATCGCAACCGCCGCGACCAGCCGGCCAAGCGGCACCACCGCCTCTACGTAGACCGCCACGTCGAACCGGTCGAGCGCGCGCACGATGCCCGTCGGCGCCGACACCAGCGCCCAGAGCGAGGCGACATTGAACCAGAACGCCAGATCGACGAGTTCGGGATTGAGGCCCAGCGCATCCGCGAACTGGTAGAACGCCAGATAGGCGATGGCGCAGCCTACAAGCGCGCCGCACACGTCCAGCACGCCCGCCAGCATGCCCAGCCGCCCGAACGCGTCCCAGTTCTTGTGATGCACGTGTTCCGCGCCAAAGCGGACGACGACGCGCCACGTCTGGAACCCGGCGACCGCAATCAGTGCCTGCGATGTACCGAAGATCAGCGAGAAGTGGCCGAAATCCTTGAGCCCCAGCGTGCGCGTCAGGATCGCCAGATAGACCAGCGAGCAGATCGCCCCGAACCCCTTGCCGCCGATCAGCCAGCCAAGATTGGCGAGCATGCGCCCCAGCAATGACCGGTCTTCCAGGGCGACGGGACGTTTACGCTTCATAGAGCGGTGCTTGGCTGAACACGCGCGCAGAGGCAAGCGCGGGCAGGGCGGAACTCACCGACATGCGTGCGGCGGGATGGATTGGTGCGCGGCGCGACGGTGATTGCGGTCTGCGAACGATGCCCCTAAACGGCTCGCCATGATCGAACACGCCATATTGCTCAGCGCCGGCCAGGGCTCGCGCCTGCTGCCGCTGACCGCCGAACGCCCCAAGTGCCTTATCGATTTTTCGGGGCGAACCCTGATCGAATGGCAGATCGAGATGCTGGCACGCGGCGGGGTGAAAAGGATCGACGTGGTGACCGGCTTCAAGACCGACGAGGTCGAGGAAGCGCTGGCGCAGATCGACGATCCGCGCGTGAAGGTGACCTGCCATTTCAATCCATTCTTCAAGGTGGCCGACAATCTGGGATCGTGCTGGATCGTGCGGCACCTGATGAAGGACGACTTCATGATCCTGAACGGCGACACGCTGGTATCCGAAGAGATCGTGAATAAGGTCCAGCAAGGCGCACAGGGTCCGGACGGACCATGGCCCATCGCCGTCACCGTCGACGAGAAAGCCGCCTATGACAGCGACGACATGAAGGTCCTGCGCGAACCCGACGGCCGCCTGTTGCATATCGGCAAGACGCTTGCCGCCGAGGAGACCAATTGCGAATCGATCGGCTTCCTTGCGTTCCGGGGCGAAGGCGTCGAACTGTTCCGCGAGGCCGTGCGCAGCAAGATGCGCGAACGCGACGGGGTCGAGCACTGGTATCTGAAGGTCATCGACACCATCGCGGACAGCGGCAAGGTCGGCACCTGCACGATCACCGGCTCGGAATGGGCCGAGGTCGACTTCCTGACCGATATCGAGAATGCGACTGCACTGACCGACCGCTGGGCCTGACCTGCCGCGTCGCTGCCGGCGCGGGGATCAGGCGAAGCGCGTCTTGAGCGCCGTGACCAGCGAGGCGATCTGATCCTCGTCCAGCGTTACGGCGGTCCCCAGATCGGGCAGCTTTGGCCAGCCAGCATCGGGAAAATCCACGCCCTCGAATTGCCGGCTGCCTTCATAGCGCGGGATGACATGCGCGTGGACATGCGGGTCGACCATCATCAGCATCAGATAATTGATCTTGGCATAGCCGGTGAAATCGCGCAGCGCCCGCTCGATCGCGGTGCTGGCGGCCTTCATTTCGGCATGCGCTTCGGCGGACAGGTCCGACAGCGCCGTCACATCGGACTTGGCCGCAAGGACCAGGCTGCCAAGCGTCGGCTGCGCGGGGCGCAGCAGGACGGTCCAATGCTCGAACTCTGCCACCAGCGTTGCGGGGTAGCCGAATTTGCGCATCGTCTCGTTCATGTCGTGCCTCCTTCAGTCGCGGTGTGGATCAGGCTTCCGACAGCCAGCTGGTCAGCCCGCCGTCGCGGGTGCGCGCAACCTCGGCCTGCAGCAGCCGCACGGCATGGATCGCGCAGGAAATCACCGTCCACCATGCCACCGCGACGATGCCGAAATCGGGTCGGCCAAAGACCATCGCGATCAGCAGGATGATCATATTGGGATTGCGCCGCGCGGTGATCAGGCGAAAGCGCGAATCGAAACGCCGCCACACATGGATGTGCATCCCGCCGTTGCGGCGCATGAACACCCCCTCGATCACGCGCTGCAACACATAGCCGCCGATGATCGCGATCATCACCGAATTGAAGCTCTCGGGCGAAAGCTCCATGCCCCAATAGGCAAGTCCGGTGGCCCAGAACCACCACCAGAAAGGCGGGTGGATCAGGTCGATTCCGTGGTCGAACACATTGCCCCACCAGCTGGAGGTGATGGTGCAGCGCGCCAGCTTGCCGTCCACGGTGTCCAGCACCATGAAGCCGAGGCCAACCGCCATGCCCGCCCAATATTCGCCCCGTGCGAACAGCACCGTTGCCAGCACGCACAGCACCGCGCCGACCGCAGTCACCATGTTTGGCGTGATGCCCATCCTTGCGCACAGCCGAGTGATGACCAGCGCCCATTCGGGCCACAGATATTTGGTGAGGATGTCGGTCACGCCTTTATACGCGCCGAAATAGCTCGCCCGCTCGATCCGCCGGATCGTGTCGGGAAACAGCGCCATCAGGAACGGCGTCTCGCGCTTGCGCAGCTGCTTGTTCTCGATCGTCGGGCTGTTCTCATAGGCCAGCACGGTGAGGTTCCCCGGCACCAGCGCCCTGTCCTCGCGGATCGAGGTGCGGATCGCGTCCGCCTCTTCCTCGCTGCGCGCATGGCCAAGCGCGGGGACATTCCCCATCGTCAGCACAAGGCCGGGGTTTTCCGCGATATGGCGCAGCCAGGCCGGGTCCCAGGCATAGGCATCATGGGCGATCACCAGCGTCGCGCCGTCCGAACCCAGAGCGCTGGCGGCCGCGATCCGCCGCGTCCGTTCGCGATTGGAAAGGCCCCAGATCGGGGTTGGGTTCTCTCCCACGCTCTCGATGGCGACGGGTGGCGCGTTCTTAGTCATCACTCGATCCCCTAGATAGAGCCGCGCCGCTTCGCAACGAAGATTGCTCTCGCCGATCCGGTGGCGCTAAGACAAAGAGGATGGATAACAATATTACTGCCAGCCAGGGCAGCGCGCTGATCCTTGCCGGATCGCGGGCAGAAACGGACCCGCTCGCCTTGTCCGAAGGCGTGGCGCACAAGGCGCTGATCCCGATCGGCGGCATGACGATGCTGGAGCGTGTGCACCGCGCGCTGGCGCAGGCAGGCTATCGCCGGATCTATGTCTCGACCTCGGATGAAGGGGTTCGGCGGCTGGCCGAAGGGCTCGGCGCCATCATCGTGCCTCCCGCCGCCGGGCCCAGCGAAAGCGTGGCGCGCGCCTTCGCCCTATCCGGCGCGCCCCTGCTGGTCACGACTTCCGATCATGCGCTGCTGCGGCCCGAATGGGTGCGGGATTTCCTGATCGATGCGCCCGCCGATTGCGACGTGGCGATGCTACTGGCCGAACGCTCGCTTGTCGAAAAGGCCGTGCCCGATACGAGCCGGACATGGCTGCGCTTTGCCGATGGCGACTGGTCGGGCTGCAACATGTTCCTGCTGAACAGACCCGACGCCGAAAAGGCCCTGCGCCTGTGGAGCGGGGTCGAGGCGGATCGCAAGCGGCCATGGCGCATCGTCCGGCGGCTCGGCATCGGGACCTTGTTCAGCTATGCCCTCGGGCGGCTGAGCCTTGCCGAGGGCGTCCGGCAGCTTGGCAGGCGCAATGGCATTGCCGCCGAAGTGGTCGCCGCGCGCGATGGCGAAGCCGCGGTCGATGTCGACAAGGCCGCCGATCTGGTTCTGGCACGGCGATTGCTGGACCGCCGACAGGAGAGTGAATGATGGGCATGCGCTGCGTGATAGTCGGAGGGTCGGGCGGTATCGGCGCGGCGCTGGTCCGCCATCTGGCCGCGCGGGAACATGTCGAGGCGGTCTATGCGACCGCGCGCGACATGGACGCGGTTCCGGACATTGGCGACGTCGTCGCGGTGCCGCTCGATCTGGGTGACGAGGACAGTATCGCCGCCGCTGCCGAACGCATCACGGGCGATGGTCCGCTCGACCTGGTGATCGTCGCCACTGGCCTGTTGCAGCGCGAGCCAGACGTTGCCCCAGAGAAGAGCTGGCGCGCGCTCGACGGGGCGGCGATGGCAGAGGTATTTCGCGTCAACACTATCGGCCCCGCTCTGGTCGCCAAGCATTTCGTCCCGCATCTGCGCGGCGAGGGAAGGCCGCTTTTCGCGGCGATCTCGGCGCGCGTCGGTTCGATCGGCGACAACAGGCTGGGCGGCTGGCATTCCTATCGCGCATCCAAAGCGGCGCTGAACCAGATCATGCGCAATTTCGCCATCGAACTGGGCCGGCGCAACAAGGGTGCGGTGGTCGTGTCGCTGCATCCCGGCACGGTCGAAACCGCGCTGTCCGAACCGTTCAGCAATAATGTCCCCGACGGCCAGATGTTCACCCCGGACTATTCGGCCCAGTGCCTGCTGTCGGTCATCGACGGGCTGGAAGCGAAGGACAGCGGCGGTTTCTTTGCGTGGGACGGACAACCGATCGAGTTCTAGCGCAACGACCTGAAGTCAAACGAAAAAGGCCGCCCCGAATGGAGCGGCCTTTTGCTTTTGGGCTACCGACTATCAGTTGCCGAAGGTTCGTTGCCACCAGCCGCGGCGGGGCGTCTCGTCAGCGGGTGCTTCGGACGTTTCACCGCTCGACTGGCCGTCGTCGGCAGGCGCTTCCGAGGCGTCGTTGGCTGCCACCGGACCATCGCTTGCGGCGGGTTCGGGGGCCGCTTCGGGTTCGGGTGCGGATGCTTCCGGTTCGGTGGGCGTTTCAGCTTCGGGGGCGGGCGCTTCCTCGACGTCGGCCTTCTTCTTGCGGCGTGCGCGCGGCTTCTTGGGCTTTTCCTCGACCGCACCCTCGTCCGTCGCGGCGGTTTCGGCCTCGGCGGCAGTCCCGGGGTCGGCGTCGCTCGCTTCGGTTGCAGGTTCCGGCGCGGCCTTCTTGCGGGTCCGGCGACGCTTCGGCTTTTCCTCCGCGACCGGCTCCTCGGACGGAGCCTCGGCCTCGGCAGGGCTGTCCTGCGCTTCTACCGCAGCAGGTTCGGCGTTTTCGGCCACAGGCTCAGCCTGCGTGCTTTCATCGTCCTGCCCGCCCTGGTCGCCCGTTTCGTCGCGGCTGTTATCGTCACGGCCATTGTCGTCACGGCCAGACTTGCTCCGACGGCGGCGGCGGCGCTTGCGAGGGGCGTTGTCCTCGTCGCCCGATTCGCCATTGCCGCGATTGCCGGACGAATCCCCAGACGAAACCTGCGTATCGCCATCATCGTCGGCGTCGTCGCCATCGTCATTGTCGGACTGCTGATCGCCGTTCTGCTCGCCATCCTCGCGGCGGCCGCGCTTCCGGCGACCGCCACGGCGTCGGCGGCGCTTGTTGCGGCGCGACTGGCCGTCGTCGTTGTCGTCGTTGTCCGAACGGTTTTCGCTTTCTTCCTGCTCGTCCTCGTCCTCGGGCAGGTAATCGTCTTCCTCGTCGACGATGACCTCGAACTTGGGCGTGCCGGTGGGGCGGGGGCCGGACGAACCGACGCGCATCTTGGCGCCTTCGTCCTCGCCCTCGGGAAGGACTTCGACGTTCACGCCATAGCGGTCCTCGATCTCCTGCAAATCGGCGCGCTTGGCGTTGAGCAGATAGATCGCGGCCTCGGTGCTGGCGTGGAGCGTGATGATCGAACCCTTGCCCTTGGCGGCTTCGTCCTCGATCAGGCGCAGCGCCGACAGGCCCGCGCTGGAGGCGGTGCGGACAAGGCCCGACCCGTCGCAATGCGGACAGGTGCGGGTGGTCGCTTCCAGAACGCCGGTGCGCAGCCGCTGACGGCTCATCTCCATCAGGCCAAAGCCCGAGATGCGGCCGACCTGAATGCGGGCGCGGTCGTTCTTCAGCGCCTCCTTCATGCACTTCTCGACCTTACGGATCGAGCTGTTGTGCTCCATGTCGATGAAGTCGATCACGACCAGACCGGCCATGTCGCGCAGGCGCAACTGGCGCGCGATTTCCTTCGCCGCTTCCATATTGGTGTGCAGCGCGGTCGCCTCGATCCCGTGCTCCTTCGTGGAGCGGCCCGAGTTGATGTCGATCGATACCAGCGCCTCGGTCGGGTTGATGACCAGATAGCCACCCGATTTCAGCTGCACGACCGGATCGTACATCGCCGAAAGCTGGTCTTCCGCGCCATAGCGCTGGAACAGCGGGACGGGGTCGGCGTATTGCTTCACCCGGCGCGCATGGCTGGGCATCAGCAGCTTCATGAATTCCTTGGCGGATTTGTAGCCTTCCGGCCCCTCGACCACCACTTCCTCGATCTCGCGGTTATAGATGTCGCGGATCGCACGCTTGATCAGGTCGCTGTCCGAATGAATCAGCGCGGGCGCGCTCGACTTCATCGTGTTCTCGCGGATCTCGTCCCACAGGCGGGCAAGATAGTCGAAGTCGCGCTTGATCTCGGTCTTGGTGCGCTGAAGGCCCGCGGTGCGCACGATGCAGCCCATCGACTTGGGCAGGCTCATCTCCGCGACGATCTGCTTCAGACGCTTGCGATCGGCGGCGCTGGAAATCTTGCGCGAAATGCCGCCGCCGTGGCTGGAATTGGGCATCAGCACGCAATAGCGGCCCGCCAGCGACAGATAGGTGGTCAGCGCCGCACCCTTGTTGCCGCGCTCTTCCTTGACGACCTGCACCAGCAGGACCTGACGGCGCTGGATGACGTCCTGGATCTTGTACCGGCGGCGCAGCGCAAGACGCTTGGCGCGCGCTTCGTCGGCGGCCTTGGAGCGAGTGCCGCCCCCGCCGCGATTGCCCTGACGGCGACCGCGGCCACGGCCACGACCGCGCGAACGATTGCCGTTCTCGTCGCCATTGTCGCCGTTATCGCCATTGTCGTCGTCGGAATTGTCGCCAGAGACCGAACCGTCCTCGATGGTGGAGACCTCGTTCGATTCCTCGTCGCCGACATCCTCGACCCCGTCTTCGCCGGCCATTTCGCCCGCGAACGCATCGCTGCCTTCGTCGTCGTTGCCGTCGTCGTCGAAATGCTGGCCGTCGTCGGAATCCTCGTCCTCGGCGCGCAGACGTGCCTCTTCCTCGGCATGCTCCTGCTCTGCGGCGAGCAGCGCGTCGCGGTCTTCCTTGGGGATCTGGTAATAGTCGGGATGGATCTCGCTAAAGGCGAGGAAGCCATGCCGGTTGCCGCCGAAATCGACGAAGGCGGCCTGCAACGAGGGTTCGACCCTCGTCACCTTTGCCAGATATATATTGCCTTTTATCTGCTTGTGTTCAGCCGATTCGAAATCGAATTCTTCAATCCGGTTGCCTTTGAGCACCGCCACCCGCGTTTCTTCCGGGTGGCGCGCATCGATTAGCATGCGCGTTGTCATTCATGGATCTCCAGACGCGCGACGCTGCAGCCGACCGCGAGCGGCGGGCAGCAGGGTTGGCGCGACATTTCAGTAAGGTGCGCGCGGCACGAACGGGCAAAGTCCTGCAGTCCGGCGCAAAAAGGTAATAGCCGGCATGGCGCGCAATGGGGCGCGATGACGGCGGCGAAAAGCTTGTAACGGAACGACCTGGCGCAAACGCGCCGAAAACGACGATGCCAGCGGCCCTGCAAGACAGGGTGGTCGCCGCAATCATCGTGTTCCTGACCATATCCATCAATTCCAATCCGGGCCCGGACATGTATCCGGGCTGCGCCCATCGCGGTATGACGATGCTGCTGACCGGCCTGTAAGTCGGCAAGGTCCGCAATCTGGTCGTTCCGGCGAGTCAGCGCCAAAGTCGGAAGATATTGGCCGGTATCGAGCGCTCGTCGGCCCTTCTCGAGAGCCGCCGGCCAAGGGGGCCGACTTGCGATGCACCGGATATCCGAACCATCCGACGAATGCGACGCTAGCACCCGCCTGCGGGTTCGGCAATAAAAAGCCTTCGGGCCAGTGGAACATTCGTGCGCGTGACGGGTGTTTGCGCGGCATTTCCGCCACGCGTTGGTCACGCACGGGGTCGCTCGCTGCGAAAATCCGGGAATAGAACGTGCTTGCGCAGACGCTGGACTCTTGTCGGGCGGGGGCGGGACGGGCAATCCGGGCACAATGGAACAGACCGTGCTGCAACTGCAGGCCGAAAACACGCGCCGCTGGCCGCTGATCGGCGGTGCGGTTTGCGCTGCTCTGGCTTTGGGCGCGGCGGCAGGGTTGCTGCTGGCCGATCTGTTTCCTGCTGGCGGACGCGGCGATGCGCTGGTCAGCATGGCGCTTCCCGAAACGCGCGCTGCCGCTCTGCCTCGCATCAGCGCGGGCCGGGCTGGCGACGAGGCGCCGCTGGTGGTGATCGACGCCGGACATGGCGGCTTCGATCCGGGCGCGACCGGTCCGGACGGCATCGCGGAAAAGGATGTCGTGCTGCCCATCGCGCGTGACCTGCGCGAACGATTGCTGGAACTGGGCGCGGTCAGGGTGGCGCTGACGCGTGAGGACGATCGCTTCCTGCCGCTGGAAGCGCGAGTCGCCCTGGCGGAATCGCTTGAGCCAGACATCTTCGTCTCGATCCACGCCGACAGCGCGCCGGTAGAGGAAGCGCAGGGCGCCAATGTCTATGTGCTCGCCCCGCGCGCCAGCGATTCCGAGGCATTGGCGCTCGCGCGCTCGTTCGGCGGCGAGGGCGATGCCAGCCTCGACGAAGCCGCGATGGGAGATGTCGAGGCGGTACTGGCCGAGCTTGCCCGGCGCGAAGTGACCTTGGGTTCTGCGCGCATCGCGGACAGGCTGGAGAATAGGGTCAGGCGCGCGATGCCGGTGCACGGACGTTTCCGGCGCGGCGCGAATCTGGTCGTGCTGCGGTCGGCGCAGATGCCGTCGCTGTTGTTCGAGGCCGGATATATCAGCAACCCCGACGATGCCGCCCGCATCGCCAGCGCGGAGGGACGGAAAGCGATCGTCAACGCGCTTGCCGCGGCCATCACCGCAGGGCTGCTCGCGCCCAGTCCTTAGCCGGCCCGTCGCTAGCTTATCCCCATTCATCGTATCGTCAGGTCCTTTCGTCTTTTCTCTTGCGCAAATGCCATGCTAGTGCCGCCCCGATCATGAGCCCCACCGAGCAATCCCCCTCCATCGCCGGACGCATCGGAAGCGGTTTTGCCGCTGCCCGGTCCGGTTTCGCCCGGCGCTGGCGCGAGAGCCGGCTGTTCAAGGCGCTGGCCATTCTGGTGATCGCCGGGATGCTGGTGTTCGCGGCCGGTTACGCATGGCTGGGGGCGGGGCTGCCATCGGCCGACCGGCTGCTGACCTATCAACCTGCCTTGCCCACCATGGTGCGCGGCGCGGATGGCGAGATCGTCAACAGCTATGCGCGCGAACGGCGCGTTCAGCTGCGCTATGTCGATTTTCCCGAGCAGATGCAGAACGCGTTCCTGGCGGCAGAGGACAAGACGTTCTGGACCCATGGCGGCGTCGATGTCGGCGGTCTTGCGGGCGCGGTCGTCGATTACGTGTCCAAGATGGGATCGGGAGAGCGCGCCAAGGGCGGCTCGACCATTACCCAGCAGGTGGCCAAGAACATCCTTGTGGGCGATGAATATTCGGTCACCCGCAAGCTGAAGGAAATGATCCTCGCCCAGCGGATCGAGGGAGTCCTGAGCAAGGAGCAGATCCTCGAGCTCTATCTGAACGAGATCCCGCTTGGCCGGCAGAGTTTCGGCGTGCAGGCCGCCGCGCGCGCCTATTTCGACAAGGACGTGAACGAGCTGGAGCTGCACGAGGCGGCGTTCCTTGCGATCCTGCCCAAGGCGCCCGAACGCTATGGCCGCAGCCAGTACCGCGACATGGCGATAGCGCGGCGCAACTATGTGCTGGACCAGATGGTCGACAATGGCTGGGCGAGCGAGGCCGAAGCCCGTGCCGCCAAGGCGCAGCCGCTCGGCCTCGTCCAGCGCCGCCGCGAAAGCTATGACCCTGCAGGCGGCTATTTCATCGAGGAAGTGCGCCGCCGCCTGCTCGACATGTATGGCGAGAAGGCCGAGGACGGGCCGAATTCGGTCTATGCGGGCGGGCTGTGGGTGCGCACCTCGCTCGACATGGAAATGCAGAAGGCGGCGCGCAAGGCACTGCGCGCCGGACTGATGCGCTATCACGGAACACGCGGCTGGACCGGCCCGATCGCGACCGTGAACATGGACGAGAACTGGCAGACCCAGCTGATCGTTTCGAACCTTGCCATCGACTACCAGGACTGGCGCGTTGGCGTGGTGACCGAGCGCAGCGGCAGCAATGCGCAGATCGGCTTTAGCGACGGCGAGACCTTTCCGCTGGGCAATCTGCCCGATGCGCTGAAGGCGGGCGATGTGATCGTCGCGTCACCGGACGGTTCGGGCTGGCGGGTGCGCACCATTCCCGAGGTGTCGGGCGGGCTGGTCGTGCAGAACCCGCAGACCGGCCGCGTGCTGGCGATGCAGGGCGGTTTCGATTCGCGCCTCGGCAGTTTCAACCGCGCCACGCAGGCGGAGCGCCAGCCGGGATCGACCATCAAGCCCTTCGTCTATGCGACCGGCCTCGATCAGGGCATGACGCCCGCGACGCTGGTCACCGACGGTCCGTTCTGCGTCTATCAGGGCGCGGCGCTGGGCGAGAAATGCTTCCGCAACTTTGGCAATACCCGCGGCGCGGGCGAGCAGACGATGCGCTGGGGGCTGGAACAGTCGCGCAATCTGATGACCGTCCATATCGCGAACGATTCGGGCATGAACAACGTTATCGACACGTTCCAGCGGGTCGGCATTGGCAGCTATGACCCCTATCTGGCGTTCGCGCTGGGTGCGGGCGATACGACGGTGCTGCAGATGGTGAACGCCTATAGCGCGCTCGCCAGTCATGGCCGCCAGTACGAGGCTTCGGTCATCGACTATGTGCAGGACAAGAACGGCAAGGTGATCTGGCGCGCGGACAAGCGTCGCTGCGGTCGCTGCAACATGGATGAATGGGACGGCAAGCCGATGCCGCGCCTTGCCGAAGCAGGCAAGCAGGTGATGGACGCAGGCACCGCCTATCAGGTCGTTCACATGCTGGAAGGCGTGGTGCAGCGCGGCACGGCGACCCGGCTGCGCGATCTTGACCTGCCGCTGTTTGGAAAGACCGGCACCACCTCGGGCCCGACCAATGCCTGGTTCATGGGCGGTTCGGCCGATCTGGTCGCGGGCGTCTATGTCGGTTTCGACCAGCCGCGCAACCTGGGCGGATGGGTGCAGGGCGGCAATACCGCGGCGCCGATCATCAAGGAACTGATCCAGGACACCAAGGCTCGCTGGCCCACGACCCCGGTGCAGGCGCCCGACGGCATTCGCATGGTCCGCATTGACCGCCGCAGCGGCAAAAGGGTGTTCGAGGGCTGGCCTTCGCTGACCGAATATGTGCCATCCACCATCTGGGAAGCGTTCAAGCCCGACACCGAACCGCGCCGTTCGCTCGACCGCCAGACGCTTGAGGAAAGGCGCATGGCCGCGCTCGCCGCGATCCGCGCGGCACGGGCCGAACGCAGCGCAGCGGTCAGCAATGATGCGGTCGCGATCGACGATACTTTCCTCGAAGATCAGGGCGGCATTTACTGAGCCGAAATAGGGGCCTAAGAAGAGCCCATGAAAAATCGCATCATATCGAGCGTTCTGACGGGCGCGCTGGTCCTCTCCGCACTGGCCGCCGGCCCTGCATCCGCCTCGCTTCCCAAGGGGGCCACTGCGCCGCAGGTGTCCACGACGGGCGCACGGGCGGGCAAGGCGTTCACCTTCAACCTTGCGAATGCGCTGAAGAAGGGGCCGGTCGTGCTCTATTTCTTCCCCAAGGCGTTCACGCAGGGCTGCACGCTGGAAGCGCGCGCCTTTGCCGAGGCGATGCCGCAGTTCAAGGCCGCGGGCGCACAGGTCGTGGGCATGTCCGCAGACGATGTCGAAACGCTGAAGAAATTCTCGACCGAGGAATGCCGCGATGCGTTCCCGGTGGCGCGCGCCACCCCGGCGACGATCAAGGCCTATGACGTGGTGCTCAACAGGGGCGACGATACTGCCGCGCTGATGAGCGACCGCACATCCTATGTCATCGCGCCTGACGGCAAGATCGTGATGGTCCATTCGGACGGCGACTGGCGCGAACATGTCTCGCGCACTCTGGCGGCGGTTCGCGCACTCAAGAGCTGACGAAGCCGTTCGGCAGGCAAATCCGGCTCTCGCTCTCTGGCGTGATACGCCACTGGGCGCACCGGTCTGCCGGTCGTTTTCCCATTGCGCAGAACTGCATTGCGCTCTTTCACATTTCGGGACCCTTCGCTAAGCGGGCGCAAGTCCGGGGGCATGGGGCCCTCACAGGAGAAGTTTCATGCGTGCCGAAGGGCAGGCTCTTGTCGATCGTATCGAGGCATCGCTTGCGCTGATCCGCCGGTCGCTGGACTGGGATCAGGCGCTGCGCCGCCTCGACGAACTCAGTGCGCGGGTCGAGGATCCGAACCTGTGGAACGACCCCAAGCAGGCGCAGGCAATTACGCGCGAGCAGAAGCAGCTGGGCGACGCCGTCAAGGCGGTGAACGAGATCAGCGCCGAGATGTCGGATGCGGTCGAATTCGTCGAGATGGGCGATGCCGAGGGTGACGACAGCGTGGTCAAAGACGGTCTGAACAGCCTGACCGCGCTGGCCGAACGGGCGGACCGCGACAAGGTGGGCGCCCTGCTTTCGGGCGAGGCCGATGGCTATGACACCTATCTTGAAGTGCACGCAGGCGCTGGCGGCACCGAAAGCCAGGACTGGGCCGAGATGCTGCAACGCATGTACGCCCGCTGGGCCGAACGGCGCGGCTTCAAGGTCGAGGTCGTCGATTACAGCGCGGGCGAACAGGCCGGGATCAAGAGCGCGACGCTGCTGATCAAGGGCGAGAACGCCTATGGCTATGCCAAGACCGAGAGCGGCGTGCACCGATTGGTGCGCATCAGCCCGTATGACAGCAGCGCACGGCGGCATACCTCGTTCAGCTCGGTCTGGGTCTATCCGGTGATCGACGACGACATCGAGATCGAGATCAATCCCGCCGACCTCAAGATCGACACCTATCGCGCATCGGGCGCGGGCGGGCAGCACGTCAACACGACCGACTCCGCAGTCCGCATCACCCACCAGCCGACCGGCATCGTCGTCGCCAGCCAGAACGACCGTTCGCAGCACAAGAACCGCGCCACCGCGATGAACATGCTGAAGGCGCGCCTTTACGAAAAGGAACTGGCGGAGCGCGAGGCCGCGGCATCGGGCGAATACCAGGCCAAGACCGAGATCGGCTGGGGCCACCAGATCCGCTCCTACGTGCTGCAGCCGTATCAGCAGGTTAAGGACCTGCGCACCGGCCACATCTCGACCAATCCATCCGACGTGCTCGACGGTGCGCTGGATCCCTTTATCACCGCCGCGCTCGCGCAGCGCGTGACGGGCGAGAAGGTGGACGTGGAGGACGACGATTGATCCATCGGGTCGCCCTGCTTCCGGTTATGGCGGCGTGTCTCCTGTCGGGATGCAATATCACCGATGTGGATGACGGCCGTCCCGAAAGCGCGCGCGAATTTCCCGAAGCCGATCGCCCCGTATCCTCGCTGGGTGCCAGCCAGTTCGCATCCGAACGCGCACGTGACGACCGGCGCGAGGCCGTGACGGTGATGGACCTTGCCAATATCCGCAAGGGCATGACGGTCGCCGACATCGGCGCGGGCGAGGGGTATTACACCACCCGCCTTGCCGAACGCGTCGGCGACAATGGCCGGGTGCTTGCGCAGGACATCGACCGCGAGGTTCTGCAGAGGCTGGGTTCACGCGTCGAGCGCGAGAGGCTGGATAATGTCTCGATCAAGCTGGGACAGGAAGACGATCCGGGTCTCCCCGAAGCCAGCTTCGACCGCATCTTTCTGGTGCACATGTACCACGAGGTGACCGAGCCCTACGCTTTCCTGTGGAGGCTGAGGCCGGCGCTGAACCCCGGCGGGCAGGTTATCGTCGTCGACGTTGACCGCCCCACCGACAGCCACGGGATTCCGCCCAAGCTGCTCTTCTGCGAATTCGAATCGGTCGGCTTCAAGCTGGCCGCTTTCATCCGCCGCCCGGAACTGGCAGGCTATTACGCCCGTTTCGAAGCTGCGGGCCCAAGGCCGGATCCGGCCGACATAGAACCCTGCAAGCAGGACCTTGTTGCAGCAGGGAAGGCGGATGCCAGCGCGGACGGCGCCGGGGACCGCCCTGACAGGATTATAGAAACATGAGTTTTAAGGGACTGCAGCCGATCAACTATGGCGGACGCGAAGTCTGGCCGCTGATCGAGGGCGGGAAGGGCGTTTCGGCGACCAACCACGCCAGTTCGGGCGCATGGGCGGCCGCTGGCGGCATCGGCACGGTCAGCGCGGTGAACGCCGATAGCTATGACGCCGAGGGCAAGATCGTTCCCCAGGTTTACGAGCAGATGACCCGCAAGGAACGGCACCAGCAGCTTATCGACTATGCGATCGAGGGTGCGGTGGCGCAGGTGCAGAAGGCGCATGAGCTTTCGGGCGGCAATGGCGCGATCAATATCAACGTGCTGTGGGAAATGGGCGGCGCGCAAGCCGTGCTGGAAGGCACGCTGGAGCGTACTAAGGGGCTGGTCACCGGCGTGACCTGCGGCGCGGGCATGCCGTACAAGCTGGCCGAGATCGCGCAGCATTACGGCGTGCATTACCTGCCGATCATCTCCTCCGCCCGCGCATTCCGCGCCCTGTGGAAGCGCAGCTATTCCAAGGTGCCCGAGCTGATGGCCGCGGTGGTCTATGAAGATCCGTGGCTGGCGGGCGGCCATAACGGGCTGTCCAACGCCGAAGACCCGCTGAAGCCGGAAGATCCCTATCCCCGCGTCAAGGCGCTGCGCGAGACGATGCGCAAGGAAGGCGTGTCGGAGGATACCGCCATCGTGATGGCGGGCGGCGTGTGGTTCCTGCGCGAATGGAACGACTGGATCGACAATCCGGAACTGGGCAAGATCGCGTTTCAGTTCGGCACGCGGCCGCTGCTGACGCAGGAAAGCCCGATCCCGCAGGGCTGGAAGGACATGCTGCGCACGCTGGAGCCGGGCGATGTGCTGCTGCACCGTTTCTCGCCGACGGGCTTCTATTCCTCTGCCGTGCGCAACCCGTTCCTGCGCAATCTTGAAGAGCGTAGCGCGCGCCAGATCCCCTATTCGCGGATCGAGGCGGGCGACCATACTGTCCAGCTCGACGTCGGCGTGAAGGGCAAGAATTTCTGGGTCACCCCGCATGACCGCGAACGCGCGCGCACATGGGCCGCGGCGGGCGAGACAACTGCGCTGAAGACGCCCGACGACACGGTCGTGTTCGTCACGCCTGAAGAGCGCGAGACGATCCGCAAGGATCAGGCCGACTGCATGGGCTGCCTGTCTCACTGCGCGTTCTCGTCGTGGAAGGACCATGACGATTATACCACCGGGCGTCTCGCCGACCCGCGCAGTTTCTGTATCCAGAAGACGCTGCAGGACATCGCGCATGGCGGCGACACGGACGAGAACCTCGCCTTCGCGGGACATGCGGCCTATCGGTTCAAGCAGGATCCGTTCTACTCCAACGGCTACACGCCCACGGTGAAGGAACTGGTCGACCGCATACTCACGGGCGACTGATCGGATGGGAGGCCGCAGCGGATGGGTGAACTGAAAAAGGGCGCCTGCCACTGCGGTGCCGTCCGGTTCGAGGCGGAGGTCGATCTGACGTCCGCCCGCCGCTGCGATTGTTCGATATGCCGGATGCGCGGCGCGGTCGCGGTCAGCGCGCCGCTCGACAGGTTCACCCTACTGGCGGGCGAAGATGCGCTCCGGCTCTATCAGTTCAACACTGGCACGGCGAAGCACTATTTCTGCGGGACCTGCGGGATCTACACGCATCACCAACGCCGTTCGAACCCCACGCAATACGGCGTGAACGTCGCCTGCCTTGAAGGGATGAGCCCGTTCGATTTCCGCGAAGTCGAGGTCCTCAACGGGCAGGCCCATCCCGGCGATACGGGCGCCACCCGCCGATCCGGCGTTCTGCGTTATATCCCCGACTGACGCATTCGCGCGCATTTGTGTCGGCGGCGCGCTGCCGCGATGTGGCCTTATAAATCACCCGGCTCGAAACCGGTTGAGCGCCGGGCCGTCACTGCCTAGATCATGTGCATGCCCAGCCCACCGCTCCTCGAACTGTCGGACCGTGCGCGAGAGATCTTCCGGCTCGTCGTCGAAGGTTATCTGAGCGATGGACAGCCCGTGGGGTCGAAAACTCTGGCGGGCGGGCTGGATCTGTCGCCTGCCTCGATTCGGTCCGTGATGGCGGATCTCGAACGGCTGGGCCTGCTTGCCGCGCCGCATACCAGCGCGGGGCGGCTGCCGACCGAGACTGGCTTGCGCCTGTTCGTCGACGGCATGATGCAGGTGGCGGAGCCCAGCGCCGCCGAACGCGCCGTAATCGAACGGGAATTGTCCGGAACCGGGCCGGTGGAAACCGCGCTTGCCCGCACGTCTGCGCTATTGTCCAGCCTGTCGGCCTGTGCCGGCGTGGTGATGGTCCCGGCACGCGAACCGCGGCTGCAGCAGATGAGCCTTGTGCCCCTGGGCGACGACCGCGCGCTGGCCGTTCTGGTGGGCGAGGATGGCGACGTCGAAAACCGCGTCATACCGCTGGCGGGCGGGACCGATCCGGCGGCGCTGGAGCAGGCCGCGAACTATATCACTGCGCGGCTGCAGGGACGCACGCTTGCCGAAGCCGCGCGCGCCATGCACCGCGAAATTGCCAGCGAACGGGCCGAACTCGACGATGCCGCGCGCGATCTTGTCGAGCGCGGGCTGGCGGTGTGGAGCGAGGATGCGGCGCGCCGCCCGGTGCTGATCGTGCGCGGGCAGGCCAATCTGCTGGATGAGGTCGCGATGGGCGATCTTGAACGCGTGCGCATGCTGATCGACGATATAGAACGGTCCGAACAGGTCGCAGCGCTGCTCGACAATGCGCGCGACGCGGATGGGGCGCGGATTTTCATCGGCTCGGAGAATAAGCTGTTCTCGCTTTCCGGCTCCTCGGTCATCGCCTCGCCCTATCGCGACCGCGAGGGAAAGGTGATCGGCGTGGTGGGTGTGATCGGGCCAACGCGGTTGAATTACGCGCGGCTCGTCCCCATGGTGGATTTCACCGCGCGCAGCCTTGGCCTCAGCCTTGATGCGCGTGTGGGCCATTCGGGTCGCTAGCAGGGGATCGTTTCCCTCGGCAGCCGGTTTGGCGATAGGGTATTTTCGGAACAGTCAGGAATAGAACTAGCGCCATGAGCGACGACAAAACGCGCGACGAAGCAGTCGAGAATGAATTGAAGGGCGTTCCCGAGGACATGATCGAGGGCGAGGACGCCGAAGGGGAAAGCGTCGACGACGCGCTGGCCAAGCTGGGCGCCGAGCTGGACGAAGCGAAGCAGCAGGTCCTTTACGCCCGCGCCGACACGCAGAATTTGCGCCGCCGGATGGAAAAGGAAATCGCCGACGCGCGCGCCTATGCCGCGACCGGCTTTGCGCGCGACATACTGTCGGTTTCGGACAATCTGTCCCGCGCGCTTGAAGCGATCCCCGCGGAATTGCGCGAGGACGAGAAGTGGAAGGGCCTGATCGCCGGTATCGAGGCCACGGGCCGCGAAATCGACAAGGTGTTCGCTTCGCACGGCATCAGCCGCATTGCCGCCAAAGGCCTTCCGCTTGATCCCAACCAGCACCAGGCGATGATTGAGATTCCGACCGACGATGCCGAACCGGGCACGGTCATACAGGAAATGCAGGCGGGCTACATGATCAAGGACCGTCTGCTGCGTCCGGCCATGGTGGGCGTCGCCAAGAAACCGGATTGATGCGCGCATGCCCCCGGCGTTTGGTCGACGCGGGGGCTCGTACCGTCGGTTCGCTACAAATGTTCAGGAACGTTTGGCCCTGCCTCCGCATTGAGTCTGCAAATTACTCGATGCGGAGAATTGCCATGAACATCAAGACCTTTACCCTTCCTCTTATCGCCGGTGCTGCGCTGGCGACGGCGGGTTGTGCCGACAATTATGCCGTCGAAGGCGCTGCGCTAGGCGCGGCAGCAGGTGCTGGCGTCGGCGCCGTGACCGGTGCTGACGTAGGAACTTCGGCCGCCGTGGGTGCTGCTGCGGGCGGGGCGATCGGTTATTTTACGGACAAGAACGACAGCTGCGACGGCTATAACGAAGCCGGCTATCTCGATAACGACTGCCGCTGATTGATTTCGTAAGGGCCGTACCCTTTCCTATTCCGACTCTCGTCGGAGGATAAGGGTGCGGCCCCTTTCGCTGATCCGGGATTCGTGATCCGCACCGGCCTGCTGCGCGAAGGCTGCCATCAGGCCCGTGCCTAGTCCGGGTTTAGCGGCCTTGTCCCTGCCGACGGTTTGTGCATTGCCGATGCCATTGTCGCTGATCGTCAGCGCCCAACCTTTTTCATGACATTTGAAGGCAATATCCACCTTTCCGTCATGCGCCTCGGGGAAGGCGTATTTCGCTGCATTGGTCAGCGCCTCGTTCGCGAACAGGCCCACCGCGACGGCGGTCTGCCGTGGGATCGAGCACTGGTCTATGTCCATCGCGACCGCCACCTTGCTCTCGAACGCGCCGCGGGCGACACGCTGGACGACATCCGTCAGATATTCATGCATGTCGACATGCACGCCTTCGCCGTGTGTGGCGGCCAGATTGGCGTAGGCACCCGCAAAGGTGCTCACACGCCCGATGGCCTCGTCTAGCGCCGCGACCGATGCCGGATCGTCCAGACGCCGCTTTTGCAGCGACAAAAGGCTGGCGACGAGCGCGAAGTTGTTCTTCGTTCGATGCTCCAGTTCCGCCATCAGCATGTCGCGCCGCTCGATCTCAAGATCGCGGGCGGCCGCGGCTTCGCGCACGGCGCGACGCCATGCTTCGGCAAAGATTACGACGATCATTGCGGCAAAGGCATTGATTGCGACACGCGACGGATCGGTCGGAACGACGAAGCGGAAGGAATGCGTCTCAGGCAGAATGCCCCACCACGCCCACAGGAAGCAGATGACATAGGCGACCAGGCCCGCCTGCCAGCGGCCATACAAGGTCGCGATCAGCACCGTCGGATAAACGAGCGCGAAGGGCCCGGACGTCGGTGCCCACATGTTCAGAACCGACCTCAGCAGGATCATCACTGCTGCTGCAATGATCCCGAAGGCGATACCGACGAGGATGCGCTGCCAGCGCGTGTCCAGCGATCCTGCGAAATCCATCGTCCCTGCGCGCAATCCCATTCCCGACCGTCTACCCTGACTCCCGTTCCGAGGGGGGTGATATTAAAGCAAGGCTGCGCTGTCGATAGATAGTTTTGGCTGCATGAAATGTTATAAACCCGTGGAATGCGGTGCTTTCTTGCCAAATGGCAAGATGCTCTCAAGCTGGTCGAGCGGCGGCGCACCGCGCAGGCCATGGCCGCGACGTAACAGGAAAACGTGGCGCACGATCTCGGCTTGCTGCTCGATCCCATAGCGGACCAGCGGGAGCCCCGGCCGGACTGCATAGTCGTACCGGCAGAACGGGTGGCGCATCAGGACCAGCCAGTACTTGCCCCTTTGCTGCGCCTGCCAGACATGCGTCATCTCGTGAATGAACAGCCCCTGCGCGCTGATCGAGCCATGCGCGAAATCATCGCAGTAAAGCGCGTGCTGTGTCGGGAAATGGATATGACCGCACGGTGCCATCACCGTGTTGCGCGGCTGCAGGGGGAACCATTTGCTGCGCCGGATGGTGACGGGCGTGGTGTCGATCGCGTCGCCGAACACCGACGCGACCAGTTCCTTTTCTCCATCCGTCAGCCCGCGGGTGCCACCTGCGGGGCAGGCGTGGGTGGGCTGTGCAGCGCTCAGTTTTCCATCCCCTCATGCGACGCCATGCCGGAATGATCCATCTCTTCCATCGCGCCCGGTGCGGATGGGGTGGTCGAGACCGGCAGTTCCTCCGAAGGGCCAACGATGCGGGCAATGGCCGAAATCTTGTCGCCGTTCTCCAGCGTCAGGATCAGATCTGTCGTCCCGCCCGCCTCAAGCGAGGGATCGACATCGAACAGCATCACGTGAAAGCCGCCGGGCGCGAATTGCACGGTCTCGCGCGGGTCGAGGACGATGGTACCGGCCGATGCCATCATCGACACGCCGTATTCCATCTTTGTTTCATGCAATTGCGCTTCGCCCACGCCTTCGACCGAGGCTCCGGCAATGCGGACCGGTTCGTCGCGCAGCGATTGCAGGGTGAAATAGGCGCCGCCCGGACGGTCCGCCACGGCGGGCAGGCGAATGGCCACATCGGTAAGCAGGAGGCCCAGCTGAGGCTTGGGCTCGGTCGCCTCTTCCTGCAGGTTCTCGTCCACTTTGGTCGAATCGCCGCAAGCGGGCAGGGCAAGCGGCAAGGCCAGAGCGGCGAGGCAGGCGACGAGGCGCGGCGCGGGGGTCATGTGGCGGTTCCCTGAAAAGCAAGTGTGGATGCCGACCAGATAGGGCGCGGCGCGCACTTGTGCCACCGAAAACCGCCCCTATATCGCCCCCACAATCGAAGAGCCGCCAGCGCTCGCTTGCCCCGATGGGGAGTGTGCCGAACGCGGTGTCCGCAATAGAAGGGTGGAATAAACTCAATGGCTAAAGTTATCGGTATCGACCTCGGCACGACCAACAGCTGCGTCGCTGTGATGGATGGCGACAATCCCAAGGTGATCGAGAATTCGGAAGGCGCACGCACCACGCCCTCGATCGTCGCTTTCACCAAGGACGGCGAGCGGCTGATCGGCCAGCCGGCCAAGCGTCAGGCGGTGACCAATCCCGACAACACGATTTTCGCGGTGAAGCGCCTGATCGGCCGCCGTTTCGAAGACCCCATGACCAAGAAGGACATGGAGCTGGTCCCCTATGACATCGTCAAGGGCAAGAACGGCGACGCATGGGTCAAGGCAGGGGGCGAGGATTATTCGCCCTCGCAGATCTCGGCCTTCACGCTGCAGAAAATGAAGGAAACCGCCGAGAGCTATCTGGGCGAAACTGTCACTCAGGCCGTCATCACCGTGCCTGCATACTTCAACGACGCGCAGCGTCAGGCGACCAAGGACGCCGGCCAGATCGCCGGTCTCGAAGTGCTGCGCATCATCAACGAGCCGACCGCCGCGGCGCTGGCCTATGGCCTCGACAAGCAGGACGGCAAGACGATCGCGGTCTATGACCTTGGCGGCGGTACGTTCGACATCTCGATCCTGGAAATCGGGGACGGCGTGTTCGAGGTGAAGTCGACCAACGGCGACACCTTCCTGGGCGGTGAGGATTTCGATAGCGCGATCGTCGAATATCTGGCCGAATCCTTCCAGAAGAAGGAAAACATGGACCTGCGCAAGGACAAGCTTGCGCTGCAGCGCCTTAAGGAAGCCGCCGAAAAGGCCAAGATCGAGCTGTCGAGCGCGCAGACCACCGAAGTGAACCTGCCGTTCATCACCGCCCGCATGGAAGGTGGCAGCACGACCCCGCTGCATCTGGTCGAGAACATCAGCCGCGCCGATCTGGAACGTCTGGTCGACCGTCTGATCCAGCGCACGCTGGAGCCTTGCAAGAAGGCGCTGGCCGATGCCGGCGTGACCGCCAAGGAAATCGACGACGTGGTGCTGGTGGGCGGCATGACCCGCATGCCCAAGGTGCGCGAGACGGTGAAGAACTTCTTCGGCAAGGAACCGCACACTGGCGTGAACCCGGACGAAGTCGTGGCCATGGGCGCCGCCATTCAGGCAGGCGTTCTGCAGGGCGACGTCAAGGACGTGCTGCTGCTCGACGTCACCCCGCTGTCGCTGGGTATCGAGACGCTGGGCGGCATCATGACCAAGATGATCGACCGCAACACCACGATCCCGACCAAGAAGTCGCAGGTCTATTCCACCGCTGACGACAATCAGCAGGCGGTCACGATCCGCGTCTTCCAGGGCGAGCGCGAGATGGCGGCGGACAACAAGATGCTGGGCCAGTTCGACCTGGTCGGCATTCCGCCCGCTCCGCGCGGGGTTCCGCAGATCGAGGTGACCTTCGACATCGACGCAAACGGCATCGTCAACGTGTCGGCCAAGGACAAGGGTACCGGCAAGGAGCAGCAGATCCGCATCCAGGCGTCGGGCGGCCTGTCCGACAACGACATCGAACAGATGGTGCAGGACGCCGAAAAGTTCGCCGAGGAGGACAAGCAGCGCAAGGCCAAGGCCGAGGCGCGCAACCAGGCCGACAGCCTCGTCCACTCGACCGAGCAGCAACTGAAGGAAAATGGCGACAAGATCGACGCAGGGCTCAAGTCCGAGATCGAAGCCGCCATTGCCGAAACCCGCACCGCGCTGGAAGGCGAGGACGTGGAGGACATCAATGCGAAGTCCGCCGCGCTTGCCGAAAAGGCGATGAAGATGGGTCAGGCCATCTATGAAAAGCAGCAGGCCGAAGCCGCTCCGGCGGATGAAGGCGCGGCTGCCGGCAGCGAGGCTGGCGGAGACGAGGATGTCGTCGATGCCGAGTTCTCGGAAGTGGACGGAGACAGCGAGGGCGAAACCAAGTCGTCGTAACTTATCCGCGCCCGCGTCGGGGCCGGACTTGAAAATCGGCCCGCGGGTCTATTAGGCATGAAACGGTTAACCGACCGCGTTAACCTTGCCGATAGGCCCGCGGGTCTATGTATTCGCGGGTCTGCTGCGTTTTTATATCTACGGCAGGCCATTTGCGGCCCGGGGACGCAATCGTGGTGAGGGTCGCTTCTCGCTGATCAGGAATTTGAATATGCCGATCCGGTGCAGCATCGCGCGAACCGGACGTTACGGAGGTTGAGTGGAAACCGAAATCGACTTTTACGAACTGCTGGAAGTCGAGCGGTCGGCGGACGACAAGACGATCAAGTCTGCCTATCGCAAGCTGGCGATGCGCTTTCACCCGGACCGCAATCCGGGCGATGCGGATGCCGAGGCGCGCTTTAAGGCGATCAGCCGCGCCTATGACTGCCTGAAGGATCCGCAAAAGCGCGCGGCATACGACCGTTTCGGCCATGCCGCTTACGAGCAGGCGGCCAGCGGCGGCGGCGGCCATGGCGGGGGGCAGGGCTTCTCCGACATCGGCGATATTTTCGAGACGATCTTCGGGTCCGCCTTTGGCGGCGCATCGGCTGGCGGCCGCCAGCGGCGCGGCGCGGATCTGCGCTACGACATGGAAATCACGCTGGAAGACGCGTTCCATGGCAAGGAGACGGAGATCTCGATCGAGGTTTCGCAGACCTGCGAGCCTTGCCACGGATCGGGCGCGGAACCCGGCACCGGCAAGCGCGGGTGCGAGACGTGCGGCGGTTTCGGCAAGGTCCGCGCACAGCAGGGCTTTTTCGTTGTCGAACGCGCCTGTCCGACCTGTCATGGGCGGGGCGAAGTCATCGAAACCCCGTGCAAGGCCTGCCGCGGCGAAGGCCGCGTCGACAAGGTCCAGAACCTCGACATCACGATCCCCCCCGGCGTCGAAACCGGCACGCGCATCCGCCTGTCCGGCAAGGGCGAGGCGGGGCCGCAAGGCGCGCCGTCGGGCGATCTCTATATCTTCATGCATGTCCGCCGGCACGAGGTGTTCGAGCGGGACGGCACCAACCTGTTTACCAAGGTTCCGATCACCTTTACCAAGGCGGCGCTGGGCGGCACGGTCAGCCTGCCGGGTCTGGACGGCGAATGGATCACGGTGAACATTCCCGCCGGCGTCCAGTCGGGCGAACAATTGCGCAAGCGGGGTGAGGGCATGCCGGTCCTGCAGGGCCGCGGCCGCGGCGATCTGGTGGTCGACATCCAGGTCGAAACACCGCGCAAGCTTTCGTCAAAGCAAAAGGAACTGCTTCGCGAATTCCAGCAGAGCGAGACCAAGGCGCAGTGCCCCGACGCGATGGGCTTTTTCGAGCGGATCAAGTCGAACTTCACGAAACGCTAGGCGCTGGCCTTAGCTGCTTGTTCGGCCTCCACTTCCTTGCGCAGCGCATCGACGAGAGAGGGGCGGCACAGGCCAGCGTCCCGCTCTTCGTCCAGGATCGCGAGGAACACCTCGTATCGGATGGCCGAAAGCGTGTCGTCCGACAGATAATGCTCCGAACCCAAGGTGGAGGCGACGATCTCGATCATCCGGTCCGCGCCGTGCAGGCGGCCCCATAGATAGTCGTTCTCGCGATAGGCGCGGCTGAAGAAGGCGCCGAAATTATAGAACTCGATCCCGCGCAGGCAGTTCGATGCGCCGCCGGGGCGGATGGCCGATGCGTCCTCGGGCGCGATGCGGTCGATCTTGATCGGTTCGAACTCGTCAAAGCCGCGCGCGCCCAGCAGCGGCAGGGTCGCGATATCGTAAAACGGAAAACCCAGATAGGCGAGCAGCAGAATGCGTCGCTGTTCGCGCGGCAATTGGCCCAGTCCCTCCACCAGCAATGCATCGACCTTCGTATCGGTGGCCGCAAGATCGCGGGTCCGGGCGATGCGTTCGACCGCCGCTTCGGGGTCGGCCAGCACATTGACGGCAAGCGCGTCGAAACCGTCGCCAAGCGCGCTGACGCCGTCGAGGCTGGTATAGATCGAAAGCGCGTCATACACGGCCTTGCGGGCCAGTTCGCGCTTGGCGGGCGGCAGTGCGCCGCCGACATCGTTGGGCGAAAGGCGGCGAGCCAGCAGCCGCAGCCGCCGGATGCGGAAGCCCAGATCATGCGTGCGAAAAAACAGGATCGCCTCTTCGCTTGCGCCAAGCTTGCCGCCCGACAGGCTGCCCAGTCCTTCGTGGCGGAAATGGGCGGACAGCGCGCCGATGACGCTTTCGCGCGCGGGTTTTTCGCCGGGGATCGCGCGGTGGATCAAATTGGCAAGATGCTCGACGATCCCGGCAAACTTGCTGCGGGCATAGGAGTGAAAGGCGAAACCCGCCCGTTCGGCGGCGGCTTGCTGTGCGCGTTTGCGCCATTTGGCCAGCCGTTCGGGGGTGGGGCGGTCAAGGAACAGGGTGCGGCCCAGCAGGCGGTCGACGGTGGCCTCGACCTCCGGGCGCAAGCCTTCGACGATGGCGCGCAGGCGGGCGGCTTCCCGGCTGTGGGCATCGATGCGCTCAAGGTCGTCGCGGATCGGCTGTTCGCGCGGGATCGCCGACAATGCGCCGAAGATCGAGGAGAAGAAGCCGATCTCCTTCGGCTCCTCCCTGTGCGGCCTGCCGTTCAGACGCAATTCGGGATGCGGATCAATATAGATGAAGCGCCGGTCGACTTCGCGCGTGGCAGGCCGTCCGTCCAAGGCGGCGATCGCCTCGGCAAAGGGCGCACCGACCAGCACGGCACCGTCGATCAGCGCGACCTGCTCCAGATCATCCGCATGCGCATGATGCGGCATAATCCGCGATAGAAACGCGTCGCGGCTCGCCCAGCCCATGCCCCGTTCTGCCGCCAGCCTCTCGATCTCGGCAATCGTCAGGGGCGGGAAGGCGCCGGGAAAGCTGCTGGTCGCGCGCGCGGCGAATACCAGATCGGTGCGCGGCGCCATGGTCGCATCGCCGCCATGCGCGCGGAAGGAGATCGGCAACCGGTGTTCGGTTTCGCTCGCCAATGCGGGCGAATGGAGCCGCAAGGGCACGCGGCTGCCGCGAAAGTCGGTGGCTGTCACGAACAGGTCGATCGGGTGGCCGGACGGGATCAGCGACGGCCCATCGCCTTGCTCGGCCATGGCGATCAGCGCGTCGTCGATCAGGCGGGCAAGACCGATCCCCGAAAACGGCGGCGCGAACCAGCGCGACCGGATGAGCCGCGACAGCTTGCCCCGCACTTCCTCGCGCGTTTCGGGCGCGACCGTGCGCGAGACGGCATTACCGGGCCGCCGCAGCGCATATTCGACCAGCGGCTGCGCCCAGAGCTTGGAAAAACGGTTGCCGGGCCGCGCCTCGGGCGCGACCAGCACGTCGCTGTCCGCCCTTTCGAGCCAGAGGCGCGTCAGCGGATCGAGCGAGCGGCCCGTCAGCAGACCTTCGGCTAGGAAGATGGCATTCATGCCCCCCGCGCTGGCGCCCGTCAGAATGTCCGGAATGACCCGCAGCCGCGTTTCGCCCTGTTCGGCGATGGCATCCAGCAGCTTGCGATAGGCCTGCTGCACCGGATTGACCGAAGGCTCGTCGCTGCGCGCATCGTGGCTGGCGCGGGCGAAGTGCCAGATTTCCTTGGTGACACCGTGCATATAGACCGCCAGGCTTACCCCGCCATAGCAGACCAGCGCGATCCTCAATTCTTTCTCCCGCATCGCCCGACTGTGGCAGCAGAGCGGTGCGAAAGCCAAGTGAATTGAACGGGGAATGCGCAATTTTCGCCGATTGCGTTCCCCATCCGTTCCCGATAAGCGAGGCCATGGCGAAACCCAAACGCAGATTCGTGTGCCAAGCGTGCGGCAGCGTCGCGCCCCGCTGGCAGGGACAGTGCGCCGATTGCGCCGAATGGAACACGCTGGTGGAGGAAGCGCCCGCCACCGTCTTCGCGGCCAAGCACGATCTGTCGGGCGGGGGCAGGCCGATCGCCTTCACCGCGCTCGATGCCGATACGCCGCTGCCGGTGCGCCAGCCTACCGGTATGGCCGAATTCGACCGCGCGCTGGGCGGCGGCATGGTGCCCGGTAGCGCGATCCTGATGGGCGGTGATCCCGGCATCGGCAAGTCCACCCTGCTGCTGCAGGCCAGCGCCAGCGTGGCACGCGCCGGGAAGGACGCGGTCTATATCAGCGGCGAGGAAGCGGCGGGGCAAGTTCGCCTGCGCGCAGGACGGCTTGGTCTTGCCGACGCCCCGATCCGGCTGGCCAGCGCCACCTCGGTGCGCGACATATTGACGACGCTGGGATCGATGGAGCCGCCCTCGCTGCTGATCATCGATTCGATCCAGACCATGCATTCCGACCAGATCGAAGGCGCGCCCGGCACGGTCAGCCAGGTTCGCGGCTGCGCGCTGGAACTGATCCGCTATGCCAAGGAATCGGGATGCGTGCTGGTCATGGTCGGCCATGTCACCAAGGACGGGACGATTGCCGGCCCGCGCGTCCTTGAACACATGGTCGATGTGGTGATGAGCTTTGAGGGCGAGCGGTCGCACCAGTACCGCGTGCTGCGCGCGCTGAAGAACCGTTTCGGCGCGGTGGACGAGATCGGGGTCTTCGCTATGGAAGGTGTCGGCCTGACCGAGGTATCGAACCCGTCCACCCTGTTCCTATCAAGCCGGGACGAGCCCGTCGCCGGAAGTGCCGTCTTCCCGGCGCTGGAGGGTACGCGGCCCGTGCTGGTTGAGATACAGGCGCTGATCGTGCGCCTCCAGTCGGGCGCGACGCCGCGAAGGGCGGTGGTCGGGTGGGATTCGGGCAGGCTGGCCATGTTGCTGGCGGTGCTGGAATCGCGCTGCGGGCTGAATTTCTCCTCGGCCGAGGTCTATCTGAACGTCGCGGGCGGCTATCGCCTGTCCGACCCGGCAGCGGATCTTGCGGTGGCGGCGGCGCTCGTTTCGGCGCTGGCGGACAAGCCGCTGCCCAAACAATCGGTGTGGTTCGGCGAAGTCTCGCTGTCGGGAGAGATCCGTTCGGTCGCCCACGCACCCCTACGCCTGAGGGAGTCGGCGAAACTGGGCTTTGACAAGGCTTTCGGACCCTCTCTAAGTTCGGCGTCGTTAAGCTCGGAACAAGGGGGTGTGCGATATGACGCGCTCGACCTCTTGATAGGCCTCGTCGACAGGGTGGTGGGCGCAGACTGATTTCATGGACATTTCCGGAATGAACTTCGCCGGTTTCGATCTGGCCGTGCTGGTGATCGTGGGCCTCGCGGCGGTCGGCGGACTGCTGCGTGGTTTCGTGCACGAGGTGCTGTCGCTGGGCGCATGGATCGCGGCGATCGCGGCGATCTATTTCTTCCACGCGCCGCTGACCGAAATCCTGGTCGGTTTTTTCAAGGACAACCAGACCAACGCCGGCCTGCTCGCGTTCGTCCTCTTGCTCCTCGTGCCCTATGGCGTGATGAAGCTCGTCGCGCGCTGGGCAGGGGGCAAGTCGCGCAATTCGGTGCTGGGGCCCATCGACCGCGTGCTGGGGATGGGTTTCGGCATCGTGAAGGGGGCGATCCTTGTGGTGCTGTCCTTCTCGATCCTGGCGCTGGGCTACGACATGGCGTGGGGCGCGGAAGGCAGGCCCGACTGGATCAAGCTGGCGCGCAGCTATCCCTTCGTGAATTCGGCCAGCAATGCGCTGGTCGAGACGATATCCGCGCGGCAACAGGATCTCCAGGATTCGGCAGAGGCGATCTGATGCATTCACCGAGCCCCCGCCGCCCATGAACGCGGCTCGCCTATATACGCCGCAGGTGCTGGCGTCTGCCGTGTCGCTGGCGCGTTACCCGATGACCGACGCGCTGCCCCTTCGCGGTTCGGCGCGTTCCGCCAGTTGCGGAAGCACACTGGAAATCGGGCTTGCGCTAAATGGAGCGGGGCGGGTCGAGACCATCGGCGTGTCGGCGCAGGCCTGCGCGATCGGTCAGGCGGCGGCGGCGCTATTCGCCGAAGGCGCGTCGGGACGCGCTGGCGCGCAGCTTGCCGCCACGGCGGATGATATGAGGGCGTGGCTCGCGGGGCAGGGCGGCATGCCCGACTGGCCGGGGATCGAGCTTATCGAACCGGCGCGCGCCTATCCCGCTCGTCACGGCGCGATCATGCTGGCTTGGGATGCCGCGCTCAGGGCCTTGGAAAATGCCGGCGGATCTGCCGCCGGGCAGCAGGCCTGAGCGCAGCGTTCCACCGATCCGTCACCGGCGGTTCTTGGCAAGCGCGCCTGTCGCGGGCTAGGGATTGCGCATCAAGTTGGGGAGACGGGAATGGCGCAAGCAGGCTTGGCGCAGGATGGGTCGGCCGGGCTCGACGAGGAACTCAGCGGTTCGGACATCCGGCTGGTGATCGGAGCCTCCTCTGTCGGGACCATCTTCGAGTGGTACGATTTCTTCATCTATGGCACGCTTGCCGGACTGATCGGCGCGGCTTTCTTCCCCTCTGACAATGAAACGCTTCAGATCCTGCTCGTTTGGGCAGGCTTTGCGGTCGGTTTCGGCTTCCGGCCTCTGGGCGCCATCCTGTTCGGCTTTCTGGGCGACAGGCTGGGCCGCAAATACACGTTTCTGGTCACCGTAACGCTGATGGGGATCGCCACGGCGGGGGTTGGTCTTATCCCCTCCGCGGCTACGATCGGGATCGCAGCCCCCATCATCGTGATCGTCCTTCGCATTCTGCAGGGCCTTGCACTGGGCGGCGAATATGGCGGGGCGGCCATCTATGTCGCCGAACATGCCCCGCCGGAAAAGCGCGGTTTCTACACGTCTTTCATCCAGGCCAGCGTCGCGGGCGGCTTCGTTCTGTCCATCGCGGTCGTGCTGGCGTGCCGGTTCCTGATCCCTGCCGACGATTTCGCGGCATGGGGCTGGCGTCTTCCGTTCCTGCTGTCGCTGGTGCTGCTGGCCGTATCGCTATGGATGCGGCTCAAATTGTCGGAAAGCCCGGTGTTCAAGGCGATGAAGGCCGCGGGCGAAACGTCGAAGAACCCTTTCGTCGAAAGCTTTACCTATCCGGGCAACAAGTGGCGGATCCTTGTGGCTCTGTTCGGAATCACCGGATCGCTGACGACGATCTGGTACACGGCATTCTTCTCAAGCCTGTCGTTCCTCAAGGGGCCGATGCGGGTCGACGCGCTGACGACCGAACTGCTGCTGTTTGCGGGCGGACTGATTTCGATGCCGCTCTATGTGGTGGTCGGCAAATGGTCCGATCGCGTGGGCCGCAAGAAGCCGATCGTCATCGGCCAGGTCGTTACCCTGCTACTGCTCTTCCCGACATTCTGGTTCATGGGGCAGATGGCCAATCCCGGCCTGGTGCAATCCGCCAACGCCAATCCGGTCAGCGTGGCAGGGCCGCACTGCGATTACGATCCGTTCGCCGATGCGCAGGCAACCGATTGCGGGCGATTGATCGAGGATCTGACGACAAGCGGCGTCCCCTATACGCTGTCCGAAGCACCGGTCCTGTCGTTGGGCGTCGGCGCGAGCACGGTGATGGTGCCGGATTATCCCGCCGTCGATCCGGCCAGCAGGCGGGCAGCCTTGCAGGAACGGCTGTCCGCGGCTGGCTATGACTTTTCGACGCAGCATCCGGGCCCGTTGCAGATTGTCGGCGTGCTTGCCGCGCTGTCGGTTCTGGCGGTGATGTCGGCGCTGACCTACGGGCCGGTCGCGGCTTTGCTGGCAGAGATGTTTCCGCCGCGCATCCGTTACAGCTCGATGTCGATTCCCTACCACATCGGGGCCGGTTATTTCGGCGGTTTCCTGCCGCTGATCGCTGCCTATATCATTGCGCGCACGGGGGATGCCTATGCAGGTCTGTGGTACACTTGGGGCTTCATGCTGATCGGGCTGATCTTTGCGGTGATCGGATTGAAGGGCGGCCCGCCAAGAGATTTCCACGAAGCGGAATTGGATGAAACCGGGGCTGGCGCGCGCCGCGGCGATGTGCGAACGGCGGTGAATGACGGCTGATTCCGGCGATCCCCGCGCTTTCCCGCATCCCTCCTTGCCTCAGCCGCCGCTGCGTCTGGCTTTCGATGCCGAGGCGCTGGGTTCGAACTGGCGGGCGATGGACCGCCTGTCCAAGGGGGCAAGAACGGGCGCGGCGGTCAAGGCCGATGCCTATGGTACTGGTGTCGACCGTGCGGTTCCGGCCCTGATCAAGGCGGGATGCCGCGATTTCTTCGTCGCGCATTGGTCGGAGGTGCCAGCGGTTCTGGCTCATGCACCGGCAGTTTCGATCTCGGTCCTGCTGGGGCCGATGACGGATGCCGATGCGCGCTATGGATTGGAAACCGGCGTGCGGCCGGTCATCAACAGTATTGAACAGGCTCGGCGCTGGGTGGATGCCGGGGGCGGCAAGTGCGACCTGATGGTCGACACGGGAATGAACCGCCTTGGCCTGAGGGTCGGGGACATATCGGATCCCGCCATCGCGGCGCTGGATATAGAAGTGCTGATGTCGCATCTTGCCTGCGCGGACGAGGATGCGCCGCTCAACGCGCAGCAATGGCAGGCCTTTGCCGATGTCCTGCCGCATGTGCGTCATCGCAGCGCCAGCCTTGCCAACAGCGCGGGCATCGCGCTGGGCGATAAATACCACTTCGATCTCACGCGTCCCGGCCTTGCGCTTTACGGCGGCATTCCGCGCAGCGAACTTGCGGAAGCGGTGCAGCAGGTCGTCACGCCGGAAGCGGCCATCGTGCAGATCCGCCGCGTGCCCGCGGGCGAGACCATCGGCTATGGCGCGACCTTTACCGCCGCGCATGACATGCGTGTGGCCATACTTTCGCTCGGCTATGCGGACGGCTATCTGCGTTGCTGGTCGGGCCTTGGCGCGTTCACGGCGCAAGACGGGGCGGTCCTTCCCGTGCTGGGCCGCGTGTCGATGGATCTGACCGCGGTCGACATCACCGCAGCGCCGCATTTGCAGGAAGGTGACTGGCTTCGCGCCGAATATTCGCTGGCCGATGCGGCGCAAGCCTCTGGATTGTCGCAGTATGAATTGCTGACGGCCACCGGACCGCGCTTGCGGCGGGGATAGCTTGCAGCATCGGGCCCGGCCGTGCTATTAGCATTTGCAGCAAACTTGCGCAGCATTGCTGGAAATGCCCGGGTTGCATCCGCCATTTCTGAAATGGGGCGCAATTCAATCCTGGGGGATATGTGGCGGATAAAGAAAAATCGGATGATGTGATCATCATCAAGAAATACGCGAACCGGCGTTTGTACAACACCGATTCGTCCAGCTATATTACCCTCGACCATCTTGCCGAAATGACGCGCGAGGGGGTTGAGTTTCAGGTGATCGACGCCAAGAGCGGCGCGGATATTACCCACCAGATCCTGACCCAGATCATCATGGATGAGGAAGCGGCCGGCTCGCAGATGCTGCCCGTGGCTTTCCTGCGCGATCTGATCGGCATGTACGGCAATTCGATGCAGGCGATGGTGCCGCATTACCTTGAAATGTCGATGGCGCAGTTCCGGGAAAACCAGCTGAAGATGCGCAAGGCGTTCGAGGATTCGATGGGCAGCAATCCGCTCGCCAAGCTTGCGCAGCAGAACATGGCGATGTTCAAGGCGGCGACCGATGCCTTCATGCCCGGCATGGTCAAGGGCGCGCCCGAAGAGGGTGAAGCCAAGGAAGAGGACGCAAAGCCCTCGGCCCAGTCCAGCGACGATCTGGACGAGCTTCGCAAGCAGATGGCCGCGATGAAGGAACAGATCGACAAGCTGAGCAACTGATCGAATGCGCGCCGGTCGTGATCGTCACGGCCGGACGCGCAATCGAATGGGCGCGGTCTTACGGGGTCGCAATCGAACGTGTTGGCGCACTGCCTCTTGGCAATGCGTTCTTGCGTCAATAAGGGGGCCGGTTCGAGCCCCCTTTTTCGTGCTGACTCGACGCGCCGATGTTTCGCCCGTGGCGCCGGGCCGTTCTTTATCAAGGTTTGCCGCTTAGTGACCGCGCCCTCGAACCATCAGAACCATCCCCAGCAGGCCACCATCCGCCACGCGCTCGACATCTCGCGCAAGGACGATTTCGCCGCATGGTATCAGGCCGTGGTCAGCCAGGCCGACATGGCCGAGGAATCGGGCGTGCGCGGCTGCATGATCATCAAGCCATGGGGCTGGGGCATCTGGGAGCGTATTCAGCGCCTGCTGGACGACCGGATCAAGGAAACCGGCCACGACAATTGCTATTTCCCGCTGTTCATCCCGCTGTCCTATTTCGCCAAGGAAGCCGAACACGTCGAGGGCTTCGCCAAGGAGATGGCGGTCGTCACCCATCACCGGCTCAAGGCCGAGGATGGCTCGCTGGTCGTCGATCCCGACGCAAAGCTGGAAGAGCCGTTGGTGGTCCGCCCTACGTCCGAGACGGTGATCGGTCAGGCCATGGGCCGCTGGATCCAGAGCTGGCGCGACCTTCCGCTCAAGCTGAACCAGTGGGCCAATGTCGTGCGCTGGGAAATGCGCACCCGAATGTTCCTGCGCACCAGCGAATTTCTCTGGCAGGAAGGCCACACCGCCCATGCCACGCGCGAAGACGCGATGGACGAGACGCTGCTGATGCTCGAAGTCTATCGCAGCTTTGCCGAGGATGTGCTGGCGATGCCCGTCGTCGCAGGCGAAAAGCCTGAGAACGAGCGTTTTCCGGGCGCCGACGCGACCTTCTCGATCGAGGCGATGATGCAGGACGGCAAGGCGCTGCAGGCCGGCACCTCGCATTATCTGGGCACGACCTTCTCGCAGGCGGCGGACATCAAGTTCCAGGACGATCAGGGCGCCGAGCAATTGTGCCACACGACCAGCTGGGGCGTATCCACGCGGCTGATCGGCGGCGTCATCATGACCCATGGCGATGATGACGGGCTGCGCGTCCCCCCGCGCATCGCGCCGCACCAGATCATCATCCTGCCCATGCTGCGCGGCAAGGATGGCGACAGCGACATCCTGTCCTATTGCGAAGAAGTTCGTAAGACCCTGACCGCGCAGGACGCGTTCCGCGAACCCGTGCGCGTGCTGCTGGATCAGCGCCCGGGCAAGGCCGCGCAAAAGCGGTGGGACTGGGTCCGCAAGGGCGCGCCCATCATCCTGGAGGTCGGCCCGCGCGACATGGCGAGCGAGCAGGTGTCGGTGCTGCGCCGCGACCGGCTCTGGCGCGAGGACGGCAAGGCGGACATCAACGGCGAAGCGCGCGACGATTTTCTCTTCAACGCGGCCGGTATTCTGGAACAGATCCAGGAAAACCTGTTCACCGAGGCGCAGACCCGCCGCGACGAGGCGATCCGCACCGACATTTCGGACATGGACGCGGTTGCCGAATATTTCGCGGAAGGTGCTGTGAAACCCGGCTGGGTCCGCGCGGCATGGTCCCGCCCGACCGGTGCCGAACTCGACACGGTGGTGGAACAGCTCAAGAGCCTGAAGCTGACCTTGCGGAATATCCCGTCGGACAGCGACAAGCCCGAGGATCCCTGCATCTTCACCGGCAAGGAAGCGGTGGAATATATCTATATCGCACGCGCTTACTAGGCAGGGCCCTTGCCAAGCGCGGGAGCGCGACGCACAGTGCGGGTCATGAAAATCCGCTCTACTGTCGCTGCGCTCGCCGCGCTGGCCTGCGCCACGTCCCTGCCGCCCTCCGCCTTTGCCCAGAGCGAATCCGACATCCGGATTTCCGAGGACCGGCTTCGCGCCGATATCGACACGCTGGTGGGTTTCGGCACGCGCAACACGCTGTCGGTGCAGGATCATCCGACGCGCGGGATCGGTGCCGCGCGCCGCTGGGCCGAGGCGGAGTTTCGGCGGATATCTGAGGAATGCGGCGGGTGTCTGCAGATCGCGCTGCCCGAACGCATGGTGCAGGGCCGCCGCATTGCCGAGCCGACCCGGCTGGTCAACGTGCTGGCCATCCAGCCCGGCACCGAGCGCCCGAACGAGGTCGTGATCGTATCGGCCCATATCGATTCCATGGCATCCGATCCGACCGATGCGACGACCGATGCCCCCGGCGCGAACGATGACGGGTCCGGCACGGTCCTGATATTCGAGGCGGCGCGCAACCTCTCGCGCTTCAAGTTTCCGACCACCATCGTCTATGCCGTGCTCTCGGGCGAGGAACAGGGCCTGTATGGCGGCAAGCTGCTGGCCGACTATGCCGAGGAGCAGGGCTGGACGGTCAAGGCGGTGCTTAACAACGACATCGTGGGCGGCAGCCACGGGTCGGACGGTTTCACCGACGACGGCCATGTGCGGGTCTTTTCCGAAGCCGTTCGCGCCGATGCGGGCGACGAGCAGCGCAGCGACATGCGCCGCAATGGTGGCGAGAATGACGCGCCTTCGCGCAATCTCTCGCGTTGGCTGGCCGATCTGTCCGAGAATGACGGCGACGACGCTCTGACGGTGCGGCAGGTCTGGCGCGCCGATCGCATGGGGCGCGGCGGCGATCATTTGCCGATGCTCGAAAAGGGCTTTCCCGCGGTCCGCCTGTCCGTGGCGGTCGAGGATTACGAACACCAGCACCAGAACGTCCGGACCGAGGAAGGCGTGTTCTATGGCGACGTGCCCGACGAGATGGATTTTCCCTATCTGGCGCGGGTGACAAGGCTCAACACGCTGGCGCTGGCAAAGCTAGCGCGCACGCCGATGCCGCCGCGCGTGACGGCGGATGCCGCCGTGCGGACCGACACGCTGGTCGAATGGCAACCCTCTGAGGGGGCAGCCGGATATGCGCTGTGGCGCCGCCGCACCGACGACGCGGCTTGGGAACGTGTGCGCGAAGTGCCTGCAGGGACGACCAGCAGCACGCTGAACCTGCGCGGCGACGACTGGATCGTGGGCGTCTCGGCCATCGCGGCCAGCGGCGCGGAAAGCCCCGTCGCGGCAGCCGTGCCGGGCGGCGCGTTCTATCCGCTTGCCGCTGCGGAATAGGCACCGCTTGGCAAGCGGGCCGGGCAGGGCCACATAGGGTCCAATGGCACATCACAAGAAATTCGAAGGCCTGCCCAGCAAGGAGCAGGTCATGGAGCTTATCAACGGCTCTGACACCCCCGTCGGCAAGCGTGAGATCGCGCGTCACTTCAAGCTGAAGGGTCAGGAGAAGATTGCGCTCAAGGCCTTGCTGAAGGACATGGCCGAAGACGGGCTGATCGACGGCAAGCGCACCGCGTATCACCGCATGGGCGGCGTGCCCAAGGTCACCGTGCTGCGCGTGGTCGAGATCGAAGAGGGCGAGGCTGTCGCCGTTCCCGAGACATGGGATCCCGACAGCGGGCAGGCCCCGCCGCGGCTGCGCGTGGTCGAACCCAAGGGCAAGGCGAAGCGCGCCTATCCCGCCCTGCGCAAGGGCGACCGCATCCTGGCCCGGACGGAAGAGGCCGGAAAGGGCTGGATCGCCCATGTCATGCGCAAGCTGCCCGACCGGGCCGAGGCGCTGATGGGCGTTGTCGAGATCGACGGCAGCGGCAAGGGCTGGCTGGCGCCGGTCGAGAAATCCGTGCGCAATTCGATGCCCATCGCCGATCTGGGCGGGGCCGAGGAAGGGCAACTTGTGCTGGCCGAACCGGCGGGCAAATCGCCCCGTTCGGGCGTGAAGGTGACCGAGGTGCTGGGCGACCCGCTCGCACCCAAGAGCTTCAGCCTGATCGCGATCCATAAATACGAGATCCCGCATGTCTTCACGAACGAGGTGCTGGACGAGGCAGAGACCTCGGCCCGGCTGCCGCTGTCCAGGGACGAGCGCGAGGATCTGACCGGCCTGCCCATCGTCGCCATCGATCCCGCCGATGCGCGCGACCATGACGATGCGATCTGGGCCGAGCCCGACGACAATCCCGACAATGAAGGCGGGTGGAAGGCGCTGGTCGCGATTGCCGATGTCAGCTTTTACGTCCGCCCCGGCATGAAGATCGACCGCGAGGCGCGCAAGCGGGGCAATTCGGTCTATTTCCCCGACCGCGTCGTCCCCATGCTGCCCGAAGTGCTGTCCGCCGACGTCTGCTCGCTGGGCGAGGGTGAGGATCGCGCTGCGATGGCCTGCCACCTCACCATCGACGCCGACGGGCGCGTGAGGAACTTCCGGTTCACCCGCGCCATCGTTCGTATCCACGAGGTGATCGCCTATGAAGACGCGCAGGAGCGGATCGACGACGGCGACGCGCCCGAGCATCTGAAGAACCTATGGGGCTGCTGGAAACGGCTGGCCTCTGCGCGTGACGACCGCGAGCCGCTCGACCTCGACCTGCCCGAACGCCGCGTCGTGCTGGACGAGAAGGGGCGCATCGACGCCATCGTCGTGCGCGAACGGCTCGACGCGCACCGCGTGGTCGAGGATTTCATGATCGCCGCCAATGTCGCCGCCGCCAAGGCGCTGGAGGCCAAGGCCGCGCCCGTCGTCTATCGCGTCCACGAAACGCCGAGCCGGGAGAAGCTGGTCTCGCTGCGCGACTACCTCAAGACCATGGATCGCAGCCTGTCGCTGGGTCAGGTGATCACCCCTTCGCTGTTCAATCGCCTCATCAAGGATGTGGCCGACGTGGCAGAGAAGGAACTGATCATGGAGCAGGTGCTGCGTACGCAGATGCAGGCCTATTACGGGCCGCGCAACGCAGGGCACTTTGGCCTGTCGCTGGGCAGCTATGCGCATTTCACCTCGCCCATTCGCCGCTATGCCGATCTGCTGGTCCACCGCGCACTGGTCGATGCCTATCGGCTGGAGCAGCCCAAACCGCAATCGAACGCCATCCCCGATGGCAGCGGCCTGTCGGACCGAGACCGCGAATCGCTGGACCGCGTGACCGAAGCCATCAGCCGCGCCGAACGCCGCGCGATGGAGGCGGAGCGCGATACCATCGACCGCTATGTCGCGGCATGGTTATCGGGCCGCGTGGGCGAAACCTTTGAAACTCGTGTCACCGGCGTGCAGAAATTCGGTCTTTTCGCGACCATTCTGGGTCTCGGCGGTGACGGTCTGGTGCCCGTATCGGTGCTGGGGGATGAGCGTTTCAACTATGACGACAAGGCGCAGGTGCTGGTCGGGCAGGAAAGCGGCACCACTTTCCGCGCGGGCGACCGCCTGACATTGCGGCTGGCAGAGGCCAATCCCCTGTCCGGCGCGCTGAAATTCGAACCGCCCGAATTCGCCGGCAGCATCGAACCGCGCGGCAACCGGCCCGCGCCGCGCCGCAAGGCGAAGCCGCAGATCCGCCACGACAAGGCGGGCAAGCATGTCGTTGGAAAGCGCGGCCGACCGGGGAACATACGGCATCAGGGCCGCAAGAAGTGAGGGTTTGCTGAAACGATCCTCCCGCCCGTCCGTTCGGATGGAAAGGAGATTCTTATGCTGACCCCGAATTCGAAGGTTCCCGAACTCGACCTGCCGCTGACGATTGATGCGCGGTTCAAGCTGGCGCATCAGTCGCCCGACTACATGACGATGCTGGTGTTCTATCGCGGCAAGCACTGCCCGATCTGCAAATCCTATTTGGAGCAGATCGCCGACCAGCTCGACGATTTCACCAGCCGCGGAATTTCGATCTTCGCCATCTCGATGGATAGCGAGGAGCGGGCGATGGTCGTCGACCGCGAATGGGATACGGGCGACCTGCCGCTTGCCTATGATCTGTCGGCAGAGCAGGCGCGCGAATGGGGCCTCTATCTGTCCGAGAAGCGCGAAGGGTCGGACGAACCCGACATGTTTTCGGAACCCGGCCTGTTCCTGATCCGGCCCGACGGCACGCTATTCTTTGCGCAGGTGCAGAGCGCGCCTTTCACGCGGCCTCCGCTGGACGAACTGCTCAAGGGCATCGATTTCGTGAAGAAGAACGACTACCCGGCGCGGGGCACTGCGACCGGCAAGGTCCACGCATAAAGCTGAATTCAGCACCTAGCTGAGCGCGTCGACCTCCTCGTCGGTCAGCGCGCCCGGTACGATCATAAGCGGGCAGGGCAGCTGTCCGGCGCGTTGGCCTGCGAAGTGGGCGATCAACGGGCCGGGCGCACCCTCGGCCGCCGCGCCCAGCACCAGTGCGGCGATACCGGGATGCTCGGCCAGATAATCCTGCACCACGCGGGTCGCATCGCCGACCTTGACCGCGATCGACGGCATCCTGCCGGATTCCTCGAACAAGGAACCCGCCGCGGCCATCACCAGAACCTCGGCGCGGCTTTTCGCCTCGTCCTCGATCGTGGCCTGCACGCCGCCGAACGCCACGAACTGCTGTTTGGGCACCACGGCGATGATGTGCACCGCGCCTCCGGTATCCAGCGCGCGCCGCGATGCAAAGCGCAGCGCAGTGCGGGACTCCGGGGTTTCGTCCATGATGACGAGATAGATGCGCATTGCGAATATCGGCCTGCCAGTTGAACTATCTGCAAAGCCTGCGGCACGTCGCGGCTTTTCGCAAGAGGATGACGCAAATCCGGCCTTGACCCATTCCGGTTAAGGCTAGAGATATGCTCCGAAATTCTCCCCGCCATGGCCTTCCGATCCCCCGGATACGGCCAGCAATCAAAGCCAGGAACGCCGACGATCATGCCGATCTCTCTCAAGATGCCAGCCCTGTCCCCCACCATGGAAGAGGGCACCTTGGCCAAGTGGCTCGTCAAGGCCGGCGACAAGATCGGACCCGGCGACATCATTGCAGAGATCGAGACCGACAAGGCGACGATGGAATTCGAATCCATCGACGAGGGAACGATCGCCGCCATCTCGGTGGATGAGGGGACCGAGAACGTGAAGGTCGGTACGGTCATCGCCGTGCTGGCCGAGGAAGGCGAGAATCTGGAGGAAGCCGCGAAAGCCGGTGCCAGCGCTGCGCCCGCGCCCAGTTCCGCGCCTGCCGCTTCGGAATCCGCTTCCGCTGCTTCGCCCAGTTCTGCTTCGTCAAGTCCTGCTTCGTCCAGTCCTGCTCCGACCGCTTCCGCGGCTCCGGCACCTTCTCCGGCCGCGTCGGGTGACCGCGTGTTCGCATCGCCGCTCGCGCGCCGTCTGGCCGCTGAGAAGAACATCGACCTTGCCCAACTGCAGGGCAGCGGACCGCGCGGGCGGATCGTGAAGGCCGACATTAAGGGCGCAAAGGAAGGCGCGGCGAAATCCGCTCCGGCTGCGGCACCGGCTGCCGGTGCGCCCGCCGCTGCTCCGGCCTCCACGGTCGAGATGTCGGACGAAACCCGCGCCATTCTCGATGCGCGCATTCCGCATCAGGTGTCGAAACTGTCGGGCATGCGCAAGACCATCGCGCGCCGCCTGACCGAATCCAAACAGCAGGTTCCGCACATCTACCTGACCGTCGATGTCCGGCTCGACAAGCTGCTGGCGCTTCGCGGCGAGATCAACAAGGCGCTGGAAAGCCAGGGCGTGAAGGTGTCGGTCAACGATCTGCTGGTCAAGGCGCTGGGCAAGGCGCTGATCGCGGTGCCCGAATGCAATGTCGCGTTCTCGGGCAGCGAGCTGATCCAGTACGAGCGGGCCGATGTTTCGGTCGCCGTGTCCATTCCGGCCGGTCTGATCACGCCGATCATTTCCGATGCCGATGGCCGTTCGGTCAGCTCGATCGCCAAGGCGATGAAGGACCTTGCCGGCCGTGCCCGCGAGGGCAAGCTGCAGCCCGAGGAATACCAGGGCGGCACCGCCAGCCTGTCCAACATGGGCATGATGGGCATAAAGCAGTTCGAGGCCGTGATCAATCCGCCGCAGGGCATGATCCTTGCCATCGGCGCGGGCGAAAAACGCGCCATCGTGGACGAAAACGGCGAAATCGCCCCCGCCATGATGATGAGCGCGACGGGAAGCTTTGATCACCGCGCGATCGACGGGGCCGACGGCGCCCGCCTGATGGCCGCTTTCAAGGAGCTGGTCGAAAACCCGCTGGGCATGCTGGCTTGATGGTCGCGCCCGCATGACCGCCGAAGACGGTAATCCCCCCGAAGGCGAACCGGCGATCCGCGTGGTCGCAATGCCCGCCGACACCAATGTCTATGGCGACATCTTCGGTGGCTGGCTGGTCAGCGTCATGGACAATGCGGCGGGGCTGATCGCTTCGCGCCACGGCAAGGGCCGCGCGGTGACCGTCGCGATGGACAAGATGCTATTCCATGCACCAGTGTCCGTGGGCGACGAAGTGTCGGTATATGGCGAGATCACGCGCGTCGGACGCAGTTCGATGACGATCAATGTCGAGGCATGGCGCCGCCATCGCTTCGAGGAACATGCGGTGAAGGTGACCGAGGCGGATTTCACCTTCGTGGCGATAGATGACAACGGGCGGCCGCGCCCGATACAGGGTTAGGAGACTGCAAAGTGGCAGACAGCTATGACGTAATCGTGCTCGGTTCGGGTCCGGGGGGCTATGTTTCGGCGATCCGCTGCGCGCAGCTTGGCCTCAAGACCGCCATCGTGGAGCGCGAGCTGCTGGGCGGGATCTGCCTTAACTGGGGCTGCATCCCGACCAAGGCGCTGCTGCGTTCGGCCGAGATCTTCCATTACATGCAGCATGCCAAGGACTATGGCCTTGCCGCCAAGGAGATCGAGGCCGATCTGGACGCGGTGGTCAAGCGCTCTCGCGGGGTTGCCGCGCAGCTCAACAAGGGCGTGACCGGGCTGATGAAGAAGAACAAGATCACGGTCCACATGGGCAGCGGCAAGCTTGTCGCTGCGGGCAAGGTCGAGGTGAAGGGCGAAAAGGGCACCGAGGAACTGACCGCCAAGCATGTCATCGTCGCGACCGGCGCGCGGGCGCGCGACCTGCCCGGCAATCCGGCCGATGGCGACCGCATCTGGACCTATCGCCACGCGATGACGCCCAAGGAAATGCCCAGCAAGTTGCTGGTCATCGGATCGGGCGCGATCGGGATCGAATTCGCCAGCTTTTACAATGACATGGGTGTCGACGTCACGGTCGTCGAGATGATGGACCGCATCGTGCCGGTGGAAGACAAGGACGTCTCGGCCTTTCTGGAAAAGGCGCTGACCAAGCAGGGCATGACGATCAAGACCGGCGCCAAGGTCGAGGTTACCGGAAAGACCGCGAAGTCGGTCAAGGCGAAGATCACCGACAAGGCCGGCAAGGCCGAGGAAACCGAATTCAGCCATGCGATCGTCGCCATCGGCATCGTTCCCAATACCGAGGAGATCGGGCTGGAGAAGCTGGGTATCACCGCCGACCGCGGCTTTATCCAGATCGACGATTACGGCCGCACCAATGTGAAGGGCGTGTGGGCCATCGGCGATTGCACGCCCGGCCCGTGGCTGGCGCACAAGGCAAGCCACGAAGGCGTTACCGCGGCGGAATCGATTGCGAAGGAACTGGGCAACAAGGACGTGCATCCGCATGCCATGGATCGCCGCAACATTCCGGGCTGCACCTATTGCCACCCGCAGATCGCCAGCGTCGGCATGACCGAGCTCAAGGCGAAGGAAGCGGGCTATGAGGTGAAGACCGGCACCTTCCCCTTCATCGGCAACGGCAAGGCAATCGCGCTGGGCGAGGCCGAGGGTTTCACCAAGACGGTATTCGATGCCAAGACCGGCGAGCTGCTGGGCGCGCATATGATTGGTGCGGAAGTGACCGAGATGATCCAGGGCTACGTCGTGGGCAAGACCCTGGAGACGACCGAAGCGGAGTTGATGAACACGATCTTCCCGCACCCGACCATCAGCGAGAGCATGCATGAAAGCGTGCTCGCAGCATATGGACGCGCGCTGCATATCTGATCGAACGCGGGCAGGGCCGAGAAGGCCCTGCTTCGCCTTTATCGCGGCAGCAATACCGACCGGTGCTCTGCCACCGTATCCATCAGCCATTCCTTTCCGGCACGCACGCGGGCAAGCGAGCTGGTGTCGGCATGGGTGACCAGCCAGAAGCTGCGCAGGATCGTGCGGTCGGGCAGGATCGGCACCAGTGCCGTATCGGCCCCGGCGATAAAGCGCGGCAGCACGCCAAGCCCCGCGCCCTGCGCGATCAGGCGGTGCTGCGCATTGATGCTGGATGATCGCAGGCTGGCGCGCAGTCCGGGATGGATCTCGTCCAGATAGACGAGTTCCGGCGCGTAGACTAGTTCCGGGACATAGCCGATCAGCCGGTGCCCGCGGGTCAGGTCTTCTGCCTTTTCAGGCATGCCCGACTTTTCGATATACCCCTGCGTCGCATAGAGCCCGAGCGAGTAATCCGACAGCTTTCGTGCGATCAGCTGACCCGATCGCGGCCGCGACAGCATCACCGCAATATCCGCTTCCCGCCGCGATGGGTTCAGGAACCCGCTGCTGGCGACAAGGTCGATGGTCAGCGCGGGATGGGCCGCGGCCAGCTTGGGAATATGGCGCGACAGGAACCATGTGCCGAAACCCTCGGACACGCTGATGCGCAAGGTCCCGGCCAGCCCTCCTGCGGGATCGGCGCCGTCGCGGATGCGCGCGGCGGCGCGGGCCATGGTCGAGACCTGTTCGAACAGATCTTCGCCCGCCTCGGTCAGCTGATGCCCTTCGCGCCCGCGTTCGAACAGGGCGGCGCCCAGCGCCGTTTCGAGCCGTTTCAGCCGGCGGCTGACCGTGGTGGCATCGACCCCCAGCAGATTGGCGGCGTCGACCGTCCGGCCCGAATGGGCCAGTGCCAGAAACACCTGAAAGTCGCTCCAGTCTATATCCTGCATTTTTGCAGCGCCAAGCCGTAAAATTGATCGTTGCTTGCAACTGTGCGCCCTGCGATGGTGCTTGGCAATACAAAGGCGCCAGTGTTTTGCGCCGGAAAACTACGGAGAGTGACAGGTCATGCGCACGATAGACCATTTCATCGCGGGCGGAGCGGGCGCGGCCACGGGCCGCAAGCACCAGGTCTGGAACCCCTCGACCGGCGAAGTGCAGGCGGAGGTTCCGCTTGGCGATGCAGCCCTGCTGGACAAGGCGGTCGAGATCGCGAAAAAGGTTCAGCCCGAATGGGCCGCGACCAATCCGCAGCGCCGCGCACGGGTCATGTTCCGCTTCAAGGAACTGATCGAGCAGAACATGCAGGAGCTGGCCGAGCTGCTTTCGAGCGAGCATGGCAAGGTCGTCGACGATGCCAAGGGCGATGTGCAGCGCGGGCTTGAAGTGATCGAGTTCGCCTGTGGCATTCCGCAGGTGCTCAAGGGCGAATACACGGTCGGCGCGGGCACCGGCATCGATGTCTATTCGATGCGTCAGCCGCTGGGCATCGGCGCGGGCATCACCCCGTTCAACTTCCCGGCCATGATCCCGATGTGGATGTTTGGCATGGCGATCGCAGCGGGCAATGCGTTTATCCTCAAGCCCAGCGAACGCGATCCGTCCGTACCGGTCCGTCTGGCTGAACTCTTTGTCGAAGCGGGCGCGCCCGAAGGCCTGCTGCAGGTCGTGCACGGCGACAAGGTGATGGTCGATGCGATCCTCGACCATCCCGACATCGCGGCGGTCAGCTTCGTCGGTTCGTCCGACATCGCGCATTACGTATATAACCGCGGCGTCGCTGCCGGAAAGCGCGTGCAGGCGATGGGCGGGGCCAAGAACCACGGCATCGTGATGCCCGACGCCGACCTCGACCAGGTGGTGAACGACCTTACCGGCGCGGCTTTCGGATCGGCTGGCGAACGCTGCATGGCGCTCCCCGTCGTGGTGCCGGTCGGCGAAGAGACCGCAGACCGCCTGCGCGACAAGCTCTTGCCCGCGATCGATGCGCTTCGTGTCGGGGTTTCGAACGATCCGGATGCGCATTACGGCCCCGTCGTCACGCCTGAGCACAAGGCGCGGATCGAGAAATGGATCCAGACCGCCATCGACGAAGGCTCCGAGCTGGTCGTCGACGGGCGCGGCTTTACGCTGCAGGGGCACGAGAAGGGCTTCTTCATGGGGCCCACGCTGCTCGACCGCGTGACGCCCGACATGGAAAGCTACAAGGAAGAGATCTTCGGCCCCGTGCTGCAGATGGTGCGCGCCAAGGATTTCGAGGAAGCGGTCGCGCTGCCGTCGAAGCACCAGTACGGCAATGGCGTCGCGATCTTCACCCGCAATGGCCACGCGGCACGCGAATTCGCGGCGCGGGTGAATGTCGGCATGGTCGGCATCAACGTGCCGATCCCGGTGCCTGTCAGCTATCACAGCTTTGGCGGGTGGAAGCGCAGCGCGTTCGGCGACACCAACCAGTACGGCATGGAAGGCCTGCGGTTCTGGACCAAGGTCAAGACCGTGACCCAGCGCTGGCCCGACGGCGGCGTCGGCGACGGGGCCAATGCGTTCGTGATACCGACTTTGTAATCGTAGCGGGCATTCAATCGCATCGGGCATTGTCGCCGCGGGACATCGACGCACGCTGGCGCGTTGATGGGGAACAATGCCCATTCGATTGCACAGGAGACGCAATGGCTCGTTCGATATCATTCAGGGATCTGGCTTTTCCGCTGGCGCTCGGCGCGACGGCGGTGCTGACATCCTGTGGACCTTCGCCGTCGGAATCGCCGGAAGATACGGCTGGCGCCGCGCAAGAGGTTCCGCCTCAGGCACCCGCGGAGGTTGAGGCGGACACGATCCCCACGAACCTGCGCGGCAACTGGGGCATGAACGCAGCCGATTGCGAAGGCGGTGCATCCGCCAAGGGGCTGCTCGAGATCGACGGGACGACGCTGACCTTCTATGAATCGGTCGGCACTTTGGAAAACGTCGACAACGCCAGTCCCGGTTCGATCCAGGCCGAATTCGCCTTCGAAGGCGAAGGCATGGAATGGACGCGCGAAATGAAGCTGGAAACCCGCGGTAACGGGCAGGTTCTGGTCAGGCAGGAATTGGGTGATGAGGCGATGCCCGGTGCCATCGAATACCGCAAATGCACTTGAGCAAAAGGTGACCGATGATGCGACATATCTCTCTTCTTGCCGTTGCAGCCCTGACAGTGACGGGATGCACGACCCCGTCCACGGATGCCGCGCCGATCGAACGCGGAGGTTCGGGCGTGTGTAACGCCGATAATGTTCAGGACCGTATCGGACAGGTCGCCACCCCGGAGCTGGGCGCCGAACTGCTCGCTGCGACCGGTGCGCGGACATTGCGCTGGGGTCCGCCGCGCAGCGCCATGACGATGGATTATCGCCCCGACCGCCTGACGGTTTCCTATGACGACAACATGGTGATCGACCGGATCAGCTGCGGCTGATCGGGCGAGCCACCCACAGATGATTTGAGGACCCATGACAGGCCAGTTCGACCTTACCGACGACCAGCAGGCCATACAGGAGATGGCGCGGCGCTTCGCCGCTGATGCCATCACCCCGCATGCCGCCGAATGGGATGAGAAGAAGATCCTGCCTCGCGACACGCTGACGCAGGCGGGCGAGTTGGGGTTCGGCTCGATCTATGTGTCCGAGGAATCGGGCGGGATCGGGCTAGGCAGGCTGGAGGCAGCGCTAATCATGGAGGCGCTTGCCTATGGCTGCCCCTCGACCAGCGCCTTCATCTCGATCCACAACATGGCCAGCTGGATGATCGACTGCTTTGGCGCCGATGCGGTGAAGGAGAAATATCTGCCTTCGCTGGTCACGATGGAAACGCTTGCCAGCTATTGCCTCACCGAACCCGGATCGGGATCGGATGCGGCGGCGCTCAAGACCAAGGCGGTCGACAAGGGCGATCACTGGGAAGTCAGCGGTTCGAAGCAGTTCATTTCGGGCGGCGGCGTGAACGAGCTCTACGTCACCATGGTCCGCACCGGCGAGGACGGGCCCAAGGGCATTTCCTGCATGGTGATCGAAAAGGACATGGAAGGCGTGTCCTTTGGCGCGCAGGAGAAGAAGCTGGGGTGGAACTCCCAGCCGACCGCGGCGCTGATCCTCGACAAGGTGAAGGTGCCCAAGGAGAACATCATCGGTGCCGAAGGGCAGGGCTTCGCGATCGCGATGCAGGGTCTCGATGGCGGGCGGTTGAACATCGGCGCCTGTTCGCTGGGCGGCGCGCAGCGCGCCATCGACGAGGCACTGGCCTATGTGAAAGACCGTGAGCAGTTTGGCCGCGCCATCGCGGATTTCCAGAACACGCAGTTCATGCTGGCCGAAATGGCGGCAGAACTGGAGGCGGCGCGGGCGCTTCTTTACCTTGCCGCCGCCAAGGTGACGGCTGGCTCGCCCGACAAGACGCGTTTTGCCGCCATGGCCAAGATGATCTCGACCGAAACCGGCAGCAGTGTCGTCGACCGGGCGCTGCAGCTGTTCGGCGGCTACGGCTATCTCAAGGAATATCCGGTCGAGAAGCTGTGGCGCGATCTGCGCGTCCACTCGATCCTCGAAGGCACGAACCAGATCATGCGCATGATCATAGGGCGGGAGATGGTGCGATGAGCGAGGTTCTGATCCATACCCATGGCAAGCCGGGCAGCCGGATCGGTCACATCTCGTTGAACCGGCCCAAGGCGATTCATTCGCTGACGATGGAAATGTGCGAGGCGATGATCGCTGCGCTGCTGGAATGGCGCGACGATGCCGAGGTGAAGGCCGTGGTCATCGATCATGCCGAAGGCCGCGGTTTCTGTGCGGGCGGCGACGTGACGCTCCTGCGCAATTCGGCGCTGGAAGACGGCGGGAAATCGGGCCGCGCGTTCTTTCACACCGAGTATCAGCTCAACCACCTGCTGTTCACCTTTCCCAAGCCGGTGGTCGCCTTCATGGACGGCATCACCATGGGCGGCGGCGTGGGCATATCGCAGCCCGCGCGCTACCGCGTCGTCACCGAAAACACCCGGTACGCCATGCCCGAAACGGGCATCGGGCTGATCTGCGACGTCGGCGGCGGCTGGTATTTGTCGCGCCTGCCGGGTCAGCTGGGCAAGTTCCTCGGACTGACCGGTGCAAGGCTGGACGGGTCGGAATGCCTGTGGGCGGGGCTGGGCACGCATTATCTGGACAGCAGCGCGACCGCCGAGGCCAAGGCCCGGATCAGCGAGGATCCCGGCCAGATAGAGGCCATTCTCGACGAGTTGTCGGTCGAGCCGCCGGAGCCGCGCCTGAAAGGAAACATGGACTCGATCAACCGCCTGTTCGAGGGCGATACCTTGGCCGAGATCATGGATGCGCTTCAGGCCGATGGCGGCGAATGGGCGACCAAGGAGCTGAAGACGCTGCGCAGCAAGAGCCCGATGACCTGCGCGCTCGTCCTGCGTCAGCTGCGCGAAGGGGTGAGGGCATCGACTTTCGCCGAGAACATGACGATGGAATATCGGGCGGCCGGGCGTGCCATCATGCTCCCCGATTTTGCCGAAGGCGTTCGCGCCCTGATCGTCGACAAGACGGGCGACCCCCAGTGGAAACCCGCCAGGGTCGCCGACATCGATCCCAAGGCCGTCGATGCGGTGTTCGCGCCACTCCCGCCAGAACAGGAATGGAAACCGCTATGAGCTATGAAACGATCCTCGTCGAACAGAAAGATGCCGTCACCTTGGTGACGCTGAACCGACCCAAGGCGCTGAATGCGCTGAACTCGCAGGTGCTGGACGAGCTGATCCGCGCCTTCGCCGCCTATGAGAAGGACGGAGGCCAGCGCTGCCTCGTGTTGACGGGCAGCGGCGACAAGGCCTTTGCCGCGGGCGCCGACATCAAGGAAATGCTCGATAAGCAGGCGGCCGATTTCTACCTCGAGGATTTCTTCGCTGGCTGGACGGCGGATCTGGTCAAGAAAACCCGCAAGCCGTGGATCGCCGCGGTCAACGGCTTCGCGCTGGGCGGCGGGTGCGAGCTGGCGATGATGGCCGACTTCATCCTCGCGTCCGACACCGCGAAATTTGGCCAGCCCGAGATCAAGCTGGGCGTCGCGCCCGGCATGGGCGGATCGCAGCGGCTGACCCGCGCGGTCGGCAAGTCCAAGGCGATGGAAATGTGCCTGACGGGCCGGATGATGGATGCCGGGGAAGCCGAGCGGGCCGGACTGGTCGCACGCGTGGTGCCCGCCGCCGAACTGCTGGACGACGCGCTCACGACCGCCGCCGCCATTGCCGCGATGCCGCCGATGGCCGCGATGATGAACAAGGAGATGGTCAATATCGCGTTCGAGACCACGCTTGATCAGGGATTGCTCGCGGAGCGCCGCATGTTCCAGATCCTGACCGCGACCGAGGACAAGGCCGAAGGCATGTCCGCCTTTGTCGAAAAGCGCGAAGGCCAGTGGAAGGGACGCTGAGACGTTCCGCAAATCACGATATCGAGAGGACTAAAAGCATGAGGATCGCCTTCATCGGCCTTGGCAACATGGGCGGCGGGATGGCCGCGAATCTGGCGAAGGCGGGACATGACGTACGCGCCTTCGACCTTAGCGAAACCGCGCTCGCGCAGGCCCGCGAAGCTGGATGCACGGGCTTCAGCTCGGCCAAAGAGGCGGTGCAAGGCGTCGATGCGGTGGTGTCCATGCTGCCCAACGGCCAGATCGTGGACAAGGTCTATACTGACGAGGTGATCGGCCATGCTCCGCAAGGCGCGCTGATGATCGATTGTTCGACCATCGACGTCGCGACCGCGCGCAAGGTGATCGAGGCTGCGGAAAAGGCCGGATACGACATGGTCGATGCACCGGTTTCAGGCGGTATAGCGGCGGCCAATGGCGGCACGCTGACTTTCATGGTGGGCGGCACCGATACAGCGTTCGAGCGGGCCGAAACGGTGCTGAACCCGATGGCCAAGGCGGTCATCCGCGCGGGCGAGGGCGGCGCGGGCCAAGTCGCCAAGATGTGCAACAACATGCTGCTCGCCTGCCACATGATCGGCACTTGCGAAGCGCTCAAGCTGGCCGAGCGCAACGGGCTGGCGATGGAGAAATTCCACGAGATCAGTTCGAAATCGACGGGCTATTGCTGGTCGCTCAACGACTATACGCCTGCGCCGGGGGTGGGCGCCGCCAGCCCCGCCGACAATGGCTATGCGGGTGGTTTCGCGGTTGCGCTGATGCTCAAGGACCTCAAGCTGGCGATGGACGCGGCAGAGCGTAGCGGTGCCAAGGTCGAACTCGGCAGCAAGGCGGCGGAGATCTACGAAGCCGCGAATGCGGCCGGGCTGGGCGGCAAGGATTTCGGCGCGATCTTCGAAACGCTCTAGGCTTCGCTGGCGGGCAATTCCTCACCGGACGGCGCGCGCAATATGGGCGCGCCGCCGCGATAGAGATGGTCCAGCACCACGCGGTGCAATGGACGCTTGAACTCCACGCCATAGAACGATCCCTCGTTCCAGCAGATGCGCGCCGGAAATGCTGAGATATGCCCCATGGTCAGCATGATGTCGGCGCCGATCGGCAACTGGTACATGCGTTCCAGCAGGCGGCATCCCTTGGAAGAGAGGTCGATGATGATCGCGGCACGCTCACGCCCGTTCTGAACGCGGTACAGGCCGTGAACCGTCACTCGCGAGCGGTCTTCGATACGCAGATTCATGGCGGCTCCGGCTATGGGTTCAGGCGACAAGTATCATCGATTGGCGCGGATCGTCAGCAAGCTGTCGCTGTTGTCAACGCGATTCGCCTGCGGCCTCGCGATCACAGCAGGCGCTTTTCCTCCAGCAGATCGGGAAGATCGTTCTCGTAAAGCACGACGTCTTCAGACTTGGCGTCCAGTTTCAAGGCCTTGCGCGCTTCGCTGAAGCTGGCGACCTCGATCGCGGGCTTGCCCGCTGCCGACAGGGCAGAGGTAAAGCTGCCGATGCGCGACGGGTTTACCGCATAGATCACATCCGCAAGCCCGGCGGCATATTCGCCCAGCTTGGCGTGGACGCGGTCGTGCTCCATGCCCAGTTCAGCGATTCCCGGCGTAACAAGGATCGCGCGCCCGCCGCGCTGCCGCGCGAGTTCCGCTGCTACGGCAACGGCATTCCGGAAACCCGCCTCATTCGCGTTATAGGCATCGTCCAGAACCAGCGGCTCGCCGGGGCTTTCGCGCTTTTGCAGGCGGTGCGGGACTTGCTCGACATCGGGCGTGACGAGTGGAATGCGCTTGGCAATAGAGGGATCGATGATCGCGGCCATCGCCACAGCCAGCGCCGAGTTGGTGACATTATGCTCGCCCAGCAGCGGCAGGTCGTAACTGAGCGTGCCGAACCCGCCCTGCCGCCGGTCTTCCAGCGTGATCACCCAGTCGGCATCCTGCAGCGCGGCGGAGGCGATCCGGATATCGGCGGTTTCCTCGGGGCCGACTGTCACGACCTGACCGGGATAACGCTCGGCCAGACCGCGGAAGGGGGCATAGTCCATTACCTGGGTCGCGACGACGGCCGTGCCGCCCTTTTCGCAGACGGATTCCACCAGTTCGGATTTGGCCTTCGCGATATTCTCGACCGATCCGAAACGTTCGGTATGCGCGTCGCCTATGGCCGTGACGATGCCATAGTCGGGCTGCACGAAGCGGCACAGCCGCGCCACCGAACCGATGCCGTATGCGCCCATTTCCGCGATAAAGAACCGGTGGCTCCATTGCAGCCGCTCGCGGATGTGGCGGGTAAGGCCAAGCACCGTGTTGATCGACCCGCGCGAATAGAACACCGGCCCGGCCACGCCCAGAACCTCGGCAAAGATGTGTTTGGTCGTGGTCTTGCCGAAGCTGCCGGTGATGCCGATGCGGACGGGGTCGAGCCGGGCCAGCTTTTCCCGCGCCTCGGTCACGAAGCCTTCGTTCACCTTGTTCTGGACAGGCTGGAGAATGGCATTCGCGATGATCAGCGCAACCGGCGGCAATTGCACCGCGATCAGCGCCTGTATTGGCCCCATGGAGGCCAGCAGGACAAGCAGCAGGGATATGATCGCCGCCACGTTGCGGATCCGCCGCGCCCGCTCCGTCAGGGCGAGCGGCTTCTTGTAGCGGTATTGCCGTTCGAGCCAGGCGATACCGGCCAGAAGCGCGGCGCTGGCCAGAATGGCGGTTACCGATACGCCGATCAGGTTCCCGCGCGAATAGGCCAGCGCGCTGACAAGCGTAAGGACCAGCAGCACAATGCTGGCGCGCACGTCGTAAAGCCGCATGCGCAGGATCGCGGCGGGAAAACGCTTCGCATCATATTCCTCCTGCTGGAAATAGGTGAGCAGCGTGTGCAGCCGCACCCACAGCAGGAACGCGAAGGCGGCGGCGAAGATCGCGATAGGCGCCAGTATCATGTCCGGGCCCCCGCAAAGCCGTCAGCCGTCGGCGCGCCCTTTGGCAGTCCCTCCTTGATCGCCAGCGCAATCTGGTGCCGTCCGCGATCGAGGATCGAGATATGGTCGCAGAAGGGGACTTCGACATAGCTGGCGTTGGGCACCAAGGATGCGATCTTGCGGCCGATCTCCGGCGGGGTGTCCTTGTCCTCGGCGCCATAGATCAGCGTTGTCGGCATCATGATGCGGGCAAGATCGGGGCTCTGATCCTCATTCACAGTCGCGGTGAAGATGTCGCGCATGCCGGTTTCGCGGCTGTGCACGTAATCGACGCTGCCGAATTTGCGTTCCAGTTCGATCAGTTCCGCCTCGTCCTTCGCACTGGCTTTCAGCTTCTGGAATTTGGCCGAATTGCGCTTGCGCTTCAGCCGTTCCCATTGGCTCAGCTCTCGTGGGATGCCAGCACCGGCGACAATCACCAGCCGCTCGATCAATCCGCCCGAACGGCGACCAAGCCGCAGGCCGATGCGCCCGCCAAGGCTGTGTCCGACCCATGTGCAAAGATCGAAACCCAGCTGGTCAACCATGTGGCGCGCCATGTAATCGGCGTATTCCACCGTTCCCCATGCATCATCGGGCCTCTCGCTCTTGCCGAAACCGGGCAGATCGAACAGGTAGGCATCGACAAGCGGCGCAAGCGCCTCGGCAACAGGGATGAAATCGCGATGCGACCGGTCCCAGCCGTGGCCAAACGCCACTTTCGGTGCGCCGGGCGTGCCGATCCGGATATGATGGGGAGGCTTCATGCCGCCCTTCTTACAGCGCCAGATGCGGCGCACAAGATTGGCGGGCGATGCCCTGTGGGTGGCCTGCGTTGGAACTGGGGATAGCGCAAATGGCGGAGCGGGAATGACAGGCGCGAATGACAACAGGCTGAGGGTCGCCGTGCTGTTCGGCGGCGCGAGCCAGGAGCATGACGTCTCGGTCGTGTCGGCGCATCAGCTGATGGACGGCTGCGACGTGCGCGAGATCGAGGTGATCCCCGTGTACACCGATTTCGAGAACCGCTTTTTCTCCGCGCCTTTTCTTCGCGATATCAGGCGGTTCAAGCCGAAACCGTCCGGCGCGCCGGAGGTGTTCTTTCGCTGGAGCGAGCGCGGGCCGGTCATGCAGACGCTGCAGGGCGGCGAGCAGATGCCGATCGATTGCGTGCTGCCCGTGTTCCACGGCCCGTTCGGAGAGGACGGTCGCCTTCAGGGCCATTTCGAATTGCTGGGCATTCCGGTCACGGGCTTTGCCGCGGGATCGAGCGCGATGGCAATGCGCAAGGACGCGACCAAGGCGCTGGTCAAGCTGGCGGGCGTGAACGTGCTGGATCACGTCACCGCCAATCGCGCCAGGCTGGCGGACACCGATGCCCTGATCGCAGAGGTCGAGGCGAAGTTCGGTTTTCCCACCATCGTGAAGCCCGCGAATCTGGGAAGTTCGATCGGCGTCGGGTTGGCGAAAAGCGCGGCCGATCTGCCCGCGCTGGTCGCCTATGTGCTGGCGCAGGACAATCTGGCCATCATCGAGCCGCAGGTTCAGAACCTCGTCGAATACAACATCGCCATGCGCTGGGACCGCGATACGCAGGAGGTGAAGCTCTCCGCGATAGAGCGGCCCAAGAGCGGCGCGGAACTGCTTGATTTCAAGGAAAAATACCTTTCGTCCGGTGGCGGCTCAAAGGGCTCCTTCCTGCCGTCCGAGGGCATGTTGTCGCTTACCCGCGACATCAATCCCGATCTCCCGGGCGAAATGAAGGCGACGATCCACGATTATGCGCGCCGCGCATTCATCGCGCTGGGCCACCGCGGAGCGCCGCGCATCGACTTCATGTCGAACCGCGAAACCGGCGAGATCTGGTTCAACGAGATCAATGCCATCCCCGGCAGCTATGGCTTCTTTCTGTGGGAAGCGGCCGAGGAGCCGCTGCTGTTTCCCGAACTGGTCAACCATCTCGTCGCCGAGGCGCTGGCCGGCAGCGTGAAGCGTTTCGACGACCCCGTTCCGCAAGGCGCCTTTTTGCTCCCGCGATGACACGCATACGATTGCAGGCTTTCGTATCACGGCAGCGCTGCTAGGCAGGTTTCCCATGACATCCGCACAGAAAATCGTCGCCATCGATGTCGGTGGCACCAACGCCCGTTTTGCCCTTGCCGAAGTGGATCACGGTTCAGTCACTCACTTGGCCGAACCTGTCACGCTGGCCACGGGAAGCGTATCGGGGCTGGCCGCTGCGTGGAAGCGTTTCGCGGATTCGCAGGGCGAGCCGCTGCCCCGCGCGGCGGCGATCGCGGTTGCCGGACCCGTCAGCGCGCAGGAAATCCAGTTCACGAATTCGCACTGGGTGATCCGGCCTGCGGACATCGCAAGCGAACTCGGGCTCGATTCGCATCTGTTGATCAATGATTTCGAGGCGGTGGGCCATGCCGTGGCCGCCGCCGATCCCGCCCATTTCGTCCATCTGACCGGACCCGAGCAATTCCCTCCGCATGGAACCACCACAATTGCGGGTCCGGGCACCGGACTGGGCGTTGCAGCGCTGGTCCGGCGGCCCGACGGGTCCTACCGCGTGCAGCCGACCGAAGGCGGACATATCGGTTTCGCGCCCGAGGATCGGGTGGAGGAGCAGATCCTCTCGCATGTACGCGCCTCGCTGCCGCGCGTATCGGTTGAGCGGATGTGTTCCGGACCCGCTATCGTCTATCTCGCCGAATCGATCGCCCGGATCGAGGGGCTGACGGTGCCGTCTGGCGACGACCGCGAATTATGGCTTTCCGCGCTGACAGGCAGCGATCCGGTCGCGGTCATGGCGTGCGAGCGCTTTTGCATGATCCTGGGCGCGGCGGCGGGCGATCTTGCGCTTGCGCATGGCGCGAATGCGGTTGTCATTGCCGGCGGGCTGGGCCTGCGGCTGAAGGACGAGCTGTCGAAGCCCGGCTTTTCCGACCGCTTCGTCTACAAGGGCCGGTTCAGGGGCTTGATGGAGAAGATACCCGTCAAGCTGATCACGCACCCGCAACCCGGCCTGTTCGGCGCGGCGGCGGCCTATGCCCAGGCGCATGCGCCCGGCTAGGACCGCCGCGGCGGCGCCGGTCAGGTGAACGAACCGCCCGACGCGGCCTTTTCGGCGAGCAGGGCGGAAGGCTCGATGCCCATCTTTTCAAGCCCCGCGACGATCTTCGGCAGCCCGTGAATGTCGGCCCAGCACATCGGCCCGCCCTGATAGGACGGCCAGTTATAGCCGAGGATCGCCGTCACATCGATGTCTCCTGCGCGCAGGGCAATGCCTTCTTCAAGGATCTTCGCACCCTCGTTCACCACAGGATAGAGCAATCCGGTCAGGATCTCATCGGGTGACAGTGGGGGAGCGGCCTCTACGCCGTTCGCCTGACGCACCTTGTCTATGATATCCAGCGCGGCGGGCGAGGGGGTGCCGCGGCGTTTCTCGTCATAATCGTAAAAGCCGCCGTTCAGCTTTTGCCCGCGGCGTTCGGCCTTGACCAGTTCGCCGGTCATCGTCGTCTCGCCGGGGAAGGTGATGACGTCCAGCCCGATCAGGTCGAGCAGCGCGATGGGGCCCATGGCAAAGCCATATTGCCGCATCACCGCGTCGATCTCCTGCATGGGCGTGCCGCGCAGCAGCATGTTCTGGCTGGCGACCATATAGGGAAACATCAGGCGGTTGGCGATGAAACCGTCGCACACGCGGGCAAGCACGGGCGTCTTGCGCAATGTCTTGCCCAGCTTCATCCCCGTCGCAATCACGCTGTCAGAGCTTTTCTCGCCCCGCACCACTTCCAGCAGCGGCATGACATTGGCGGGAGAGAAGAAGTGCAGGCCCAGCACCATCTCCGGCCGCTTGGTCATTGCCGCGATGTGGTCGATGTCGAGGAAGCTGGTATTAGAGGCGAGGATCGCGCCCGGCTTTGCAATGGCGTCGAGGCGAGTGAAGACCTTTTCTTTGATCTCCATGCTTTCGAACACGGCCTCGATCACCAGATCGACGTCGGACAAGTCCTCCATCGCCAATGTGCCGGTGATGGAATCCATCAGCGATTCGACCTGATCGTCCGTCAGGCGGCCCTTCTTCGCCGTGTTTTCGTAATTCTTGCGGATCACGCCCAGCCCGCGGTCGAGCGCGTCCTGCTTTACCTCGACCAGCTTCACCGGAATGCCCGCATTGGCAAAGCACATCGCAATGCCGCCGCCCATGGTCCCCGCGCCGATGATTCCGACGCTCTTGATGTCGACCAGAGGCGTCTCCTTGCCGATGCCGGGCACTTTCGCCGTTTCGCGCATGGCATAGAACACATGGATCAGCGCGCGGGACTGGTCGGATGCCAAAAGTCGTTCGAATTCGCTGCTTTCAACTTCGACGCCCTGTTCGAAGGGCAGTTCGACGGCGGCCTTGACGCAGGTCAGGATCGCGTTGGGCGCGATCACCCCGCGGAACGACCGGCCATGGGTTTCGCGCACGCGGTCGAACAATTGCGGATCGGCGCGGTCTTTTTCGGTCCAGTTGCTATCCTGCGAGGCGCGGGGCAGGGGGCCATCCTTCGCCATCAGCGCGGTGGCCATTTCGATGGCCGCGGCGTCCAGTTCGGCCTGCGGGACAATCTTGTCGACCAGCCCGGCATCGAGCGCCTTTTTCGCCGCGATCGGCTTGCCGGACAGCATCATGCCAAGCGCTGCTTCCGCGCCGATCAGCCGGGGCAGCCTTTGCGTGCCTCGCGCACCGGGCAGCAGGCCCAGCTGAACCTCGGGCAGTCCCATCTTGGAATCGTCGGCGGCAACGCGGTAATGGCAGGCCATCGCCAGTTCCAGGCCTCCGCCAAGCGTGGTCCCGTGGATGGCGGCGATGACGGGTTTCGGCAAAGCCTCGATCTTGTCGAAAACGTCGCCGTGAAAGGGCTGCGGAACATTGGGGAATTCGCCGATGTCGGCGCCGGCGGGAAAGGTCGATCCGTCGGCGCGGATGATGGCGGCGCGGATGTCGACGTCCGAATCGATTCGGTCGGCAGCCTTATCAAGCCCCGAGCGGACGGAATGACCCAATGCATTGACTGGCGGATTGGCGATCGTGACGATCGCGATGCCATTTTCTACGCTGACGGTGACGGCTTCGCCCATAGCTTGCTCTCCCAAACGGCCTGTTGAAGCGAATCGCTTCGCATATGCAGGCTGTGGGATGGCTGGCCCGGTCGCGAATGGCAAATGGACGAAATGCCAGTTGTCGTGCCAACCGATGCGCCCGCCATGAAAAAGGCCGCCCGATCCAGAAAATCGAGCAGCCCGAAATTCGAATTACTGGTGACGGATCAGAAGCTGACCGGCGGACAACCGCAGTCGTCATCATCCGTAAGCACGATCACGCCGCCCGCGATAAGGGCAAGGCCAAGAAGGATCAGCAGGGTGCCGTTTCCTTCGGCATTAAGCTTGCTGGCAGAACCGGCCGGGGCCGATACGCGCAGGTTCGACGTACCAACGGTGCCCAGCGGCGAAGCATGAGCGGCAACCGGTGCGGTCGCCAATCCAGCGATTGTAATCGCGGCAGTGACTTTCTTCAGCAGCATATTACCCCGCTTTTGATATGGCTATTCGGTTAGCGTTCTATTCCGTTATATCCGAAAATCGATCACTTTGCAATGCAGCGTATTTTCGGCGCGATCTTGTTGCAGTTGCGAGATGGAGCGCATCAGCGACAACATCTTAAAGCTACCAAGGCCCGGGCCACTTTCCGCCATGTGTGCGGAGAACCTGACAGTTACCGCAATCAGACTTTCAGACAATTAGCGTTCCAAGAAGTCTTTGAGCCACGCTCGTTTTTTTCACATTACCTTGCCCTTGAAATGAACCGAAGGGCGAAAGGTTCTCGCAAATGCGATGAATCGCACTCACGCTGCCGCCAGATGCAACGCTGATGGGATATCCCACTCGATATGAGAAACCCCGCAGCGAGAATGCTCGCCACGGGGTTTCGCATGGTCAGCGGCCAGGAAGTGCCGCCCTGACGATGCCTCTATCGCGTTTTCGCGCCCCTGTTTCGTTCGGAAATGTTCCGTTCGGAACGCCGTTCCACAGATGGTCAGTCGTTACCGAATAACGGGGCGGCGACCACTTAGCGATAATGCCTCGTAGTGGACTTCACCGACCTCTCTGCTGGACCATGAGACATCGGATCACCTCCTTTCGCGCCGGGGCCAAGACTACCGCTCATCCGCAAGCCCCCAGGTGCCTTGCGTGCGGCCGGGCCGGGGCGGGATACGGGCCGTTGGCTGCCCTGTGGCTGCCGACATCCCGTCGCCCCGTCCTTGATTCGCAACGTGCTTTTTTTGCCTTGCAACGACAAGACTTGAATCGGTTTTATTCACTGTCAGGATAGACGGGTTGTCGCGAATACCGGCGCAGCCTTCTGACATAGCCTTGGCCTGTCCCCGCAAAGCGGCGGTTCCGCAGGGTTCAGCGGCAGTCCTGCGCAACCCTTGCGACTTCCCCCCAGCTGGGCATCACAAGCAGCGGCATTCCCGTGACCCCGACCGCGAAATGTCCACGCGAAAAGACGATCGCGTCGATCAGCGAATCATTGGGCGACAGGCTTGCGACCAGTTGCGGAATCTGGCCGGACTGGATCGCGCCGGGAACGGTCCGCGTGGTCGACGTGGTGGCGATGGTCATGCCCGTCTCGGCGACACTGGCCGGGCTGCCGGCGCGCCACAAGCGGATCTGCCGGCTGGCCTTTTCGCAGGCCATGGTGAACTGGGCGCCCGACTGCGTGGTCCCGAATAGCGCACGGGTGACATTGCCGTCCGCGCGATAGGTCCACGTGCCCGGCGTCGCGGGCAGATCAGCCCAATCCGCGATCGAATGTTGCGGCGTGACGGCGGGCGCCGGGGCCGGTGCAGGCGTCGGAGCCGGTGCGGGGGCTGGCGCCGGTGCCGGACGACTCGGCGCACAGGCCGCGGCGAGCAGCAGCCCGCTCGCCGCGATCATCGTGCCCGTGATCGTCCAGCAACGCCGCATTGCGCGGGCCGCAAGGGCTTTTCGCTGAGAACTGGAGAGGGTTTCGGTAAGGGGCGAGGCTGAATTGCGGCTTGGCGTCATGGGGCGCTTATGCGAAGCCTTGGCCGCATGCTCAAGCCCAATCGGCCAGAGCGCCTTTTCCCGCCGACTTCCCGCCGACCGATCATCACAGAAACCCGCCATCCCATGCCTCCAACCTCTGCCCGCGCCAAACCGCAGAAAAAACGCATCGACCAGATCTTGGTCGAACGCGAACTGGCCGAAAGCCGCAGCCGGGCTCAGGCGCTGGTCATGGCGGGGCTGGTCTTTTCAGGCGAGGTGAAGATGTCGAAGCCCGGCCAGCAATTGCCCGAAGATGCGCCGGTCGAGGTGCGCGGGCGCGATCACCCATGGGTTTCGCGCGGCGGCATCAAGCTCGCCCATGCGCTGGATCATTTCGCTCTTGATCCGCAGGGCGCGACCGCGATGGATATCGGGAGCTCGACGGGCGGCTTTACCGATGTCCTTTTGTCCAATGGCGCCGAACGTGTGTTCGCGGTCGATTCGGGGACGAACCAGCTCTCGTGGAAACTGCGTAGCGATCCGCGCGTGACGGTGCTGGAGCAGACCAGCGCGCGTATCCTGACGACCGATCACATCGACCGCCCCTGCAGCTGGGTCGTTTGCGACGCCAGCTTTATCTCGCTGGCAAAAGTGCTGTCCGTTCCTCTGTCGCTGGCCGCGCATGACGCGACACTGGTCGCCCTGATCAAGCCGCAGTTCGAGGTGGGCCGCGAAGAAGTGGGCAAGGGCGGCGTGGTGCGCGATCCCGTCCTGCATCGCCGCGTGTGCGATGAAGTGGCCGCATGGCTGGAGGGCGAGGGGTGGACCGTGCGCGGCCTGACTGAAAGCCCGATCAAGGGGCCCGAAGGCAATGTCGAGTTCCTGATCTGGGCCGGACGGGGAACGCGCGCGGCGGATGGAGGGTTTGAAGAGGCATGAACGAGCCGATCAGCAACAAAGCCGACGCACCGCCCGCAGCGAAACATCAGCCCGCTTACCGGCAGAAGTCCGTCCTCTGGTGGGCGATGGTCTGCGTGCCCGTCATCGTCGTGCTTGGCCTGTTGTCGGGCCAGCTTTCCGGTTCGGGAGCGGACGATCCCTGGTTCGAGGCGCTGGTCAAGCCCGACATCTATCCGCCCGGCTGGCTGTTTGGTGTCGTATGGACAATCCTCTACGCGCTCATGGGCTTTGCTCTCGCGCTGGTGTTGGCAAGCGACCGCAAGGAGCATAAGAAATCCGCGCTGGTGATGTTCGGCGTCCAGTTCGCCGCCAATCTTCTGTGGTCGCCGATCTTTTTCGGCATGCACATGATCGCCTTCGGCTTCTTCTGGATCGTGATGATGGTCGTGCTGGTGCTGGCCACTATCGCCTATTTCGCGCGAGTGAGTCCGCTGGCGGCGGGGTTGCTGGTGCCGTATCTGGCATGGGTCGCATTCGCATCGGTGCTCAACCTGCAATTCTGGCAGTTGAACTGACGCCGGATCATCTGCGCGACATCTCCGCAAAAAAATGGCTTGAGGCTTAGCAAGCTTTTATTTCTACCCGCGTCAAATCGCTCTCGTTATCTCGTTGATCGAGCAGCCAGACCGCTGTGCGACCTGACAACGGGAGCGTATCTTGCCGCGTGCATTGACCCATCTCGAACGGCTAGAGGCCGAGAGTATCCATATCATCCGCGAAGTGGCGGCAGAGGCCGACAACCCGGTCATGCTCTACTCCGTCGGCAAGGACAGCGCCGTGATGCTGCATCTTGCCAAGAAGGCATTCTATCCCAGCCCGCCGCCGTTCCCCCTGCTGCACGTCGACACGACCTGGAAATTCAAGGCGATGTACGAGCTGCGCGAGAAGGCGGCGAAGGACGCGGGGATGGAGCTGCTGGTCTATCAGAACCCCGAGGCGAAGGAGCGCGGCATCAACCCGTTCGACCACGGTCCGCTGCACACCGACATGTGGAAGACCGAGGGGCTGAAGCAGGCGCTCGACAAATACGGTTTCGACGCGGCCTTCGGCGGTGCACGGCGCGACGAGGAGAAGAGCCGCGCGAAGGAGCGCGTGTTTTCGTTCCGCACCGCCAGCCATGGCTGGGACCCCAAGAACCAGCGGCCGGAACTCTGGAACCTTTACAACGCGAAGAAGGCGAAAGGGGAGAGCATCCGAGTCTTCCCCATCTCCAACTGGACCGAGCTGGACATCTGGCAATACATCCAGCTTGAGGGCATCGAGATCGTCCCGCTCTATTTTGCCGCCAAGCGCCCCACCTTCATTTACGAGGGCGGCCTGTTCATGGCCGACGACATCGAGCGACTGGAGCAGGTGATGGGTACCCGGCCCGAGATCACCGAACGCTCGGTCCGCTTTCGCACGCTGGGCTGCTTCCCGCTGACCGGTGCGGTCCAGAGCGAGGCGACCACGCTGTCCGAAGTCATTCAGGAAACGCTGCTCACCACGACCAGCGAACGGCAGGGCCGTGTCATCGACAAGGATGCCGGCGGCGCCGGCATGGAGAAGAAGAAGCAGGAGGGTTATTTCTGATGGCCGACATCGAAAAAGAGCCCGTCTACAAGACCGATGCGCTGATCGCGGAAGATATCGACGCATATCTCGAAACGCACCAGCACAAGACCATGCTCCGCTTCATCACCTGCGGCAGCGTGGACGACGGCAAGAGCACGCTGATCGGGCGCCTGCTCTACGATTCCAAGATGATTTTCGAGGACCAGCTCGACGCGTTGCAATCCGACAGCAAGAAGGTCGGCACGCAGGGCGAGGAAATCGATTTCGCGCTGCTGGTCGACGGGCTTGCGGCAGAGCGCGAGCAGGGCATCACCATCGACGTCGCCTATCGCTTCTTCTCGACCGAAAAGCGCAAGTTCATCGTCGCCGACACGCCGGGGCACGAGCAATATACGCGCAATATGGTGACGGGTGCATCGACCGCCGATCTGGCCGTCATCCTCGTCGATGCGCGCAAGGGCGTGTTGGTGCAAACGAGGCGGCACAGCTATCTCGCCCATCTGGTCGGCATCAAGCATGTCGTGCTGGCGGTGAACAAGATGGACCTGGTCGACTACGACCGCTCGGCCTTCCTCGACATCGTGCAGGATTACCGAGAATTCGCCGAGGAACTGGGGATCGAGGCGTTCACCGCCATCCCGATCTCCGGCTTCAAGGGCGACAATATCACCGAACTGTCGGCCAACACGCCGTGGTACACCGGTCCGACCCTTATGCAGCACCTGGAATCGGTGGAGCTGTCGGCGGACGAGGATCTCGCCAAGCCTTTCCGCATGCCGGTGCAATGGGTGAACCGCCCGAACCTCGATTTCCGTGGCTTTTCGGGGCAGATCACCGGCGGCACGGTCAAGCCGGGCGATCCCGTCCGTATTGTGCCATCGGGCAAGTCCAGCACCGTGAAGTCGATCGTCACCTTCGATGGCGATCTGGAAGAGGCGCAGGCCGGTCAGTCGGTCACCATCACGCTGGAGGACGAGGTTGACGTCTCGCGCGGCAGTGTGATCGCCGCCGCCGACAATCCGCCCGAAAGCGCCGACCAGTTCGAATCCACCATCGTGTGGATGGCGGATGAGGCGATGCTGCCGGGCCGCTCCTACTGGCTGAAATGCGCGGCGCAGACCGTGTCGTGCAGCCTGCAGGCGCCGAAGTACCAGATCGACGTCAACACGCTGGATCATCTGGCGGCCAAGACGCTAGAACTGAATGCCATCGGCGTGACCGAGATGGTGACGGACAAGCCGCTGACCTTCCTGCCCTATCGCGACGATCAGGGCCGGCTGAACAAGGCGCTGGGCGGGTTCATACTGATCGACAAGATCACGAACCAGACGGTCGCCGCCGGCATGATCCATTTCGCGCTGCGCCGTTCCCAGAACGTACACTGGCAGGCGATGGACATCACGCGCGAGGCGCGCGCCGATCTCAAGAACCAGAAGCCGAAGGTGCTCTGGTTCACCGGCCTGTCGGGTTCGGGCAAGTCGACCATCGCCAATCTGGTGGAGAAGCGGCTGCACCGGATGAACCGCCACAGCTTCCTGCTGGACGGCGACAATGTGCGCCACGGGCTCAACAAGGACCTCGGCTTTACTGACGCCGACCGGATCGAGAATATCCGCCGCGTGGGCGAGGTCGCGCGCCTGATGACCGACGCGGGTATTATCGTCGTCACCGCCTTCATCAGCCCGTTCCGCGCCGAGCGCGACATGGTGCGCGCGATGATGGAGGAAGGCGAATTCGTCGAGGTCTTCATCGATACCCCGCTCAGCGTGGCGGAATCGCGCGATGTGAAGGGCCTCTACAAGAAGGCGCGTTCGGGTGAACTCAAGAATTTCACCGGCATCGACAGCCCCTATGAAGCGCCCGAGAGCCCGGAAATCCGGATCGACACGACGAGCATGACGGCCGAGGAAGCCGCCGACCGTATCGTCGAACATGTGCTAGGGTGGTGACGATGGGTGAAGCGATCATCAAGGACGATGCCGAACTGGCGGCGCGGCTGGCCGAATTCGCCGGACGCATCGCGGTCGAGGTGCGCGACAGCGGCCTGATCGACGGCAAGCCGCTGGGCAGCGCGGGCGACAATACCGCCAACGCTTTCCTGATGCGCGCCATCGCGGCGCAGCGGCCCGAGGACGGCGTGCTATCCGAGGAAAGCCGCGACACGCTGGAACGGCTGCACAAGGACCGCGTGTGGATCATCGACCCGGTCGACGGCACCCGCGAATATGGCGAACGCCGGACCGATTGGGCCGTCCACGTGGGTCTTGCGATCAAGGGGGAGCCGGTGATCGGCGCTGTTGCGCTACCCGGCGTTCCCGAAGTGCTGCGCACCGACCGGATCGCAGCCCTGCCGCAGGCGCCCGAAAAGCTGCGCATGGTCGTCAGCCGCACGCGCCCCGGCAAGGACAGCGAGGCCGTGGCCGAGGCCATCGGGGCGGAACTGGTCCCGATGGGCAGCGCGGGCGCCAAGGCCATGGCGATCATCCGCGGCGAGGCGGATATCTATCTGCATTCGGGCGGCCAGTACGAGTGGGACAATTGCGCTCCCGCCGCGGTGGCCTTGGCGCATGGGCTGCACGCCTCGCGCATCGACGGGTCGCCCTTGCTCTATAACCGCGAGGATGTTTCGCTCCCCGACCTGCTGATCTGCCGCAAGGAGCATGCGGAGCGGGTGCTCAAGCTGGTGTCGGAACTGTCCTGACGGCTTTCGTGCCCTGGACCCGGCCCTGCGGTGGGGCCGGGTCCCAGGTTGCCCGTCAGCCCAAGGGCGGTTGACCATTGGCCGCGGTGACGCCGCCATCGACCGGCAGGATCACGCCCGACACCATGCGCGCGTCGTCGCTCGCCAGGAACGTAATCACCGCCGCGACGTCGGACGGCTGCGCGGGAGGGTCGAGCGGCATGCGTTCCTTGAACTTGGCCAGCTTCTCCTCGTCCTCCAGAATGCCTTGCGCCATCTTCGTATCGGTCAGCGAGGGGGCGACCGCGTTCACCCGTATCCCGCGCTTGCCCAGATCCAGCGCCAGAGCGCGCGTGAAATTGGTCACCGCGCCTTTCGAGGTGTTGTAGGCCAGCATTCCCCAGTCGCCGCCCATGCCGGAAACCGAACTGGTATTCACGATGCAGCCGCCCGTCTTCTCAAGATGCGGGATGGCCGCGCGGCTGCAATGGAACACGCCATCGACATTGGTACGAAGGACCTTGTCCCAATCCTCGTCGGTCAGCTCGTCCGGCGGTCCGGTGACCGCGACGCCCGCATTATTGACCAGCACGTCGATCCGGCCGGTCCTTTCGGCGACCATGTCGATCGCCGCCTTCACATTGTCCGGGGCGCGTACGTCGACCTTCACCGTAAAGGCCTTGTCGCCCGGCATCTTGGTAAGGGCCTGTTCGACCGAATCCGAATGACCGAAAAGGGCGACCGTCGCGCCCTCTTGGGCAAAGCGTTGTGCGGTTGCCGTGCCTATTCCCGATCCCGCGCCCGTCACGATGACCGTTTTGTCCTTGAAGCGTTCCATTTAAATCCCTGTCGATATTGCATGTTCGAAAGGCCGTAGATCGGCCTGCGCTTGCAATATGGACTGGTCAGAAACGCTTTTGTTCCGTTCGCCACCGGCGGTGCCGGGCAGGCCGGTCAGCCTTTTTCCAGCAGCCGTGAAACCGTGTCGATCGCATAGCCGTACCCTGCCACGCCGCAGCCTACGATCACGCCTGCGGCCAGATCGGACAGCATGCTGCGGTGGCGAAAACTCTCTCGCGCATGGACGTTCGAGATGTGAACCTCGACAAACGGTCCGTCGAACGCGGCCAGCGCGTCGCGGATCGCGATAGAGGTGTGGGTATAGGCGGCGGGGTTGATGACGATGCCATCCGCCTTGCCGCGTGCTTCCTGGATCCAAGTGACCAGATCGCCTTCGGAATTGGATTGGGTGAACCGCATCGCATGGCCCAGCGAACGGCAGCGTTCGGCGCACATGCTCTCGACATCGTCGAGCGTGTCACGGCCATAGATTTCGGGCTCCCGCGTGCCCAAAAGGTTCAGATTGGGCCCGTTAAATACGCAGATCAGCCCCATGATGTCGTCCCCCGCCGGTGCATGCGCCCGTCTCGTGACATGACTGCCGGTTTGTTGCAATGGGTGCCGGTCGATCCGAATACTCTGGTGCCGGCGCGCAAGCGACTGATCAGCAATTCCGGACCAGGATCGTGCGCAGCGAATCCTCAAGAATTCCGTGAGAGCAGGGCTTGGCGCAAACGGTTGCAGTGGGATAGCGCAGCTTAAGCGCATCGGGTTTGGCGTGGCCGGAATGGAAAATGATCGGAACGTCCATTTCCACAAGCCGGTCGGCCAAGGGTATCACGTCGCCATCGGTCAGTTGAACATCCAGAACGGCCGCCTGCGGGCGCATCGCGCCGATCGCAGTCATCGCACGGGCGACACTGGGATATGGCCCGTCGACGGTAAAGCCCGAATCCTCGAGCCGATCGTGTAGGTCGAATGCGATGATCATTTCATCTTCAACAAGAAGAATCACTGGCCGTTCTCTGCAATCCATTTGCTGGACTGGCCCCCCCGCAGTCATGATCGAACCGACTACCCCACTAAAACGCTGCAAGCTTCAATTGTCGTTACCCGGATCTGTCCCGTCCGGGATAGCCGACCGCAAATTCGAAAACGCGGGATGTGACACCGGGTTCCGTGCAGCGACGAATATACCAAATGTTATAGACGTGTGGTGGGGTTCGACAAGGTGGCCCGGTCAATCAGCAATTGGCTGTGCAAAACTTGCGGCAATTGCTCGGCACCCTGTCCCGGACGATACCACAGATACAATGGAACGCCCGCGGCGCCCTGGCTGGCGAGAAAGCGGGTGATCGCGGGGTCGCGGCGCGTCCAGTCGCCGACCATGACGGTCACCCCGTGTTCGTCAAAGCTGTCGATGACGGAATCGCGATCGATCGCCACGCTTTCATTGACCTTGCAGGTCACGCACCAATCGGCGGTGAAATAGAGGAACACAGGGCCTTTCGCCCGTGCCTGCGCCAAGGCCTGTTCGTCAAACGGAATCGAGCCGGGAATAGCGACATCCGATCCCCGATCACCGTCCGGCGGCGCAAGGGCGCTGGCACCGGCCGCACCGACGACCGCGACGAGGCAGGCCGCGACGGCAGGCATCAGGGCCGATCCGCCGCCCCGCTGTTTCCTCCGCGCGATCCAGCACAGGCCCAGCACGATTGCCACGATGACCAGTCCGCCCGCCAGCAGCGGCACGCCGCCCAGCCGCACGCACAGCCACAGCAGTGCGAGCCCAGTCAGCGCCATTGGCATGGCCATGATATGGCGGAACCGAACCATCCACGCGCCGGGCCTTGGCAACATGCGCCGCACGGCGGGGATGAAACCGATCGCGAGGAAAGGCGCGGCCAGCCCAAGGCCGAGTGCTGCGAACAGAACAAGCGCCTGCACCGGCGGTAGAAGCAGTGCCGCGCCCATCGCCGCCGCCATGAAGGGCGCGGTACAAGGCGTGGCCGCGACCGCCGCGAGCAGGCCGGTCATGAATGCGCCGCCTCCGCCAGCCTCGACCCGGACGGGCAGGGTGAATTCGAACATGCCGGCCAGATTGGCGGTGATCGCCGCCACCAGTGCAAGCAGCAGCACGACCGTGGCCGGTTCCTGCAACTGGAAGGCCCAGCCAACCTCGTTCCCGGCGGCGCGCAGGGCCAGCATCACCGTGCCCAGCGCGAGGACGGCCAGCACGACCCCTGCCGTATAGGCCAGCGCCTCGCGCCGCGCCGCATGGCCGTCTCCGCCCGCGCGCGCCAGATGGATCGCCTTCAGGCTGAGGATGGGGAAAACGCACGGCATGATGTTCAGCAGCAGGCCGCCCGCAAAGGCCGCCAGCACAAGCGCCAGCCCCGCGCCGCCCCACAATGTATCGGGAACGCCGCCCGCTGCCGCGACTGCTGGCACATCTCCCGGTTCTGCCGTGAAGGCGATGCCGGTCCCCGCACCGTCGAGGCGCAGGACCATGGCGACCGGTCCGTCGCCTTCCGCGCCTTGCCGCGCCGTGGTGGAGGCGACCAGCCAGTCCCCTTCGCGAGAGAAGCTCTGCGGCGCGGCATAATCGACATAGCCGTCGTCGGCGACGAAGAGGTGCGGATCCGAGGCCTCCGCCCCGGCGGCAAGGGGGACGGCGATCCGCATCTGCTCGCCGTCGATGGCATAGCGGCCCTGTGACGCGACCGGGGCGGGGAGCGCCTGTCGCCAGCGGTCGAAGCGTGCATCCGCTTTGCCCGCCGTCTGGGCAACCGTGATCGTTGCGGACAGATCGGCCTGTTCGGGAACGCACACGCGGTCGGTACACGCCAGCCAGTCGGCCTCCACCCCGATCTTCAGCCTTGAACCCGGCGCCGCATCGTCCGGCACCGTAAAGGGCACCAGCACCGCATAGGGCCCTTCGTACACATGGTTCATCAGCGTGCCGATCAGCAGCGGCTCGGGCGTCGGATAGCGCGGTTCCCCGGTGCTCGCCCCGGCGGGCAGGTCCCAGTCGAGCCCCATGCCGAAACCGGCATCGCCGGGATTGAGCCAATAGCCGTGCCAGCCGTCCTGCGGCACCATCTCGATCGCCAGTTCGATGGTCTCGCCCGGCATGGCGGCGCGTTCGGGCACAAGCCGGGCCGCGATGTGATTGGCACGCTGATCCTGCGCGCTTGCCGCAACGGAAACGAAGGCCGCCAGCACGACCAGCAGGGCCGCCGCCAGCAGGCGGATCGACCGGATCGGCATCGTGAATGGGCTGGTCTGCATCATGCGGCGGTCATGAACCTTGGAAAGCGCGCCATGGGGGCCGTGGGGCTTGCACCGGGGCGAGGGGGCGGCCATCTGGGTGACATATCTAAACTCGCGTGGGACTTAGGGCTGGCTTTGCGCCATGTCCATAAGTGGCGAGGCGCGATGACACCAATGCGCGCGGCCATTTCGCACCAAAGGGCACTTGGATGTCCGATGATGCAATGGTCGATATCGGGCTGATTGATAGGGCGATGGATGAGATGGCGACAGGCGATACGGGCCATACCGGTGACACGGGCCATACTGGTAAAACGGGCCACACTGGTAAAACGGGCAGGCGCGATGTGGTGATCGTCGGGGGCGGCCTGGTCGGGCTGACACTGGCGCTGGCGCTGGTGCGGCAGGGGATCACCAGCCATGTGCTCGACGCAGCCGATCCCGCATCGCAAACGGCAGAGGGTTTCGACGGGCGCGCCTCCGCCATCTCCACTGCCAGCTGGAACCTGTTCGGCAATATCGGCCTTGCCGAGAGGCTGGAGGCCTTTGCCAGCCCGATTACAGAAATCGCCGTCAGCGACCAGTTGAAGCCGGGCGAACTGCGGTTTCGCCCCGCGCCCGAAGAGGGATCGCTGGGCCGCATGTTCGAAAACCGCCGCCTGCGCCTTGCGCTGTTCGATGCGGTGAAAGACGTGCCCGAGATCGCCTATCACCCCAATGCCAATGTCACCGTGCGCGAACGCGGCGATCACGGCGTGGCGGCGGTGCTGGACGACGGCAGGCGGTTCGAAGGCAGCCTTATGGTCGGGGCGGAAGGGCGCGCATCGCCCACGCGTGATCAGGCGGGCCTTGCCATCGCGCATTGGAGCTATCGCCACCGCGCGATCATCTGCGGCCTTGCGCATGACAAGCCCAACGACGGCATCGCGTGGGAGATATTCTATCCCGCCGGGCCCTTCGCGCTGCTTCCCATGAAGGACGACGATCAGGGCCGCCATCGTACCGCCCTGGTCTGGACCGTGGCCGAGGACGACGCCGCCGCGTGGCTGAAGCTGGGCGAGAAGGCGTTCCTTGCCGAAGCGGAAAAGCGCATGGGCGGGCTGCTGGGCAGGCTTGAGCTTGCCAGCCCGCGGTCGTCCTATCCGCTGGGGTTCCATCACGCGCCTACCATCATTGCCGAGCGGTTGGCGCTGGTGGGCGATGCCGCGCATGGCATCCACCCGATTGCCGGGCAGGGCCTGAATCTTGGCCTGCGCGACGCGGCGGCGCTGGCCGAAGTGCTGGGCGAAGGCGTGCGGCTGGGGCTGGACCTCGGCGATGCTGAATTGCTGAAACGCTATCAGCAATGGCGCGGGCTGGACGATCTGATGGTCGCGGTGGCGACCGACGGGCTAACATGGATCTTCGGCGTCCCCGGCCGCGCCGCCAGCGCGATCCGCCGCCTTGGCATGGGCGCGATCGAGCGCACCGATCCGCTGAAGCGCTGGTTCATGGACGAGGCGCGCGGCGTGTCGGGCAAGCTTCCCGAACTGCTTCAGGACGGCTGATCGTTCGGTGAGCGCGGCCTAGCGCGCCGATTGCACCGTCTGGGTGCTGGCAGTCGGCGCAGCGTTGCCTTCGGAAGCCGGAGACGCGGGGCTGGGCTGGCGAACGGGCTGCCCCTGCGAATCGCCCAGATTGCGCGGTTCGAGCAAGGCGGCAGTCTCGATCAGGTCCAGCGCCTGCTGCGTCGCGACATAGCGCTGCGCATTCTCAAGCCACTCCCGCGTCGCTTCGCGATTGGGCAGGCGTTCGACCAGCGCGGCGGCAGCCTCTACCCGCCCGTCATTCAGCAATTGCTGCGCGCGTTCAAGCCGCACGACGGGCTGCGGAGAAGGCGCATCGGCCTGCCGAAGCACGAACAGACTAGCGATTTCGGAACGGATGCGCGGCCAGCCGGTCAGATCGTCGGATTCGGTGGTCGCGGTCTGGGGCAGGTTCTGCAGACCTTGACGAAGCTGGTCGAGGGTAACCGGATTGCGCGCGCTGTTGATGATCGTGCGCACGGCATTGGGCTGTGCATTGCCAAAGCGCAGTTGCAGCTGGTTTTCCAGATAGCCCAGCGGTGCGCCGCGTTCGACCAGCCGGCGTGCGGCAAAGGCGACGAGGAGGCCTTCCGCGCGCGCGGCATTGCCCGACGCGGCCTCTGCCTGCATGTCCAGCCGGTCCAGCCGTCGTTCCAGATCGCGCATGCGCTGCGCCGCGGTCGGCTCGCCCACCGGCACGCTTGGCAAGGGCGCGGCAGCGGTCAGTTCGGCATCCGGCGTCGGCGCGGACTCGACCGCCGCGGCAGGCGCCGCGGTTTCAGCCGGCTCCTCGGCCAGCCAGCCGGTGCTCCACGCCAGATAGAAGGCCGCGGCGACACCCAGCACAAAGGCAAGCAGCACGCTTGCCGCGATCTTGCGCATGCGGTTGGTGCCCCTTGTCGGACCGGAGGGGGCATAGATGTCGGGGGAATTGGATACCATCGGGTTCTGTTTCTTACCTCAAAGACCGCCTTGGCACATTTGTCTCGCCAATTCCAGCAAGGCGCTATCGTCGGGCGAGGAGGCATGGTGGCAATCGGCCCAGCCCGTTCCGGCCATGTCCGCAATGCGCGGCGCAAGGCAGGCCAGCGCGATCCGGTCCTTCTCCAGACCCAGACGGCCGCATTCCTGCGCGAAATGCCGCGCCGCCTGTCCCGAATGCAGCAGGATCAGCGCGCCGTCCGCCAGCATCTCCGCCAGCTCGGCATCGATCGGATGGGCGGAAACAGTGTAGGTGATGCGCGTGTCGACCGCGATCCCTTCCGGCAGGTCGAGCGGCACATGCGCTTCGCCCGACAGGCGGAGCAGGCGGTTCATTTGCCTCGCCTTGGCATGCGGCAAAAGGCTCTGCATCCCGCGCGCGCCGGTCGCGACCACGTCGAAACCGGCATGCTCGGCAGCCATGGCCGTCGTCTGGCCGACGCATAGCGCGGGCAGGCCGGTCAGCGCGGCCAGCCCCGCGCCCCCGTGCCGCAAAGCATTGGCACTGCCCAGCAGGACGGCATCGAAATCGACGGGTTCCGGAACCGACCAGGGCACCGGACCGGCACTGAAAAGCGGATACGTCTCTACCTTCAGTCCCTGATGTGCCGCACGCTCGACCGTGGCCCGGTCGCCGGGGGCAGGCCGGATCGTGACGATGCGCTTCACCCCGGCGAACCGGTGAAGAAGGCGGTCACGGCCTCGGGCGCTTCGGAAAGGAGTGCGCGTGCCAGTTTGGCGGGGGCAGCGGTGTCGTCCGCATCGAATGCGGCGCTGTTTTCGATGCGGATTGCGCCGTCGGGGCTGAAGATCGCGGCGCGCATTGTAAGACGGTCGCTGCCGGTCGTCAGCACCGCGACCGGGCTGTGGCAATTTCCGCCCAGCGCCAGCAGCAAGGCACGCTCTGCGATGACTTGCGCGCGCGTAGGCGCGTGGTCGATGGCCGCCAGCCATGCGCGCATGGGATTATCATCGGTGCGGCATTCGATACCGATGGCGCCTTGCGCGGGGGCAGGCAGCCATTCGTCCGCGTCCAGTGGCCGCCCCACGCCCGTTTCGCCCAGCCGTCCAAGACCGGCCGAGGCCAGCAGCGTCACATCTGCTTCGCCCGCCTGCAGCTTTGCCAGACGTGTCGCGACATTGCCGCGAAAGCCGGTAATGTCGATATCGGGCCGCAGGTTCCGCATTTGCGCGGCTCTTCGCGGCGCGCTGGTGCCCAGCCGGGCGCCCTGCGGAATTGCCGCGATGGAAGTCGCCCCGATCAGAACGTCGCGCACATCGGCGCGTGGCAGCAGCGCGGCGATGGTCAGCGCATCGGGCCGGATCGTTTCGACATCCTTCATCGAATGGACCGCGAAATCTATTTCCCCTTCGCCCAGCGCGGCGTCGAGTTCCTTGGTCCACAGTGCCTTGCCGCCGATTTCGGCCAGCGGGCGGTCCTGTATCCGGTCGCCGCTGGCGAGGACGGGCAGAATCTCCACCGCATCCACGCTCCAGCCATGGGCGGCGATCAGCCGGTCGCGCGCCTCATGCGCCTGCGCCATGGCGAGGGGGGAGCGGCGTGTGCCAAGCCGCAGGGGGCGCGGCGGCGATAGGGGTTCGGTCGGTGTCATGCAGCGGCTTGTGCTAGCGGGGCAAAGCGTTCAGGGGAAGTTCCCATGAGCAGCCCATCCCCCGAATGGCCAGGTTTCGCGGAAAAGGCGGAGGTGGCACCAGACGGCGTCTTGTCCGGCCGCCGCATCGTGCTCGGCATCGAATCGAGCTGTGACGAGACCGCCGTGGCGCTGGTCGCGGACGACCGCACCATCATCGCGCAGGCCATCGCCTCGCAGGACGCGGAGCATGCGCCTTATGGCGGCGTGGTCCCCGAAATCGCGGCGCGCGCGCATGTCGAGGTGCTGGCCCCGATGGTCCGGCGCGTGCTGGCCGACGGCGGCATGACGCTGGCCGATGTCGACGCGATCGCGGCGACGGCGGGGCCGGGGCTGATCGGCGGCGTCATGGTGGGGCTGGTCACTGCCAAGGCGCTGGCGCTGGCGGGCGACAAGCCGCTGCTGGCGATCAACCACCTGGAAGGCCACGCGCTCAGCCCGCGTCTGGCCGATGCGGATCTTGCGTTTCCCTATCTGCTGCTGCTGGCATCCGGCGGGCATTGCCAGATCCTGGAAGTGCGCGGGGTGGGCAATTATCGCCGTCTTGCGACCACCATCGACGACGCACTGGGCGAGGCGTTCGACAAGACGGCCAAGATCCTCGGCCTGGGCTATCCGGGCGGGCCCGCGGTCGAACGGCTGGCGCGCGAGGGCGATCCTTACGGGGTCGATCTGCCGCGGCCGCTGAAGGGATCGAAGGAACCGCATTTCTCCTTCGCAGGGCTGAAAAGTGCCGTGCTGCGCGCGAATGACAGCGGCCTTCACAAACCCGCCGATCTGGCGGCGAGCTTTCAGCAGGCGGCGATGGACTGTGTGATCGACCGCACCTCCCGGGCGCTGGAGCGCGCGCAGGGCATGACCGCGCTGGTCGTGGCGGGCGGCGTTGCGGCCAATGCCTCGTTGCGGGACGCGCTGGAAGCTCTGGCCGTGAAACACGGGCTTGAATTTGCCGCGCCGCCGATGAAACTCTGCACCGACAATGCGGCGATGATCGCATGGGCCGGGCAGGAAAGGCTGGGCGCAGGGCTGGTGGAACCGGGCGGCGACCCGCTTTCCATCGCGGCCCGCCCGCGCTGGCCGCTCGACCCCGAAGCGGAAGCCGTGCGGGGAGCGGGAGTAAAGGCATGAGCGCACAAAAGCCCATCGGCGTGATCGGGGCGGGCGCATGGGGAACGGCGCTGGCGCAGATGCTGGCGGCGGATGGCGCGCCCGTGTCGCTGTGGGCAAGGACAGAGGAGGTGGCGGGTACGATCAACCGGACCCATCGCAACGAACTCTATCTGCCCGGCGCGACGCTGAGCGGTTCGATCACGGCCAGCAGCGACCTGCCTGCCTTTGCCGAACTGGATACGCTGCTGATCGTCACACCTGCCCAGCATCTCGGCTCGGTCATGGCGGGGGCCTTGTCCGGTTTTGCGGGCGATGCGGTGCTCTGCGCCAAGGGGATTGAGGCAGGCAGCGGCCGCCTGATGGCAGAGGTCGCGCATGATGTGGCGCCGAACGCACAGCTTGCGGTGCTGTCGGGACCCACTTTCGCGCATGAAGTCGCCGCGGGGCTCCCGACGGCGGTGACTTTGGCCTGCGATGGCGGCGATGCGCAGTGGCAGCGCCTGTCCTCGCAGATCGCGCGGCCCAGCTTTCGCCCCTATTTCTCCGACGACATCGTCGGGGCCGAGATCGGCGGCGCGGTCAAGAACGTGCTCGCCATTGCCTGCGGGGTCGTCGACGGGCTGTCGCTGGGCCAGAACGCGCGAGCCGCCACCATCGCGCGCGGCTATGCCGAGATGCTCCGCTTTGGTCTTGCCCGCGGGGCGCAGGCGGAGACGCTGTCGGGCCTGTGCGGTCTGGGCGATCTGGTGCTGACCTGTTCCTCGACCTCCAGCCGTAATTTCTCGCTGGGCCGGGCTTTGGCGGAAGGCACGCCTGCCGCCGACCTGATGGCCCATCGCCGCACCGTGGCCGAGGGTGCCTTCACCGCGCCGGTGCTGAAGGCGCTGGCCGATGATCTGGGCATTGCGATGCCCATTACCGAAGCGGTCTGCGCCCTGCTGGCGGGCGAGGTCAGCGCCAATGACATGGTGCGCGGCGTCCTCGCCCGGCCGCTTCGTACCGAGATGGAAACGCCGTGACGGGCCAGAACGGCGCGGGCAGCGCGGCACCGCCCGAAAAGGGCGAGGCCGACGATCTCGCGACGCTGGCCAAGGGCGGGCGCACCAATTTCTTCGGCTTCCTGCTGCGCCTTGTTGCGCGCCTGCCGTTCCTGTTCATCGCGGGGCGGTTCTACGGTGCCGATCAGCTGGGCCGCTTTGCCTCTGCCCTGATCATTATCGAAATCGGAGGACAGCTTGCGACGCTGGGTCTGAAGCGCGGGCTGGCCAAGGAACTGGGGCAGGGGGACCGCGATGAGGCGGCGGTGATCGCGGACGGGCTGCTGCTGTCGCTGATGTTTTCATCGCTGCTGGCGGGGATATTGTTCCTCTTTCCCGATCCGATGTTCCCCAATGGCATGAACAGCCGCTGGGACCTGCTGCTGCCCTTTGCACTGGTGTTCCTTGCGATCACCGAAGTCATGCTGGCGGCCTTGGCGTTTCGCTATAACATCGCGGCCACCGTGCGCAGCCGCGCCGTGGTCGAGCCATGGGTGCTGTCGATCGCGGCGGGCGTGCTGCTGTTCGTGCCTGCGCTGGCGGATGGCGGGCTGGCGATCAGCTATCTGCTGTCGGTCGCGGCGGCCGCCGTCACGGCCTTCATCCCGATGCTGCGCATGTACGGCCTGCCGCGCGGGTGGAAGCCGCATACGCTGCGCCTTTTGAAAATCGCGCGCGAGAATCTGCCGCTGGCGCTGGCCGATGCGATCGAATGGGGCACGAGGCGGCTCGACATCGCAATCCTGGGCATTTTCGTCAGCCCTGCGACCGTCGGCGTCTATTACGTCGCGGTGCAGGTCGCCAGCCTGCCGCAAAAGCTGAAGACCAGTTTCGAGCCGATCCTCGGCCCCGTCATCGTGCGCAAGCTGAACGAGAAGGATTATGCCGCCATCGCGCGGCAGGTCTGCCAGGCGGGGTTCTGGATCATCGCCGCGCAGACCGGCGTGGCGCTGGCGCTGGGCATTCCGGGCGAGGCGGTGATGGGGCTTGTCGGTCCGGGCTTCGTCGGCGGCACCGGCGCGCTGGCGTTCCTGCTGGGGGCCGAGGTCGTCGCCGCGACCGCGGTGGTGTCCGAAGCGGCGCTTATCTATCTTGCGCGGATCCGCAATCTGCTCGTGTCGGTGATGACGCTGGCGCTGCAGGCGGCCTTCACCGTCGGGCTGATCATGCTGGCGCGCTATCTCGGCCTGTCGGAGCCGTTTCAGGCTGCTGCGGTGGCGCTGGGCCTTGGGCTCGCGCTTGGCTTTGCGTCGATCACCAAGTCGCTCATGCTGGGCCGGATGCTGGGGCAATCGATCAATAATTTCCGCTGGCCGCTGGTCTGGGCAATCGCGCCCGCGGTGGTCGTCGGCTATCTGTTCACCTTCGCGCCCGAATGGATCGAGCTGGCGCTGGGCGTGCCCGCGATCCTTGCCACCTATGGCTTCGTGATCTGGAAAAAGGGCTTTGGGCCGGAGGACCGCGTGCTGTTCAAATCGGCCGGGAAAAGCGGGGCGGTTCCGCCCACCGAGCCGCTTCCATCGCCTGCGCGGGATCGCTAGGACCCTGCTATGAAACTCTTGTTCGAAATACCGAACTGGCTGCGCATCCTGACGGGAGCGGTGATCGTGGCCTGCATTGCGCTGGTCGCCAATGCCCAGACCGGGCGGAACGTGATCGAACGTCTGCAGATCCGCGCCGAGCGCGCGATCGAGGCGAATGGAGGGGCGGGCATCACGGCCGATTTCACCACCTCGAACGGTTGGCCGACACGCCATCCCGTGCTGCGCGGGGGCGATGATCTGCCCGACGATGTTCGCGCCCGGGTGGCGCGCGCGGTGGCCAACCTGCCGGGGGTGGGCGGTGCGCATTGGGAAACGCGCTCGCGCGGGGTGATCGCGCCGGAACCCGTGATCGAACCCGGCCCGTTCCATTGCCAGCGCGACGTGGAAAGCCTGCTGTCGGTGCGCGTCATCCGCTTCGGTCAGGGCAGCGCCGAAATCGATCCCGCCAGCGAAGTGTTGCTGGACGAGGTCGCCACCGCGCTCAAGCCTTGCCGGGGCAGCATCATCGCGATCACCGGCCATTCCGATGCGGTCGGCGATGCCGCGGTCAATCTGCGCCTGTCGCGCGAAAGGGCCGCCGCCGTGCGCTCCGCGCTGGTCGACCGGGGGCTGCCGCGCGATTCCCTGCGCGCGACGGGCCTCGGCTCGGCACAGCCGATCGAAGGGCTGGAGCCCGAGGATCCGGCCAATCGCCGCATCGAGTTCTCGGTGATCGAGGTCGCGCCGCTCAAACCGACGCCGATCGATATTCCGGACGCGGGCTGAACCATGGCGGAAAGGTGCGAAACATGCCGCTTTGGGTAGAATTGATGGTATTACTCCTCATCATATATGGTGCCGTACTGGCCGTGATGATGAGCTGGCTGCAACGCCGCGCCCGGCTTGCGCGCTTGACGCGCGAGCGTGCGAAGCGGCAGGTTGCGAAGGACCGGATCGACAAGAACTAGCCGATTGGCGGGAAAAGTGGGAAGAGCGAGGATATTTAAATGGTTGAGATGATCCAGTCGAACTGGCTGGCGTTCCTGCTGGTCGTGATCGTGGCCGTGCTGATCGCCATATGGCTGATCGCAAGGCCCAAGAAGCCGCGCGACCGCATGTATCGCCCCGATGTGCTGGACGAAGGGGTCGCGCCCGCTCAGCGCAATCAGGCGTTCATCGACGCGCCGCCCGCCAGCGCGGGAAGACCGCTGCACGAGCATGAGCCCCCCGCCGCGCCCGAGGGGGTCGGCGGCGCAGGCGTCGCCGTCGCCGCCGCGGCGCTGATGGCCGAGGAAGAGCACGAAGCCCGCGAGGCCGAGAAACACAAGAATGAAGACCAGATGCCCGCCGACGCGCGGGATGCGCAGGCGGTGGCGGCTGCGGTCAAGATGCATTCGAACGATCAGGACGAGGGGCAGTCCGACGATCTGCTCAAGATCAAGGGGCTGGGACCCAAGCTTGCCGAACTGCTCGGTTCTATGGGCATATCGCGCTATGACCAGATCGCCGCGTGGAGCGATGCCGACGTGCAGGAGATGGATGCGCGGATGGGCCGTTTCGCGGGGCGCATCAATCGCGACGACTGGCGCACGCAGGCGCGCTATCTCGCATCCGGCGACAAGGACGGCTACGAGGAAAAATTCGGGAAGCTGTAAGGGACCGCGTTTAAGCGGAGTCGCGCTCGGTGCCCTTGGCGAGCCGCGTCTTGCAGCCATCGACAAGCTCGCCCAGCGTGGACGAGGCGGGGAAGATGACTTTCCCGCCGCCCGCGACCGTCGCATAGAACGGCCCGCCCGTCAGCGCGATCCAGTGAGGATCGTCAGAAGCCAGCGCGCCCGCCCATTTGTCGCCGTCATTGCTGACCGGCAGGCGCAATATCCCGCGATAGCCGACAAAGCTCAGCATCGCCTTGGCGCCGTCGTCGGACGGAACGTTGCGGATCGCGCGGACCGATCCGTTCTCGCACGACAGCTTGAGCAGGGCGGGCATGCCCGGCTCGCCATAGACCGCGCTTTCGCCGGTGCGTATCCAGCGGCCGTCGGGAGGATCGATCTTGCCCGGCATCGAGATCTCGTCCGGCGCGGGGCGGGCATCGGTCAGTTGCAGGCGGATCGGCGCGGTCGCGGCCTTGTCCTCGTCACCCGAACAGGATGCGAGCGCCAGCGCGGCGATCGCCGCGGCCCAAAGGCGATCAGCGCGCATTGATGAAGGCCCTGAGGTCGGCGGTCAGCTTGGCGCGGTCCTCGTCGCGGATATACATCATGTGGCCCGCGTCATAATACTGGAACTCGATCCGCGAAGGATCGAACCCGGTGCGCGACAGTGAATATTCGGCCGCGAAGAACGGGGTTGCAAAGTCGTACCAGCCTTGGCCGACGAAGATCCGCAGGTCGGAATTTTCGCGCAAGGCCCGGCCCAGATAGGGGGCGACCGACAGATAGGCATTGGTGTCGCGGCCGCCTTCCAGCCGCCAGTCCCAGTCGCCCACGCCGCCGATGGTGACATATTGGCGATCGGTCTCGTAACCGATGCTCTCGCGCAGCCAGCTGTTGATCGCCGCGGCATAGCCCGCGTCGATGCCGTAAAAGCTGGGGTCGTTATCGGGCGTCTCGCCCGCGCTGTCGTAATCGACGCCGGTATAGCGGCTGTCGAGCCGACCGACCGTCAGGCCGCGGTCGCGCAGCAGTTCCTTATAGAACCGGTTGGGGCTGACGCGCAGATCGGCGCGGTCGAGATAGGTTTCCGACAATCCGGTCAGGCGCGACAATTCGGCCCGAACGCTTGCCCGCTCCGCATCGGGAAGGGCCTGGCCTTTCAGCAGGGCGGCCGCATAGGGACCGGTCGCGAAATCGCGTGCCTCCTGCACCAGCGCCTCGACCGAAGCTGCCTGCACCTTGCCATGATAATGCGCGGTCGCGGCCATGGTGGGCAGGTTGGTGATATAGGAAAGCTCGTTCCCTTCGGTATCCGCGCCCGCCGCGAAGTCGAGGATGGTCGAGATCAGGATTACGCCATTCAGGGCGACATCGTTATAGGCACCCTCAAGCTCGTGCACCACGGCGGCGCTGCGCGTGGTGCCATAGCTTTCGCCGCCCAGGAACTTGGGGCTGTTCCAGCGGCCATTGTCGCTGATCCACTTGCGGATCACCGCGGCGACCGATTTCGCATCGGCGGTGACGCCCCAGTAATCCTTGGGATCGGTGTCGCCGATGGCATGCGAGAATCCGGTCCCCACCGGGTCGATGAACACGATATCGGTGACGTCGAGCAGCGAATCCGGATTGTCGACTATGGGGTAAGGCGGTCCGCCGTCGTCGCGCGCATCCGAAGGGATCGCGACCCGCTTTGGCCCGAATGCGCCCATCTGCAGCCAGACCGACCCCGATCCGGGGCCGCCATTGTACAGGAACGTCACGGGCCGCGTCTTGTCCTGCGGTTCGGCGACATAGGACATGGTGACGATGGCAGCGGCGGGATTGCCGTCGTCGTCCTCCAGCACCTGTTCCTCGACCGTGGCGGTATAGCTGATGCGCTTGCCGCCGAACGTGCCGCTCATCTTCTTCGACGCGGCATTCGGCTCGTAATCTGCGACGGGCTTCGCGTCTTCCTTCTCGTCGTCCTGCGCGAGGGCGGGGGCAGCGAAAAGCGACGTGGCCAGAAGCAAGGCAGGGGCGAGCGCGATCAGGCGGCGCGAGCAAGGTCGATAGAGCATGGCAGGCTTCATGCGGTGGCAGGGCGCAAAACGCAATTTATGTCGCCTGTTTTTCCCCTCGATTTGCCGTAAAACCGGTTTCCGCGGTTACTTCTTCCACTTGCGCTGGGTCTTGCCGAAACGCGTTTTGCGCGTGCCCGGCTTGCCTTCGTTGCTGCGGCCCACGATGGGGGCGCGCTTCTGGTCGTCGGGCAGGCCCAGCTCTTCGCCCTCCAGCCTTCGGATCTCGTCGCGCAGGCGGCCGGCTTCCTCGAATTCCAGATCGGCGGCGGCGGCGCGCATGCGGCCTTCCAGCTCCTCGATATAGGCGCGCAGATTATGGCCGACCATGTTGTTGCGCTCGTCGTCGCCGGTATCGATGGTGACGCTGTCCTGCGAGGCGGTGTCGGCCACGATGTCGGCAATGCGCCGCTTGATCGTGGCGGGGGTGATGCCGTGTTCCTCGTTATAGGCGCGCTGCTTTTCGCGGCGGCGATCGGTTTCCGCGATGGCGCGCTCCATGCTGCCGGTGATGCGGTCGGCATAGAGGATGACGCGCCCGTCGACATTGCGCGCGGCGCGGCCGATGGTCTGGATCAGCGATGTCTCGCTGCGCAGGAATCCTTCCTTGTCGGCGTCGAGGATGCAGACGAGGCCGCATTCGGGAATATCCAGCCCCTCGCGCAGCAGGTTGATGCCGACCAGCACGTCATAGACGCCCAGCCGCAAGTCGCGGATCAGCTCGATCCGTTCCAGCGTCTCGACGTCGGAATGCATGTAGCGCACGCGCACGCCCGCCTCGTGCATGAACTCGGTCAGGTCCTCGGCCATGCGCTTGGTCAGCGTGGTGACCAGCGTGCGATAGCCCTTGGCGGCGACCGCCTTGCACTCATTGATGCAGTCCTGAACCTGATCCTCGACCGGGCGGATCTCGACCGGGGGGTCGATCAGCCCGGTGGGACGGATGACCTGTTCAGCGAAGACGCCGCCGGTCTGCTCCATCTCCCAGCTTCCGGGCGTGGCGGACACGGCGAAGGTCTGCGGTCGCATCGCGTCCCACTCGTTGAAGCGCAGCGGGCGGTTGTCGATGCAACTGGGCAGCCGAAAGCCATATTCGGCCAGCGTGATCTTGCGGCGGTGATCGCCCTTTGACATCGCGCCGATCTGGGGGATCGTCTGGTGACTTTCGTCCACGAACAGCAGCGCATTGTCGGGCAGATATTCGAACAGGGTCGGCGGCGGCTCGCCGGGAAGGCGGCCCGTCAGGAAGCGGGAGTAATTCTCGATGCCCGCGCAGCTGCCGGTTGCGGCGATCATTTCCAGATCGAAATTGGTGCGCTGCTCCAGCCGCTGGTGCTCCAGCAGCTTGCCTTCGGCTTCCAGTTCCTTCAGCCGTTCGGTCAGCTCGAAGCGGATCGCCTCGGTCGCCTGCTTCATCGTCGGCCCGGGGGTGACATAGTGCGAATTCGCATAGACGCGCACCTTGTCCAGCGAAGCGCCCTTCTTGCCGGTGAGCGGGTCGAACTCGCTGATCTCCTCGATCTCGTCCCCAAAGAACGAGATGCGCCAGGCCATGTCTTCATAATGGCTGGGGAAGATTTCCAGATTGTCCCCGCGCACGCGGAAATTGCCGCGCGCGAATGCGGCGTCGTTGCGCTTGTACTGCAGCGCGACCAGCTTGCGGATGATCTCGCGCTGGTCGACCTCATCGCCCTTCTTCAGGTCGAAGATCATCGCCGAATAGGTCTCGACCGAACCGATGCCGTAGAGGCAGGAAACCGAGGCGACGATGATCACGTCGTCGCGTTCCAGCAGCGCGCGCGTGGCCGAATGGCGCATCCGGTCGATCGCCTCGTTTACCGAGCTCTCCTTCTCGATATAGGTGTCGGAGCGCGGGACATAGGCCTCGGGCTGGTAATAGTCGTAATAGGATACGAAATACTCGACCGCGTTGTTCGGGAAGAAGCTCTTGAACTCGCCGTAAAGCTGCGCGGCCAGGATCTTGTTGGGCGCAAGGATCAGCGCGGGGCGCTGCAGGCGTTCGATCACCTGCGCCATGGTATAGGTCTTGCCGCTGCCCGTGACACCCAGCAGGACCTGCGTCTTTTCGTCTTCCTGAGCCGTCTTGACCAGCTCTTCGATGGCGGTCGGCTGGTCGCCGGCCGGCTGGTAATCGCTGACCAGTTCGAACCTTTTGCCCGGCAGCGACTTTTCGGGCCGGGCAGGGCGGTGGGGGGTGAAATTGTCGGATGTGTCGGGCTCTTCCAGTCCGCGACGGATGACGAGTTCGGCCATGCGGTATGATATGGGTGCGATGGCCGCCTAGTGCAATTCCATGAGCCCAGTCCAATCTCATGAGAAGGGTGCAATTGCCAAGCGGTCTGGCATCTGCAATGTCCCGTCCTTCGATCGAGCCGCCATTCCGGTGCCGAAGGGGAGCATGTAGCGTGACGAAGAACTGGAAGACCGCAGGGCTGGCAGCCTGTGCCGCCATGGCACTCGCCGCCTGTTCGAGCGAGAGCGAGAGCGAGGACGCCTCTGCCGATGCGGGATCGGCCATGAGCGTCGAGGAAGCCGCTCAGGAATTCAGCAAGCTGGAAAAGCCGCAGCCCGGCCAGTATTCGCTGAAGGTCGACGTCACCAGCTTTGAAATGCCCGGCGCGCCTGAAGGCATGCTCGACCAGATGAGGAGCGCGCTGGAAGGCGCCTATGGCGAAGGGTTCTGCCTGACGCCGGAAGAAGCCGACAAGGGGTTCGAGGAACAGCTTGGCCAGGTCGCTCAGAGCGGCGAGTGCAATTTCAGCAGGATGGATGTCGATGGCGGACAGGTCAGCGCCAATGCCGTGTGCGACGTACAGGGCGGCACCATGACGCTGGACATGGACGGAACCGTCAGCGCCACGGGTTCGGACATCGTCGCCAATACCAAGATGGATGCGCAGGGGCAGACCATGGAGATGACCATGCGCATGGTGCAGACGCGAACCGGCGACTGCGCGGCGTAGAACGCGCTGCCTCAGATACATAATCTCGGATAAATGATACGGCCCTGCGGGAAACTGCAGGGCCGTTTCGCATTGGTTCTATGATGCCGGAACTGTTACAGCCAGATTACATGAAACCCGAAAGTCTTCCTTCCAGCCATGCCTTGCCCGGCATCGATGCGAATGCACTGCCCGCGCGCCAATGGGCCGATGCGTCCGTCGGCAAGCCTGGTGAGCAAGCCGGTCCGGCTCTGGCCCGGAAACGCGACAAGACCCGCGAAGCGCGCGCCGAACGTCCCGGCAAGGGCTTTTTGGTTCTGTTCCGCGAATGGCAGCGGCGCCATTCGCTTGCGATGCGCCCACAGCCCCAGGGTGTGTCGACGCCGGCATCGCGTCTGCTGCTCAAGGAACTCGCTTCGCTTGCGGCGCCTGCCGCGTTCCGCATGGCCTATGGCAAGATGGACGTGGCGACGCCGGAGGAACCGCGCGCGGTGATGCTGCTTCCGGGGTTCGGATCGCATCCGTGGCGCATGGCCCCGATGCACAAGGCGCTGGCGGATGCAGGGCATTCGGTCACCGACTGGGGCCTCGGCTGGAACATGGGGGCGAGCGAGGACCGCTTCGACCGCCTGCTTTCGCGCATCCGCCGGGTGTCGCGGGCAGAGGATCGCAAGATCGTGCTGGTCGGATGGAGCCTCGGCGGCGTCTTCGCGCGCGAGGCGGCCAAGCAATTGCCCGATCATGTCGAGATGGTCGTGACCATGGGCTCGCCGTTTTCGGGCGACATGCATGGCAATAACGGGTGGCGGCTCTATCATGCGATCGCGGGTCATCCGGTCGACGAACCGCCGGTAGGTGGCGAATTCGCGCAAAAGCCTCCGGTGCCCACCATCGCGATGTGGAGCGCGCAGGACGGTGTCGTCCACCGCCACTGCGCCTGCGGCAAGGTGGGGGAACGCGACCTAGCGCTGCCGGTGCGCTGCACGCATATGGGGTTTGCATGGCATCCCGCGGCCATCGAAGCCGTGTCGCGCGTGCTGGCGCGCTCACCCGAAAGTTTTACGCATCTTGCAACGCAGCAAAAAACCGGAGACAACCCCGACTCATGAGCATTGGCGCATGAGCAGGGACCGGGACCCAACCTTCGATGAAATGCATGGAGCGGATGGCTCCATACGAAACGCCTATGCGGGCTATTCAAACTGGTTCGAAGAGCAGGACCCGCAGGCCCTGCGGAGAAAACACCGCGAGGCGGAGAATTTCTTCCGCCGCACGGGCATCACCTTTAACGTCTATGGACAGGATGAGGCGGAGGAACGGCTGATCCCGTTCGATCCGGTGCCGCGGATCATCACCGCGCAGGAATGGCGCCGCCTGTCCAAGGGGATCGAGCAGCGGGTGAGGGCGATCAATGCCTTCCTGCACGACCTCTATCACAGGCAGGAGATCGTGCGTTCGGGCCGCGTGCCCGAATGGCTGCTGCGCGACAATGCGGCGTTCCTGCCCAATATGTGCGGCTTTACCCCGCCCGGCGGGATCTACACCCATATCACCGGTATCGACCTCGTCCGCACGGGGCCCGACGATTTCCACGTGCTGGAGGACAATGCCCGCACGCCCAGCGGCGTCTCCTACATGCTGGAGAACCGCGAGACGATGATGGCGATGTTCCCCGAGCTGTTCACGCGGGTGAAGGTCGCGCCGGTATCGAACTATCCCCGGCGGCTGGCCCGCAGCCTGGCCGCCTGCGCCCCGCCCGCGTTCGACGGCAAGGGAAAGCCCGCCATCGCGGTATTGACGCCCGGCATCTACAATTCCGCCTATTACGAGCACAGCTTCCTTGCCGACCAGATGGGCGCCGAACTGGTCGAGGCGGGGGATCTTCGTGTCATCGACGGGCGTGTCCAGATGCGCACGACGCGCGGATACAAGCCGCTCGACGTGATCTATCGCCGGGTGGACGACGATTTCCTCGATCCGCTGACCTTTAATCCGGAAAGCATGCTGGGCGTGCCCGGCATCATGGATGTCTATCGATCGGGCGGGATCACCATCGCCAATGCGCCCGGCACCGGCATTTCGGACGACAAGGCGCTCTACAGCTTCATGCCCGAAATCGTCGAGTTCTACACCGGCGAAAAGCCGCTGCTGCCCAATGTCGAGACGTGGCGCTGCATGGAGCCCGACGCGCTCAAATACGTGCTCGACAATATCGAGGAGCTTGTCGTCAAGGAGGTCCACGGTTCGGGCGGCTATGGCATGCTGATCGGGCCGACCGCGTCGAAGCGCGAGATCGCCAAGTTCGTTCAGAAGCTGAAGGCAAACCCGCAGAACTATATCGCGCAGCCCACGCTGTCGCTGTCGACAGTGCCGATCCTGGCGAAAAAGGGCCTGAGCCCGCGCCACGTCGATCTGCGCCCGTTCGTTCTGATGAGCCCGAACGGCATCGACATAACCCCCGGCGGACTGACCCGCGTGGCGCTGAAACAGGGATCGCTGGTGGTGAATTCCAGCCAGGGCGGCGGCACCAAGGACAGCTGGGTGCTGGAGGAATAATGCTCGGTCGCAGTGCAAATGGCGTCTTCTGGATGTTCCGCTATCTTGAGCGGGCGGAGAATTGCGCGCGCCTCCTCGACACCGGTTTTCGCATGGCGCTGACCAGCGATTCCATCACGGCGGAGCAGGAGTGGAGCTCGGTCCTCGAAACCGCCGGGATGACGCAGTCCTATCTCGAAAAGAACGGGACGTTTACCGGCATGCAGGTGTGGAATTACATCCTGCGCGAAAAGGACAACCCGAACTCGATCCGTTCGCTGATCGGGCAGGTGCGCACCAATGCGCGCGCGGTTCGAAACGTCATCACCGCCGAATTGTGGCTGGCCGTGAACGAGAGCTATCTGCAGATTAACGAACTGCTGTCGCGCCCCGTCACGCAGGCCAATCTGGGTGACGCGATCGCGGCGGTAAAACGCGAGGCGACGCTGGTGCGCGGCGCGATGGATGGGTCGATGCTGCGCAACGACATCTATAATTTCGGGCGCATCGGCAGTTTCCTCGAACGCGCGGACAACACGGCGCGGATCCTCGACGTCAAATATTACGTGCTGCTGCCGTCGCTGTCCTATGTCGGATCCAGCCTCGACAATGTGCAGTGGGAGACGATCCTGCGCTCGCTGGGGGCGGAACGCGCCTATCGCTGGCTGAACGCGGGGAACATGGATGCGCGCGGGATCGCCGATTTCCTGATTCTGGACGGGCGCTTCCCGCGCTCTTTGGCGTTCTGCTATTCCAAGATCCGCACCAATCTCGGCAATCTGGCGCTGCAATATGGTGAGGAACTGCACGCGCATGAATTGATGCGCAAGGCGGACATGCGCTTGAACGACGCCGATATCGAAGCCATCTTCGAACAGGGACTGCACGAGTTCCTGTCCGATTTCATCGCCGACAATTTCGAGATCGGCCGCGCGGTCGAAACCGAATACAGATTTTCCGAATGAAGGAGACGATAGCCGTCCCATGCGCCTGACAGTCCACCACCGCACCCGCTACACGTTCGACGCCCCCGTCGTGCACGCCCTTCAACGGCTGCACATGACGCCCAAGTCGACCAGCGGGCAGAGCGTGCTGGACTGGAAGATGAGCTATCAGGGTGCACACGAACAATTGCAGTTCGACGACCACAACATGAACACGACCACGCTGATCGAGATCGAGCCGGGCGTGACCGAAGTGATCATCGATTGCGACGGTACGATCGAGACGGCGGATAATGCGGGCATCATCGGGCGCCATGCGGGCCATCTTCCGTGCTGGCACTTTTCGGGCCACACCCCGCTCACTCGCCCCGGGCCCCGGATGCGGGCGCTTGCCGAAAAGGTCGAGCGGGAGAACGACACGCTGGCCCGGCTGCACGCCTTGTCGAACAGCGTGATCGATGCCGTGTCCTATGTGAAGGACCGCACCGACAGCAACACGAAGGGCGAGGATGCGCTGAACAGCGGCGAAGGCGTGTGCCAGGATCACGCGCATATCTTCATCGGCTGCGCGCGCCTGCTGGGCATTCCGGCGCGCTATGTCTCGGGTTATCTGATGATGGACGACCGCGTCGATCAGGAGGCGGGCCATGCCTGGGCCGAGGCGCATATCGACGGGCTGGGCTGGGTCGGGTTCGACGTGTCGAACCAGATCTGCCCCGACGAACGCTATATCCGTGTCGCCACCGGGCAGGATTATGCCGAGGCGGCGCCCGTGAAGGGCATCTCGATCGGCGGCGGCAGCGCGGACCTCAACGTCGAACTCGCCGTTCGCAGGCAGGAGCAGACGCAGTCGCAGAACGGCCAGCGGCAGAGCCAGAGCAACGGTTCCGGCACCGGCAGCCAGTCGCAGAGCCAGCTGCAGCAGCGCCAGTCGCAGCAGGACCATTTCGGCAGCGAAAACGCGCCCGACCCACAGGATTAGTGGCCGCGTATCTGTAATTTGCGATGTTTCGCCTTATGATGCGAACCGGCCGCGCGATCGGGCGCGGGCGTCAGTGAAAGTCATCCAGTGAAGCCTTGGGGGGAAGCGTGACCTATTGCGTCGGCATGATGCTCGACCGGGGTATCGTCATGATGAGCGATACCAGGACCAATTCGGGCGTCGATAATATTTCCGTCTTCCGCAAGATGTTCCACTGGTCGGATCCCGATCGCATCATCGCGATCATGACGGCGGGCAATCTGGCGACCACCCAAGCGGTCGTCAGCCGGCTTGAGGAGCGCAACAAGGCGCCAGAAGACCGCGAACCGTCGATTCTGAAATGCACCACCATGTTTCAGGTCGCCAATCTGGTGGGTGAATTGCTGCGCGCCACGATCGAGGAGCGGCAGATGTCCACCGACGGGCAGTCGGGCGGTCCGCGCTTTACCGCCAGCATGATCGTTGCCGGCCAGATCGAGGGCATGGAGCCGCGCCTGTTCCTGATCTATCCGGAAGGCAATTTCATCGAGGCAAGCGCCGATACGCCCTTCTTCCAGATCGGAGAGACCAAATACGGGCGCCCGATCATCATTCGCGGCTATGACCGCACGATGAGTTTCGAGGATGGGATCAAGCTGCTGATGGTGTCGATGGATTCGACGCTGGCCGCGAATCTTTCGGTCGGCATGCCGCTGGACGTGCTGGTGCTGGAAAGGGACCGCTTCGAACCGCTGCACGAACGCCGGATCATGGCGAGCGATCCCTATTTCCAGGAAATCTCGTCGAGCTGGAGCGATGCGCTGCGCACCGCCTTTCATTCGCTGCCGGATTATAGTTTCGAGGATTCCGAGTCGGAAGGCTGACGAGGCGTTCACCAATAACGAAACATTGCCTCCGAACCGCGGAATTCAGCAAGGTGCGGCTTTCAATCGTGGCAATTCCATCCATTCCGGATCGACCCCTCACGCAAATCTGCGAAAGAAAAGACGAACGATTTCAATAGGTCCATTACGGGTTTATCCGTAATGGCGAGCGCGCTTCAGCACCTACATGGTCAGAAGCATGGAACAGCGCATCATCATTCACATCGTTGACGCGGACGCTCGCAATCGCGCCAGCTTTGCCCGCACCATCTTCGATCTCGGCCACCATGCAGAGGTGTACGAGAGCGTCACCGAACTAATCACCCAGATGCCCGGCAAGGGTATCGTGCTGGCTCATGACGATCCCGGCGGTGAGAGCGTGATCGACATCATGGACGCTATTTCGCAAAAGGGCACCTGGCTGCCGGTCATCGCGATGGACCGTCATCCCCCGATGGAGCGTGTCGTCAACGCGATGCGGGCAGGCGCCTTCGATTATCTGGACCAGCCGCTCGATCCACAGGCACTTCAATCGGTTCTGCGCCGCGTGGCCGGAGAGGCCGAGATGCAGGCCCGCCAGCGCCGCCGCACGATGGAAGCGCGCATGCGCATCTCCATGCTTTCCAATCGTGAGCGCGAGGTCTTGGACCGGCTGACGCAGGGCTGCTCGAACAAGGTCATCGCGCGCGATCTCGACATCTCGCCCCGCACGGTCGAAATCCACCGCGGCAATATGATGGAAAAGCTGGGCGCACGCCACGCGGCAGAAGCCGTACGCTTGCAGCTTGAGGCGAGCCTTGTCGACTGGCTGCACTGATTGCTCCTGGTGGGCGGCGGGGTTATCCATGCCCGATGAACCCGCCGCCCCGACTTCCGACCGAACCCGTCATTCGCACCGATCGGCTGTTGCTGCGCCCGCCACGGCAAGGCGATTTCGAAAGTTTTTTCGAGGCTGCGCGTTCGATGCCGCCTATCATGCGTGGATCGCCGCCGATCGACCGGGGGACGGCGTGGGCCAAGTTTACCCGCAATTGCGGCATCTGGGCGCTGCTCGGCTATGGCATCTTTGTCGTCACCGACCGGTCGGACGGCGCCTATCTGGGCGACACGGGTCTTGCGCGTTTCGGACGTTGCATCGATGCGATGAATCAGGCTCCAGAGGCGGCATGGGTGATGCTGGAAAAGGCGAGGGGACAGGGCATCGCGCATGAGGCGGCATCGGCCGCGCACGTCTGGTTCTTCGAATGCTTCGGCCCGCAGCGCACGATCTGCATGATCGATCCCGAAAATGTGCGCAGCCTCGCGCTGGCGGACAGGCTGGGTTACCGACCCTTTGGCAATGCCATCCACGAGGGCGGGCAGGTGACGCTGCTGGAGCGCAAGCCCTGACCGCAGCGCGTCGCCCTGACTTTCAGATCCAGGCGTTCAGATCCAGCGTGCCGTCTGCGCCGCCAGCAACAGGCCGATGGCAACGAACAGCACTGCAGCCACGATGCGGATCGCCTTCAGCGACACGCGCCTTGTCAGCGCGTCGCCTGCAAACACGGCGGGCACATTGGCGATCATCATGCCCAGCGTCGTGCCGGCGGTGACCGCAAGGGTCGCATCGAACCGCGCGCCCAGCGCAATCGTCGCGATCTGAGTCTTGTCGCCGATTTCGACCAGAAAAAACGCGATCAGCGTCGTCAGGAATGCACCGCCGCGGCCCTTGGGTTCTTCGTCTTCGTCGAGCTTGTCGGGGATCAGGGTCCACAGGCCCATCGCGACGAATCCTGCCGCGACGGCATAGCGGAACCACACTCCGTCCAGAACGCCCGCGATGGTGGCGCCCAGCAGCGCGGCGAGAAAATGGTTTGCTAGCGTCGCGAACAATATGCCCCACACCACGGGCCACGGCCGGCGAAACCGGGCGGCCAGCACGATGGCGAGCAGCATGGTCTTATCGCCGATTTCGGCAAGGGCGACCACGGTGGCGGAGGTGAGGAAGGCTTCCATAGGGCAATGTTCCATCAAGGCACGCCGGGCGTTTCCACGATAACCGATGACATGCGCACCCGCCCGGCAAGGCAGTGCCCATGTCATGCGGTCTCGCCAGAAGCGCCTTTGGAAGCAGCATGTGCTTCCCGGCTCTTGTCCCAACACCGCGACCTCTCGGCCGAGCATGTCGATGGTGGGCCCGCTTGCCCAATGAAGGACGGCGCGGGTGGCTACTCCCCGGATGACGCGGGCGGGTTAGGATAAACGGGCAGGGCGATCAAGCCGTCAGCGGCAGAACTTTCCGCCGCCAAGTTCGAGGTGAAGGTGATCCTCGTGCGCACGATTGTATTCGGGGCCGAGCACGGTGCCGAAGCGCTTGCAGGCGCTTTGATGGATGGTGCGCAGGAATTGCCGTTCCTCGCTGCTTCCGCTCCATCCGCCCTTGACGGTTATGCGACGCCCGTCGGCCAGCACGAAGCCCGAAATGTCGACCGCGCTGGCCGTCGAATGCGCGGAAAGCCGGCTGGAACCGGCGACATTGCGGCAATTATAGCTGCCGAATGTCTCCAGCTTCACCACCGGGCTGCCAAGGATTTGCTGCGCCGCACGGCTGACGCCAAAGCGCGTCCAGTTCGACAGATCCTGCGAAAGACTGCACGAGATGCGGGGAAGATTGGTCACCACCACCCGCGTGTTGTCGCTGGCAAGGTGATACAGCGTGACGGCATTGCTGGAACTGCACGATCCGGCGGTGAGGTCAGGCAGCGGCACGAAATCGGCACCCAGTTCGGCGAGGCCGGTCCGGCAGATCCGCTCGGCCTGCGTGGGCAAGTCCTGCTGGACGACGGGCCGCGACACGGGACGGGCGGGCACCTGCCGGGTCGCCTCGGGCGCGCAGCCGGCGACCGCGAATAGTGCGACCAGCGCGGCGGCAAGGCCGAGTCGGCGAGGCCAGTGCGTCACCGGCAACGATCGAAATGCGTGGCGATGCGTTTCCATGGCTGCAATCCTTAGTCCCTGGACGATCTTGCGGCCAAGGCGAACAGGGCGCTTTTCCAAGGGTTTTACGCCTCCCGCCTTCATCGTGGCTGAACAACGGTCCGCCCCGCCATCGCTGCATTCGCTTGACAGGACGGCGAGGATCTCTAGGGCGGCCGACGGGCCACGCGGTCCCAACGCCGCGCGAGCTCTCTGAAAGGAGAGTCTTAAATGACTGATACAAAACCGACGCTGCCGGAGCGTCCCTATTTCTCGTCCGGTCCCTGTGCCAAGCCGCCGGTTTGGTCCCCCGAAAAACTCGATCCCGCATCGCTTGGACGCTCGCACCGCTCCAAGATCGGCAAGGCGCGTCTGGCCTATTGCCTCGATCTCATGCGCGAATTGCTTGAGCTGCCCGAGACGCACCGGATCGGCATCGTGCCCGGCTCGGACACCGGCGCCTATGAAATGGCGATGTGGACCATGCTGGGCGCGCGCCCCGTCACCACGCTGGCGTGGGAAAGCTTTGGCGAAGGCTGGGTGACCGACGCGGTCAAGCAGCTGAAGCTGGACCCCATCGTGATGAAGGCCGACTACGGCGACATCCCCAATCTCACGCAGGTCGACTGGTCGAATGACGTGCTGTTCACCTGGAACGGCACCACCAGCGGCGTGCGCGTGCCGAACGGCGACTGGATCGCCGACGACCGCGAAGGCCTGTCCTTCGCCGATGCCACCAGCGCGGTGTTCGCGCAGACCATTGAGTGGGACAAGATCGATGTCGCCACCTTCTCGTGGCAGAAGGCGCTGGGCGGCGAGGGCGGCCACGGCGTGCTGATCCTTGGTCCCCGCGCGGTCGAACGGCTGGAAAGCTATACGCCTTCGTGGCCGCTTCCCAAGGTTTTCCGCCTGACCAAGGGCGGCAAGCTGATCGAGGGCATCTTCAAGGGCGAAACGATCAACACGCCGTCGATGCTGGCGGTGGAAGACGCGATCGTGTCGCTGGAATGGGCAAAGCAGATCGGCGGCGCCGACGCGATGAAGGCGCGGGCCGACGCCAATGCGGCGGCTCTCGACAAGATCGTCGAGGCGCGGGCATGGCTGGGCCATCTGGTCGAGAAGCCGGCGATCCGTTCGAACACCAGCGTCTGCCTTACGGTGAAGGGCGCCGATGCCGATTTCATCAAGCAGTTCGCAAAGCTGCTGGAAGATGAAGGCGCGGCCTATGATGTCGCCGGTTACCGCGATGCGCCTCCGGGCCTGCGGATCTGGTGCGGATCGACCGTCGACACCGCGGATATCGAGGCGCTCGGCCCCTGGCTCGACTGGGCCTACGGGCTGCTGACCGCCTGACGTTCCTTGCGGACGGCGCACAGGTTCTGCCCGCAACCCCCTGATTTCAAAACACAGGAAGGCTTTATCATGGCCAAGCCGAAAGTCCTTATTTCCGACAAGATGGACCCCAATGCCGCTCGCATTTTCGAAGCGCGCGGCTGCGATGTCGATGTCATTACCGGCGAAACCCCCGAACAGCTGATGGCCCGCATCGGCGATTATGACGGTCTCGCCATCCGCTCCTCGACCAAGGTCACTGCTGAAATCCTCGAGGCCGCGACCAATCTGAAGGTTATCGGCCGCGCCGGGATCGGCGTCGACAATGTCGATATTCCCGCCGCCTCGTCCAAGGGCGTGGTGGTGATGAACACCCCGTTCGGCAATTCGATCACCACTGCGGAGCACGCGATTGCCCTTATCATGGCACTCGCGCGCCAGATTCCGGCCGCGAATGCGCGCACGCAGTCTGGCGAATGGCCCAAGAACGACTTCATGGGCGTGGAAGTCACCGGCAAGACGCTGGGCCTGATCGGAGCGGGCAACATCGGCGCGATCGTCGCCAGCCGCGCCTTGGGCCTGCGGATGAAGGTCGTCGCCTATGATCCGTTCCTGACCGAGGAACGCGCGGTCGAGATGGGCGTGGAGAAGGTCGATCTGGAAGCCCTGATCGAACGCGCCGATTTCATCACGCTTCACACCCCCTTGACCGATGAGACGCGCAACATCCTCAATCGCGAGCGGCTCGGTCGCACCAAAAAGGGCGTGCGCATCGTGAACTGCGCGCGCGGCGGGCTGATCGACGAGGCGGCTCTCAAGGAACTGCTCGACAACGGGCATATCGCGGGCGCGGCGCTGGACGTGTTCGCCACCGAACCGGCCAAGGACAGCCCGCTGTTCGGCACGCCCGGCTTCATCTGCACCCCGCATCTGGGTGCTTCGACCACCGAGGCGCAGGTCAATGTCGCGCTGCAGGTGGCCGAGCAGATGGCCGACTATCTCGTCAACGGCGGCGTCACCAACGCGCTCAACATGCCGTCGCTGAGCGCCGAAGAAGCGCCCAAGCTCAAGCCCTATATGGCGCTGGCCGAAAAGCTCGGCTCGCTCGTCGGGCAGCTGGCGCACGGCAACCTCACCCGCATCGGTATCGAGGTCGAGGGCGCGGCGGCGCAGCTCAACATCAAGCCGATCACCGGCGCGGTGCTGGCAGGCCTGATGAAGCGCTATTCGCAGAGCGTGAACATGGTCAACGCCCCGTTCCTCGCCAAGGAGCGCGGCCTCGACGTGCGCGAGATCCGGCGTGAGCGCGAAGGCGACTACCAGACGCTGGTTCGCGTGAAGGTCGATACCGAGCAGGGCGAACGCACCGTCGCAGGCACGCTGTTCGGTAAGACGCAGCCGCGCCTCGTCGATATCTTCGGCATCGGGATCGAGGCGGATCTGACCGGCGACATGCTCTATGTCGTGAACGAGGATGCGCCCGGTTTCATTGGCAGCATCGGTTCGCTGCTGGGCAAGAACGGCATCAACATCGGCACCTTCCACCTTGGCCGCCGCGAAGCGGGCGGGGAAGCGGTGCTGCTGCTGTCGGTCGACCAGCCGATCTCGCAGGACGTGATGAAGCAGATCTGCGACACGCCCGGCGTGAAGGTCGTCAAGGCGCTGTCCTTCTAAGGACGCGGCGCGTGGGGCGGGGCGGGCGGCAATCGCCTTGCCTCTCCCCGCGCGCCGGCATACACGCGCCTCACCATGACCAAGCCGACCGCCATTCGCCCGCCGCGCAGCGGTGCGCCCGATCCCGACCTGCTGCCCGAGGGGCTGGCCGACCGCCTGCCGCCGCGCGCAGCCGAGGCGATGCGCGTGACCCGCGCGATGGTCGATGCGATGGCGGCGCATGGCTATGACCCGGTTCAGCCGCCGCTGGTCGAATTCGAACGCTCGCTCGCCGCGCGCATGGCGGGGGTCAGCCGTAACCGGCTGGTGCGCTTTACCGATCCGGTATCGCTGCGCACGCTGGCGGTCAGGGCCGATATCACCGTGCAGGTCGGGCGCATCGCCGCCACCGGCATGGGCGACGCGCCGCGTCCCCTGAGGCTCAGCTATGCCGGGCCGGTCCTGCGGCTGAAAGGCAACGGGCTAGAGCCAGAGCGCGAGCAATTGCAGATCGGTGCGGAGATCGTCGGCGCGGACAATGTCGCCGCCGCCGCCGAAGCCGTGCTGCTGGCGATCGAGGCACTGCGGGCCGCGGGCGCGACGGGCATATCGGTCGACTTCACCCTGCCCGACCTGGTCGACACGCTGGCCGAACGCGCGCATCCGATGGATGCCGAGACGGTCGACGCGGTGCGGCATGAGCTTGACGCCAAGGACGCGGGCGGGCTGACCGCAGCGGGGGGGGAGGCATTCCTTCCGCTACTCTATGCCACCGGCGCTTTCGACACCGCCATCGCCAAGCTTGAGGAGTTCGACCGCGCGATCATCGACGGCGGCGCGCTGGGCACGCGGATCGCCGCGCTGCGCGAGATCGCGGCACTGGTCGGCGATGCGGCGCGCCTCACGCTCGACCCGACCGAGCGGCACGGTTTCGAATATCAGAGCTGGTTCGGCTTTACCGTCTATGCCGATGGCCTGCGCGGCGCGCTGGGGCGGGGCGGCACCTATCGCGTGATGGGGCAGGCCAAGGCCGGACATTCCGCGCATGATGAGGTCGCGACCGGTTTCTCGCTCTATCCCGATCCGCTGATCGACGCGAACGCGCTGAACGGCGGAGACAGGATCGTCTTCCTGCCGCTGGGCCATGACCGCGCTGCGGCGCAGCAGCTACGCGCCGATGGCTGGCGTACGCGCGCGGCGCTGACGCCGCAGGATGACGGCAAGGCGCTGGGTTGCACCCATGTCCTGCGCGCGGAAGGTCCTGAGGCGCTCTGACCTAATAGGTCGGGGCGGCAAACAGCCCGGCGAGCCACTGGTCGACGATCGGGGTGGCCTGCGAATCGCTGCGGCCCAGCATGGCGTTGATCATGTTGTGCCCATCCATGCCGCGCCCCGGCACCTGCGCCACCGACACGCGGGTCCCGCTGTCTTGCAGCGCATTGGCGAAGCGGCGCGCCTGCCTCTCCGCCTCGGGCCGCTCAACATGCAGCAGCAGGAAATCGCGCGCATTGTCGCCGTTGGCATGATTGGCGGGCGACAGCGACAATTGCCGCGCCTGCGCCGAGCCGAACGCGATCTGATAGGCGAAACCCAGCAGCGGCCCCGCGTCCACGATCTGGCTGGGCACGTCATAGGCCGCGCCGTCCAGCAGCACCACGCCGCCGATGTCGCCGGGCGTCAGGCCATATCGTTTCAGGAACCGCGGATCGGTCGCGACCAGCGCCGCCAGATGCGCACCCGCGCTGTGGCCCATCAGCACGATCTGCCGCGTATCGATGTTCAGCTCGCGCGATTGCTCCAGCAAGGCGGCTAGCGCGGCGGCGACGTCGTCGGCCTGATGTTCGATGTCTACCTCGGGCAGCAGGCGGTAATTGACGCTGGCCAGCTGATAGCCCGACTGGGTGTAATGCCGGATCTTGGCCGAGCCGGTCGAATCCGACTTGTCGCCCCCGATCCAAGCCCCGCCATGCACGAACAGGATCAAGGGCCGCGGGCCTTGTGCGCTCGAGCGATAGAAATCCATGCGTTGCAGCGGATGCGATCCGAACGACAATTCCTGTGCCGTGGGCACGATCTGCTGGGCGGGCGGGGCCTGCTGCGCGGGGGGAGCGGAAGGCATTGACGCGTTGGAACGCGCGGCAGGCTGCGCGACCTGCGCCTGCGCAAGGAACGGCGCGGCGGCAAGGCTGGCGGCGCACACGATCGCCGAAATGGGAAACAGGATCTTCATGCGGCAGGCCATACCCCTTGAAAGCTTTCGCTGATCCGAACGGATGGGCATTTTGCACGGCCATGCTCTTGCCGTGCGCGGCGCCACACCCTAAGCGCCGCTACGGATTTCATTCCCGGGCTGGAAAGGCAAGACTTTGGCCAATGTGACGGTGATCGGTGCCCAGTGGGGCGACGAAGGCAAAGGCAAGATCGTGGACTGGCTGGCGAGCCGCGCCGATGCCGTGGTTCGCTTTCAGGGCGGGCATAACGCGGGCCATACGCTGGTCGTCGGGGATGTGACCTACAAGCTGTCGCTGCTGCCGTCGGGCATCGTGACAGGGACGCTGTCGATCATCGGCAATGGCGTGGTGCTGGATCCCTGGGCGCTGAAGGCGGAGGTGGAGAAGCTGACCGCGCAGGGCGTGACGATCAATCCCGAGAATTTCGCGATTGCCGACAATTGTCCGCTGATCCTGCCGCTGCACCGCGACCTCGACGGTCTGCGCGAGGCGGCGGCGGGTGCCGGCAAGATCGGCACGACGGGGCGCGGCATCGGCCCTGCCTATGAGGACAAGGTCGGCCGCCGCGCGATCCGCGTGTGCGATCTGGCCCATCTCGATTCGCTGGATCCGCAGATCGACCGGCTGTGCGCGCATCACAACGCGCTGCGCGCCGGTTTCGGCGAGGATCCTGTGGACCGCGAGGAATTGGTCGCGCAGCTGCGGGAGATCGCGCCCTATGTGCTGCAATTCGCGCAGCCGGTGTGGAAGCGGCTCAACAAGGTGCGCAAGGCGGGGGCGAAGATCCTGTTCGAGGGCGCGCAGGGCGTGCTGCTGGACGTCGATCACGGCACCTATCCCTTCGTCACCAGTTCGAACACCGTCAGCGGCACGGCGGCCAGCGGGTCGGGGCTGGGGCCGGGTAGCACCGGTTTCGTGCTGGGCATCGTCAAGGCCTATACCACCCGCGTCGGATCGGGGCCGTTCCCGACCGAGTTGGACGACGAGACCGGTCAGAAACTGGGTGAGCGCGGGCATGAGTTCGGCACGGTGACGGGGCGCAAGCGCCGCTGCGGATGGTTCGATGCGGTGCTGGTGCGGCAGGCCTGCGCGATTTCGGGCGTAACCGGCATCGCGCTGACCAAGCTGGACGTGCTGGACGGATTCGATTCGGTGAAGATCTGCACCGGCTATCGGCTGGACGGCAAGATCCTCGATTATCTGCCGTCGCATGCGCAGGAACAGGCACGGGTCGAGCCGATCTACGAGGAAGTCGAGGGGTGGTCCGGGACCACCGCGGGGGCGCGCAGCTGGGCCGACCTGCCGGCGCAGGCGATCAAATATATCCAGCGTGTTCAAGAGCTTATCGAGACTCCGGTGGCGCTGGTCTCGACCAGTCCCGAGCGTGAAGACACCATCCTTGTGCGGGACCCCTTCGTCGACTGATCTTAAGGAACATTCACGGAACATATTGACATGTTTCCGGAATGTTCCATAGTTGTTCCTGCATAGGGGAGCAACGAATCATGCAGATCGCACAGCCGTTCGTATTTGACGAAGACGATGGCACCGGAGAGATGGTCGATCGGCCGTCGGTTCCGGTGTCTGTCCTGTCGGATCGACCGCGCATCCGTGCCGATCTGGTGGATCATATGCTCGAAGCCGGCCTGCTCTTGCGGCAGGCGGATCCCCTCGACCGGCTGTTGTCGGATGAGGCCTTTGTGCTCGGCGATATCGTCGTCATCGACATACCTGTTCCCGGTGCCGAACTCCTGGCGGCACTTGCGCGGCTTGATGCCCGGGCCGCGCATAGCGGGACGCAGCTTGTTGTGGCGACGCGGGTCGACGCGATCGATGCCGTGTTCGGCGCGATGGATTGTGCCGATGTGCAGTTTCTGGTCGACCCGTCGCTGGCCGACTACGCTTTGGCGGTCGGCGCCGCGCTGGCACGCCTGCCGGGACGCTCTGTGCATGAGATTGCGCATGAAGACCGGATTGCGCTCGTGCGGCTGACCGAACAGGTGCATTCGCTGGCGCGCAAGCTGGGCGGGGTGACGATGGAGCCGGACAGCCGCGACCATGTGCAATCCCCAACGCTGGCCTATATGGCCGCGCCATCCCGCACCGTGCAGCAGGATGTGGATGATCGCGCCGAAGAGGGGCTGCCTCCGCCGGCTCTGCTGCGCGAAATCATTCGCCAGAGGCAGTTGCGGGCCAATTTCTTCGAAGGCGATCTGTTCGCCGATCCGGCCTGGGACATGCTTCTGGACCTGACGGCGGCGCGTGCGGAAGGTCACGATGTCTGCGTGTCCAGCCTGTGCATCGCGTCGGGCGTGCCTGCGACGACGGCTCTGCGCTGGATCGGACAGATGACGGATGCAGGGCTTTTCGAAAGACTGCCCGATCCCGCCGACCGGCGGCGCGCCATCATCCGGCTGAGCCGCCCGGCCGAAGACGCCATGTCGGCCTATTTCGCGCGGATCGCTCCGTCTTTCGCCGCCATCTAGAAATTATCCGCGCCGGATTGCGTCTTTGCCGATAGAGCGCCTTGCACAATTCTCACACCGGCGTTAGGGCGCGTTTCCCTTTGGGATCAGGCAAGCGGAGCGGTGGCCGAGTGGTCGAAGGCGCACGCCTGGAAAGTGTGTATACGGTAACCCCGTATCGAGGGTTCGAATCCCTCCCGCTCCGCCATGCAGTCCACCAATTCTTGGACCTCTGACGAATTCGGCAAACGGCGCAGTGCTGCGCGCTTTGCGCTGGCATCCCGTACCACGGAGGGCGGGAAGCGAGAGAACTCCGCGCCATAACTAAGCCTTTTCTCCGCCAGCATTGAATGAGGTAAGGGACCGCCAATTGCGGTTGCTTCCGTTCCATTTCTTCCCGTTCCTGCCGATAAAACAAAGAACGTGCTTCGCGGACATTACTTTTGGCAGGACGACTTTACCTGCCTTTAAGGTTTGGCGCGCGCAGGCCCGTGTCCGGAGCCCCCGAATGGAAAAGCCCGTTCGCACTTGCAAACGTGCCGTGCTGCATACTGATAATCCCGCTACTCTTTCCAACCCTTCATCCACCTCCAACGATACTGGCAACGCGCGGGCACTGGCGGTTGTTTTTGGACATCCCGCCACGCTGAAGCCGCCGCCGCGCAGGTTGCAAGTGAATGGTACCCGCCAGATGGCCGCGATCCGCGACTGCCGAGTTCGGTTTCCTCAACCCGATACTGGTCGACGGGTCGGGGCGGATCATCTGCGGTTACGCTTGGCTGGATGGTGGCGAAGGATCTCGATCTTGCAGCAGCGCCGGCCATCGGTGTCGACCATCTGACCGATCAACTGAAGCGGCTTTACGCGATTGCCGAGAACAAGTCGGGCGAGTTGGGCGAATGGGACGCCGAAGCGCTGCGGCTTGAGTTTGGCGAACTGGTCGATCTCGGGTTCAGGCTCGATCTCCATCTGGAACCGTTCGGCTTTACGATGAGCGAGCTCGACGATCTGCTTATCGAGCAGGCGGTCAACGAGGACGAGAGTGAAACCACTGCCTTCCTCCCGCCGTTGACGCGCGAGGGTGACTTATAGCTGCTGTGCAAACATCGCCTGCTATGCGGTGATGCGTTGGAGAATGTCAGTTACGAACGACTGCTTGATGGCGAGAAGGCGCAGATGGCCTTTATTGATGCCTCTTATAACCAGTCGATGAATGCGATCTCGGGCAAGGGCAGAACCCAGGACGGTGAGTTCGCAATAGCGTCGGGCGAGATGTCGCGAGAGGAATTTACCAAGTTCCTTACGACGGCGTTCGGGCGCACGGCGCGGTACAGCGTCAACGGTGCGATCCATTACCAGTGCATCGACTGGCAACACATGCGCGAGATGCTCGATGGTGGGGGTACTGCGTATGGCATTTTCAAGAACTTTGTCATTTGGAACGAGGGCAAGGGCGGAAAGGGAATTTTACCACTCACAGCATGAACCTATGTTCGTGTGGAAGGCACGCGACGGCAAGCCATCTAACATTTCAGGGTTAGGTGAGACTTGCCGTTACCGCGCCTAGGTGTGAGACTACCGCGGGAACAACAGCTTCCATTCGGGGCGTAACAACGAACTGCCAGACCACGCGACGCTCAAGCCGGTTACCTTGTCTGCGTCAGCGATAGACCCATTCGCGATGAATGGCTTGGCGTTCAATAATGTAAAATTGCCTTAACCTCAGGCAGCCAGCAACTCCGCCGCGCTGGGGCTCTTTTCCAGCAGCGCGATCAAAGCGCGCTCCTCGCGGCTCTGCCAGCGTGTCTTGCGCGGCAGTTTCAGCGCTGCCCGCCAGCGCAATTGCGTGTCCACCAGTCCAATCACCGCCGGATGAATATAGGCCTTGCGCGTCACGGCGGGCGTGTTGCCCAGCCTCTTCGCCACCACTTCCAGCAGGGCCCTGATCGGCACGCGCCCGTCCGCCTGCGCAAGCTCGGTAAAGGCCAGCACGCTGCCGTGGAAAGTGCGGAAATCCTTGGCGGTAAAATCCCCGCCCATCGTATCGCGCAGATAGGCGTTCACATCGCAGGACAGCACGGAATGCGCCTCGCCGTCGTCGCCGATGTAGCGGAACAGGTGCTGCCCCGGCAATTCGTGCATCTCGCGCACGGTCTTGGCAAGGCTGCGGTCGGTCAGCGTGACCTCTCGGTTCTGTCCCGACTTGCCCTTGAAGCGCAGCATCAGCCGTGCGCCCTTGATCTCGGCATGCCGCCGCCGCAGGGTCGTCGCGCCAAAGCTCTTGTTCGACTTGGCGTAATTCTCGTTCCCGATGCGCAGGCGGCCCAGATCGAGCAGGCGCACGACACTGGCGATGGCGCGCTCGCGGGTGAGCGCGCTGCCGGCCAGATCGTCCGCGACCCGCTTGCGCACAAGCGGCAGCGCCTTGCCGAAGGCGAGACAGCGATCGAATTTCTCGCCATCCTGATGGCTGCGGAAATCGGGGTGATAGCGATATTGCTTGCGCCCGCGCGCATCGATCCCCGTCGCCAATATGTGCCCGTTCGCCGCCGGACAATACCACGCATCGGTATAGGCTGGCGGCAGCGCCACCGAATTCAGCCGGTCGATCTCGGCCCGATCCTCGATCCGTTTGCCCGTGGGATCATGATAGGCCCAGCCGCGCCCCCGCTTCGTGCGGGTAATGCCCGGAAGGGAATCGTCGACATAGATGAGCGAGGGAGCAAGGCCCTCTTTTGCTGCGCTGGCCATGGTGAAGCGGAAAACGTGGGCAAGGCCGCGGCGGTTCCTCGCAGCAGGGCATTTTCGCGCCGTAAGCCCTTTTCAACGCGGCGAAACCGGCTATATGGCGGCCCTCGGCCCGAAACGGCCGTCAGATGTTGGGGCGTAGCCAAGCGGTAAGGCACCGGTTTTTGGTACCGGCATGCGCAGGTTCGAATCCTGCCGCCCCAGCCATTGATATTTAACGGTTTTCTCGGATTGTTCCAGAAGGCATTCCGCACCGTTCCGCACCCCGTTCCGCACTTTCAGGCCCGCGCTTCCAGCTTTCGGATAGCGGAATTCGACTGCGTGGCGGTCATGGACTGGTAGCGGTCGAGCATCTCGTTGACGGTCGACACGGTCCAGCCCAGCACGGCCGCGATCTCCGACGGAGTGCAGCCTGCATCGGCCAGCATCGTGCATGTCGTGCCGCGAATGTCGTGGAAGTGCAGACCGTCAAGCTCAGCTGCCAGCGTGGCCGCGCGCCATTTGTGCTGGAAGTTGACCTTGCCCCATGGCTTGCCGGTTTTGCTGGTCAAGATCGTCGCGGCCTTTCTCGGCGCCGCGTCCAGGACCGCTTTCAGAGCAGCGGGGGCCGGCATGTCGACCTTGCGCTTCCGCTTGCCCTGGCGAAATGTCAGGCGGCCATCCTTGTAGCTCGACCAGCCTAGCTTCAGCAGGTCGCCCTGACGCTGGCCGGTCCATAGCGCGAGATCCAGCGCAAGCAGTATCTCTGGCGGGGCAACGGCTCGGAAGGCGGCGATGTGATCGGGCAGCCAAAGCTTGTCCGACCGGTCGGCCTTGTAGACCTTCTTCGGCCGCGTGGCATGATTATTGGCGATCATGCCGCGATCGCGGCCCCATTCGAGTATGATGCGCAGCACGCCCAGCGTGGCGTCGGCTTGGCGAGGCGATGAGCGCGCCATCTCGTCGCGCCAGTCGAGGAAGCGCTTGCGGATCTTGGGATCGTCGATGACGTCGAGCGGATAGGTCGGCAGCAGCGGCAGGTTCGGTTTGAACTTCGCTCGCTCGATCTTCACGATGTGCTCGATATAGTCCTTCTGCGTGCGCGGAGCGAGCTTCGTGAACTGCGGGCTCTTCTGATAGCCGTCGATGATCGATTGCAGCGTTCCGCTGACACGCGCCTGGCGCGGTGCCTCGATCAGCTTGTTATAGGCGCGCATGAAGGCGGGTGTGCCGGGGTGGAAGGCGGCATCCTCGTCGCCGGGTTCCGGCCTGATCGCGCCGACGCCGCGGAGCGAATAATAGGTTCGCTTCGTGCCGTCGGACAGCGTCTTCGTGTTCGCGTAAACGCCCTTCAGCTTAAGCCGCATGGCTCCGTTCCCAGTTTTCCAGCGTCGAGCCGCCGGACACGGTATGCTCCAGCCCGCCGCGCCGATCCAGCGCCAAGTCGTGCGCCTTGACGTCATAGCGGTTCGTGCCGCGAACCGGGCCGGGCACGATGCCCTTGGCGTGCCAGCTGTCATAGGTGGCCGTGCTGATTCCGCCGAGATAGGCGCAGATGCCTTCCTTCGACTGGAGGCGCGCGGCGGGGATGAAGCTTGCGGTTGCGGTCATGGCAGATTAATTCCATCGCTAGCGCGGATGGCCTCGATGATCTTGTTCGCTTCCTTAGCGACATCGGTGGGGCTGAATTTCCAGCCTTGCTTATCCGCGCAACCTGACGCCGACGGTGAAGCGGGGCGCGACCGACATTCGCGATGACGACGATGTCAGCTATTCGATAGCGACAAGCGGAATCACTGCGACGGTCAACAATACCCCCGGCGATGCCGACAAGGGCAAGATCACGGCGACCGGAGGGACGAGCGGCCACATCGACCTGACGGTGAACGTGGCGGGCGTGGACTTCGGGCCGTTCCGCATCCTGTTTGCGGCCGAGACGGGGCTATTCGTCGAAAATGCGAATGGCACGGCAATGGGCACCCGCATCGGAAATCGCATATTCTGGCGCCAGTGGGGGCGGATCAGCGCCACCGCGAACAGCACCGGGACAATTACTTTCCCGGTCCCTTACACGAATGCTGCCTCGATCAGTGTCACGACCGGCGGCTCGGGTGGCGGCGGCTTCAACGACCAGGACAACTATCCGACCGTAACCGGAAGCCCGACCACGACCGGTCAGGGTTGGCGCAATCCCGACGATACGACCGCCGAACTCAGCTGGCACGCTGACGGATATTAAGGGCAGGACATGACGACACAGGTTCAGGATCTTCCGAATTTCGCTACCGACGATATTCCCAATGTGAAGCTGTACGGCGTCCTGTCAGGCACGCCGAACAGCCAAGGGCTTATCCCAGTCAGTTCTCTGGGCGATGTCGAGGGCGTTGGCGGTGGCGGCAGTTCGCAGGAGTGGGCCCTGAACTGGACGGGCGATGCGAGCATTTATCTGCCCGCCTATACTGCGATGCAGATTGCGCAGGGGAACGCAAAGATCGGTATGGGCACAATCACTTTCGCCAAGTCGAGCGCTGCTGATCCCGACGCCTTCACCAGCGCCACACTGCCGGTGACATTGGAAGCTGGAGCATGGCTGCGTGTTACAGCGGCCGGTGTGTCGGGCTTCTGCGCCACGCATCTGAGGCGTGCGTGATGCTGTTGCAGGTTATGCCTTTTCCAGCGCAGACGGTCGCACCGGAAGTCTATAGTCCGCGTAGTCTTGCTTTGGGCGCCACCATTGTCGCACCCGGCAGCTCGTCTGATTTCGATCAGACTATTCGTGAAATTGGCAATATTCTGCACGACCCGGCTGACACGGGCAAAGAATACAAGCTCGTCTATAGCGGTCACCAAGGCGCTTACAGCGGTGTCACTTATGTCGGCTATGTCTATTCGTCTGATGGGGTGAACTGGACCAAAGGCGGAAAGCTTACCCTTGGCGCAAATCGCGCCTCGGAAGACCCGTATCTCGTTAAGGTCGGGTCTACCTATTACCTCTACGTCGAGGACAAGTCGGACGTCCCTTTTCGCGATATTCGCTGCTACACATCAACGGACTTCGTTACATGGGCCGACCAAGGGGAAGTCCTCGGACCGACGACGGGATGGGAAGCTCAGGACGTTTCCTCGCCGACTGTGTTTCGCGAGGGTGCGACTTGGTACATGCTTTATGAGGGGCGGGCTAGCGGGCAGGAAGGCGCGATTGGCCTTGCGACTTCGAGCGATGGTCTAACGTGGACACGCAGCGCCAGTAATCCGGTAGTAAGGGGCCAGAACGCAAGCTTCGGATTTGCTGGCGCAATCTCGTGGTCGAACGGCATCGTGCCCGATGACATCATCAAGACCGGCTCGACCTATGTTTTGCATTTCCACGGTCGCGGCTTCAACTCGGGCGTTTGGGATTTTCGCGCTGGCGTGGCGACGAGTTCAGACCTCATCGACTGGACAGATGCAATCGGTGCGCCCCTGGCGTCAATAAGCCGAGATTGCACGACGATGCTTCACCCCCAGGCTGGAACCTTTATTTATGTCTTCCCTGGCGAGGGCATCCGCATGGCATTGCCGGGTGCAGGTGATCCGGATTGGTCATCCGTCGTGGTCTATGTACCCGGCTATGCTTTCGGGGATGAGGATCGATTCAACGATATTGGCTTCAATTGGAACGAGGTAACATCATTCGGCAATACGAAGGGGGTAGTTGGGGGCAGCGCTACCGCATCCTCCTCCATATTGCTCGATGGAAGCGGTGACTATCTGACCGTCTCTCCTGCGCCCGAGGCAAACCTAGGATCGTCGGATTTCACAATCGAGGCATGGGTAAAGCGCGCCGCGACTGGCCAGATGATGATCGTCACAAAGGCGGGCAGTTCGCTCTCAGCCGAAGCCTGGTATCTCGATCATACCGGCACCGATTTGAGGTTTGTCTATCGCATCAATTCCACGACCGTCGCCGTCCTTTCATCGTCTACGGCCATGACGGTCGGAACCTGGTATCATGTCGCGGTCGAACGTTCGGGCAATACCTTTCGCCTCTATAAGAACGGCATCGTTCTCAATACAGTAACCGACAGCAGGCCAATACAATCGGTATCGACCGCGGTTGGAATCGGAGCGCGGATCCACCCGACGCCGCTATATTTCAACGGCAGAATAGAGGGAGTCCGCATTTCCAAGGTCGCACGCTATGGCGGCGCATTTACGCCGCCGACAGCGCCATTCCCGGTCGGTCCAGTGGGAGCATGACGCAGGACAATATTACCCTACCGCCAGGGGTAAACCAAACTGCGTCTCAACCGATTGACTGCGGCTCGACTGTGCCTTTCTCGTTCTCGGATCCTAGGGCTTCGCTGTGCCGACGAAAGGGTAGGAAAAGATAATCCGCGACGGAGGTTGGCGGGCCGTGTTCATCAATACCGACATCGGGCCACTCATCGCGACGGGGAAAATGCGCAGTTCCGAATAGCTTGTCCCAAACTAGCGTGAGCGAGCCGAAATTCCTGTCAAAGTGTTCCGGCTCTCGCGAGTGATGAATTCGATGGGTTCGAGGGTCTCCGATCAACCACGCGCCTCGTCCAAGTGAAATACTCGTGCTTGAATGAATGTATGTGCCTTGAAATAGGATGAAGAGCGTAGCGACCACAGCGCCATTCCATGCGATGAGGTGCGAAAGCGGCCCCAAGATGATGATGGCCTTGAAGATTTGCTCGGTAAAATGGCCATAACCGCACGGGACTGAAAGATGGCGGACGGAATGATGAACGGCATGGAAGCGCCATAGCAGCGGGTAAGTGTGCTGGGCGCGATGCACCCAATAATAAAAGAAATCATACAGGACTATAGCGACAAAAGCGGACGCCACGCTCCCAAGTACGGTTCTGGCGTCAAAAATGGGTTCAGGTCGGTAGTCGTAGTAGAACAGGACAGCTTGCAGGACTGCGAGAATATACGCCCCTGCCATCACCTGTATAAACATGAACCGGATGCCATCGAACCGCGCCCGCAAAGGGGCCTGCTCGCCCATTGGGCGCGCCAGTTCCATGGCAAAGACTATCGAGAAAATGCCGCATAGTAAGGCAAAGTGTATGGCCGTTGAGATCGCGATAGATGTCACCAAAGTCATTTGCCCACCATGGTTATGGCTTTCGTATAGTTGAGACGCCGATCCAGACCGCTGGTATCGTCTCAATCGGTTAATAAAACAATATCACAGCGGCGACCGTGGTTTGGCCACCGCCATTGTTGCGCGACTTCGCCCGACGCCGCTGTATTTCAACGGTAAAATCGATACAGTCTGCATATTGAGGGCGGTGCGCTATGCGGAGGGCTTCACGCCGCCGAGCGCGCCATTCCCGGTAGACCCTTTAACCTAGAGGCCCAATCGGCCAATATTGTCGCCGCCAATATCAGCGCTAACGTTGCGGGTATCGACAGCCCCATCCGCATGATTGGGTAATGCACGGCGTAAAGCGGATAGGAGTACCGGCCCATCAAGGACCCCCAGCGGGGCGCGTAAGTCATGCCGCCAAACATCGCCAGTGGGAATACGATAAGGACGATGAGCGGCGAAGTGACAACCGGCATGGCTGCGGCAATCGGCAACAGAGCCAGTGTGATCGCTGGATGAATGCGTAACGGTGGTGTGTCCCCGAAAGTCCGGTAAATCAGAATGCCGATGATGTAGGCCACGCCGACGCGCAGAAGACCTTCAGGCATACCGGCCCATGTGGAAGCTGCCCTTGCCCCATCAAGCAGGGTGATGGCCCATAGAGGCGCGATTGCGAGTAGCAGAACAGAGAGGCGCAGATTGCTCAGTCTGCACAGGATGAGTGCATGAACGATGTTCGCGACTATCTCGCAGAACAGCGACCAGGCGGGCGCATTGAACGGGAACAGCCTGCCGTTAATTGGGCTGGGCAGGAACAGCAGCGCTAGAAATAGCATCGGTGAAGGACCGACGATCAGCAGCCCCAGAGCGGTTCCTACCGCAAGCGGTGCCCACAATCTTTTGCCCCTGAGAAGCGCGAAGGCTGCGGTGCTGGGCATCCGGTGTTCATAGGTTCGGGCCATGACGAAGCCGGAAAGCATAAAGAAGAAATCGACGGCTAGACCGGCTCCGGGAATATAGCCGGTACCAAGAACGTACACTTTTAAGTGCGACACGAAGACCATCAGGGCGGCTATGCCGCGCAGTGCATCAAGTCCCGTAATTCTGGCCATGCGCCAGCGTCTAGCGCCGCGGGATGAAAATCAAGTAAAAGCCCTGCATGCTCTCCATCATCGGATTCGCGCTGCTTTCCATTGGCTCGATATGGGCCGCAACGACGTATAATCATGTCGCCCGCTGGATAGGCGGCGCAATCGCAGCATTCGGGCTGTTCATCGCCTTTTACTAAGAACGAAAACTGAGGTCGCCATGAAATACCCTGCAGGTGCGGGCTGATGCCGCTTGCCGAATTCGATGCCAATGACTGGTCCGACATCATGCGCTGGTGGTCCTTCGTGGGCGCGGCGCAGGCTCTTCCGGCGATCGGCAAGGGTGTCACCATCGTGCGTGGCAAGATCCGCAGCGGTCGCCGGACGGTAGTGCTGCCCCTCATCACACTGGTCTATGCCGGTTCGGCGCTGATGGGCTTCCTGACCTTCGTGCTGATCGCGGGCAGCATCATTCCGTTCACCTCACGGATCTCGGGCTTCGGGCTCGACCACTGGTTGTTTGAAAGCGTGATGGCGGTGGCCTGGTCGCTGGGCGCGGGCGGGGCGTGGCTGGCGGCGGTCGCGTTCTCGCGCGCACGCAAGATGCGGATGATCGCGGCGGGGTGCTGGTTTGCCGCCGTCTGCCTCGTCGCGACCGCGACCGCCTGATATGGTGCCGGGAGGGAGCGAAGCGGCGGCGAAGTACGGGCTGGCCATGATCATAGCCGTTTCGGGCGCCATCGACCCGCTGGCGGCGGCGATCGCGTTCGGCATGGTGACGGGCTGGGCCACACTGGCCGCGGTGAAATACGACGAAGGCCAGTCCTGGGCCGAGATCCGAAAGGCGATGATCGTGGCGCTGATGGTCGGCGGTGCGGGCGCGCTGTTCGCGATCTTCATTGTGCGGGCTCTGCGGGCCGATCCGCTGGGCGCAGCGCTGATTTCCTGCGCGATCGCGTTCGGCGGGGTGCGGATGATCAAGCGGCTGCTGGGCGGCACGATGAAGATGCTGCTGTGGCTGTTCGACCAACTCGCCCCTCTGGTCGGGAAGATCGCGGACAAGCGGCAGGCGCAGGCGATTGAGATGGCGCGTCGCGGATCCGAGGAGCGCCGGCGGATGGCCGGGAACGTTGCGGGCGAGGACCGCGAGCAATTGCAGCAGATGGCCGAGCAGATCGACGATCCTCCGCCGTCGCCGAACCGAGACTGAAGCCTTCGCCCGCCGCCGTGCGGGCTTTTTTATGGGAAACGCAGATGACGATTGACGATATGATCGAGCGTACCATCGGTCACGAGGGGCGCTACTCGAACCACGCTGACGATACCGGCGGCGAGACCATGTTCGGCATCACGAAGGCGGTCGCCCGGGCCAACGGTTATGGTGGCCCCATGGGTCAGCTGACCCGCGACCACGCGAAGGCGATCTATCGGAGGCAATATGCTGACAAGCCGGGCTTCTCGTCGGTGGCGCGGGTTTCTCCAGCGATCGGAGCGGAGTTGTTCGACACTGGCGTCAACATGGGCCCGGCCTATCCCGCGCTGTGGCTGCAGCAGTGCCTCAATGCGCTGAACAGCGGCGGCACGCATTACGCGGACATCAGGGAAGACGGCGACATCGGCCCTGCCACGCTGGCGGCGTTGCGCGCCTTTCTCGGCCGCCGGGGCGACGCGGGCGAGCGGGTGCTGCTGAAGGCGCTGAACTGCCTGCAGGGTGCGCGCTATATCGACCTGGCGCAGCGGCGCAGCGCAAACGAGAGCTTTCTGTATGGCTGGATCGCCAATCGGGTGGCGCTGTGATCGAGCGGATCAAATCCGCCTTCGGTAGCCTTTCCGGCATCAAGGCGCGCACGATCGCCGGTGCAGGCATCTTTCTGCTGAGCATGACGGTGCTGGTCATGATCTACACGAAGCCAGAACTGGCGCGCGACGATCTGTTCAAGACGCTTGCGCAGGCGATTATCGTCCAGGGACTAGTAGGCTTGGCGATGGCATTCTGGTTCACGGACAAGGATCGTGACCGGCATGGCCCTGAACAGGTCGAGGTGACAAACGATCCCAGCCATCCGGTGCCGGTCGTAGACGACGAGCCGTGACGCTCTGGTGCCTGAAGTGCGGTGAGCCATTCGATCCGAACGAGACGATCTGCCTGGGCAGGTGGACGCTGGGGCCGGACTGGGCAACGATCGATGGGCAGCGTCTCGCCATTTCGGCAGGTGAAGCAAAGGTTCTGTACGCCGTCGCACAAGGCAAGGGACGCCCTGTCAGGCGCAGTTTCATCGCAGAATTCGCCACCGACAATGAACCGGACTGGCCGCTGAATGGGCTGGCCGTTCGCACCCATCATCTGCGCGCCAAGCTCGGCGCTGCCTACCCGATCGCGATGCGCAGGCGCGTGGGCCTGAGCTGGTGCGACCCACTATTCGGCACAGAGCCGGGAACGCCGCATGGTGCGGTTCTTGAAGAAGGGAAGTGAGTATGGATTTCAAGGCTATCAACCCGCTTGCCTGGACGGGCCTGCGGAAGTTCCTGTTGATCCTGGCGGCGGTCTTCGTCGCGTTCGGGATCCTGACGGGCGCGGCGGTCTATCTGGTTTCGGGTGCGATCTGTATTGCGGCGCTGCTGGTGTGGGAATGGCGCGCGCAGCGCAGGCTGGCTTCCGCCGTGCCCGGCGTTCAGACCTTCGCCGCCATGTCGACGAAGCCTCAGACCGACACGGTGGTCGAGCAGCTGATCATGGTGCTGGCGGTGATCGCCGCGGTGCTGGGCAAGGAGATCCCCGAGGCCACAATCCAGTATGTCGCGCAGGCGATCGGGATCGGCATCGCGCTGATCACCGGCGGGCGCGACCTGTGGAAGACGCTGAAGCTGGCATGGGCGAGTTTCCGCGCGTGACGGGGCTGCCAAGATGGGCAGGGGCGGCGGTTGCGATCGCCGCCCTGATCGCCCTTGGCTTCTGGCTGTCGGCCGCTCTGTCCGGAGGCAAGCGCGCCGGGGTCGAGGCCGAGCTGAACGCTGGCCGTGCGGATGCCGGAATCGCCAGCGGTCAGGACGCGGCGAACACTGTCGGCGCGGCCGGCGGGCGCGAGCGCGCCATCGATCAACAGACGAGGGATAACGAACATGCGATCCGAAATGCGCCGGGGGCCGATGCTCCTGTCGATGCTGGCGTTCACGGTGTCGGGCTTGACCGGCTGTGCCGGAGGGCCGCCTATCGCGGCGACCCGCGCTGCCTGCAGCAGCCTCCTTCCTAACGAGTGGCGGAGCGGTGTCCCCGGCGCCCCGCTGCCGGAAGGTAACACCGTCGGTGACTGGATCGCCTTTGGCGACGCGCAGACGGCGCAGCTCGACAAGGCGAACGGGCGCACCGCCGACGCGATCGGTATCGTGGGGCGCTGCGAGGCGCGTGATAGGGCGGCGGTGGAAACTGTCCGGCCGAAGTTCCTAGGGCTGTTCTGAAGCTTGAATTTGTTCCTCATCCGTTCCAGCAGGAGGCATGGGCCGGACAAAACTCGATTCGATCAATGAATTCGCGCGTCACGGGTACAAGGTGCGTGTCAGCTGCAGCTGCGGACGGAAGGTCGATTGGTCGCCGTTCGAGATGATCGTCATGTTGCAGAAACGACGACTGCCTTACGATGTCGAGAGGCTGGAGCCGAAGTTGCGCTGCGGCTTTTGTGGTGCGCGGGGTGCGAAGATCAGCGCCGCCATGCCGGAAATTATCAGCAACGTGCGTTAAGCGAGCGCTGCCCACGCCATGCCTAGGAAGCCGCCAACGAGGAGAATGGCGCCAATTGCATTCACAGCGTCTTGCTTGCTGCGGTACGCCTTGGGCAGATCGAAGGCTATAGCGAGATAACCCCCAATTATGAAGGCGAGCAAACTCAAGATAAATAATGGGCTGATCATGGAAGCAATCTCAAGCCAGCGTCAGAAATGCCACGATCTGCTCGATCGACCAGGCAAGGAAGACCAGCGTTGATAGCAGCAGGGCGGCGAATTCCAGCTTCAGCTTCATGCCATTGCTCAAAGGATGAGCCGCCCTGTTCGGGGTGAGCAGGGCGGCTCCTTGACCAGGAAAAGCTTTTCCTGCGGAGCGTCTCGCATCGACCATCCGGCAGGTCAAGGTCGATCGATGTCCGAAAAGGCTCGTTCTGCCGATAGCCGCTCGTAAATCATTGAGAAGTGGCCATGTTAGTCCGAATTAGGAGACTTACATGGAAATCATCGGTGCCGCGCCTACGCCTGATCAGTTGCTGATGGACCTCAATCTTCCAGAGGAAACTCCGTTTATCGGATGGTCTGTCCAATGCCCTGACAACGGCACCTTCTACATGGGGACTGATGAGACCAGAGGGTCAGCTTTGCGGATATTTACCGAGCGACCAGACGAGGCGAAGCCGCTTGGAAGTGCTGTCGATGCTGGTCGAATTGCAGCGGATCTGAATTGTGCCGCACTCATCGTCGCTCTCTTCGATTTTGGCAAGGACATTGGCGTCGTACCGATCGGTGGCAACCAGTTCTCGGAATTCGCTCAGTCGAACGCGCGGTAAAACTGCGGTAAAACTCGCGCAAGAGGCGGCGTTGTTCATGTGCCGTTCTCAAGCTGCGGCATTTAAAAAACGCGGGTTTCTGCGCTTCTCCGCCGACGCCGTTTCAATGGCATTGTAGTGGTCGGGAAGAGCAGAATTACCGCAGACCTTGGAAGGCGTCCGGCGGAGCATCTCTGCCGCACGGGCAAGGTTACTTCTTCCCGCTCGCAAGTTTGGCCTGCGCGATTGCGAGCCGGGTCTTGGCTGCCGTGGCATCGCTTCCGTGGCGTTGCTTAATTTCTATCGTCGATGTTGCCGAGCGAATTTCGTTTTCCAGCCTACTTCTGTCGCGTGAGGTGAGGGCAGACTTCATCTCAATCTTGGCAGCCTGGGCTTGTGCATTGGCGGCGCAAATTTGAGCCTGAGCTGCAGCGGACTGCATCTCTGCTGCCTCGGCTGCTGCTGCTTGAGCGCGGGCTGCGTTCAAAGCTTCCAGTCGTTCTGCGGCAGCCAGGTACTCGGCATGTACCTGTGGATCGGCTGCCAGTCGATCTTTGGCCTCAGCGATCAGGCGCCATTTCTCCTGCATGTAGTAGTGCATCAGCGGCGCTATCACGACAATAAGCATCCCCGCCGCGAACATCGCCAGCACTTTGAAAGCATCATCTGCGTTGTGTTCCGAAGCCGTTATCAGCGAAAGTGCAATAAGAGCGGCGCCAATGGTGGCCCAGGTATAGAGCGAACTCTTGCGCGTGAAGCTCGTGCCGAATTCGCCAGCGCTCCACCCCTCGGTGATTTCGAGAATATCGAGCCTTGCGGCTTTGTCCTGCGCTGCTTTTGTCATCAGCGTCTTAATGAAGTTCACACGCATATCCCTAGCCTGAGTAGGCCGTGATCATCCGCCGAAGTCATGTAGAATCGGTAAATGTTGAGGGAACGGGACCGGGCAGAATTGCTAGTCTTTCGTTCTCGTCAATTGAGACTACTCCTAGCCAGCGGCGTCTGGTGCTGCCTTATCTTTCTGATGCGTTTCGGAACTCTTGCCCATACGAACCCGTCGATCCGAAACCTGGAGGCGTTCGGTAAAATAGTAGAGGCCCAGGAGCGTGGTGATCGCGATGTGAGCTAGCCAACCGCCGACGAATGCTGCGCCGGTATTCTCAACGATAGCCAATAGCGATTCGGAGAGCCAAGCCTTTGCAATCGCAGCGAGGAGCGTCGACAATACAGAAACCCCCAAAAGCGCGAATGATGAAAAAGCTAGGTATCCGAACAGGAAGGCAAGGAATCGTCGCCGACTTAGCACCTCGCCTTTGAGGCGCGGCGGGTTCTGACCACCCACCGGCGCTTTCAGAACGTCACTGCGGTCTGAGGTGACTAAGGTGAGCGCGGCGACAAAGAAGCCTCCTACGATCGCCAGCAGCGGTTCCAAAGCATTAAGTAGCCCAGCACCTCCGAAGACCAACCCCCGTGCGGGCGATGCTACTGCCACCGCTGCGAGGCAAATTCCGCCAATTCCCGGAAACACCAGGTTATATCTGACCCACCATCCGTGCCGGATCGTCAGATACCGTAGGGGGGAGAGGAGAGGGCTCAATATCCACCTGTGGTGTGCGGACTCAAATCAAGTCGATCATCGCATGGATCATATCGTCTCGGATATCTTCCACACAATCGATCATTTCGCTCTGCAGCGTTATGAAATGACGTCTTGCGAAGAGCGTTTCCCCGATGTCTTTGTTCCGGAGATCGATCTTCGCTCGATTGTAGGATCCTTGAGCCGAGCCCACAAGTGACGTCTCATCAGGACCGGGCTTCCAGCGAACATATATTTGATCGTAGCCTTGATCTCGAGCCCAAGGTTTGATTTTGCCGAGAACTTCGGCTGCGCGAGTTGCAGCGTCTTTGTGAACCTTCAACCTCATCTCGCGTCTTCGAACGTCGATCACATCCGGAGGGTCGAACTCACCCTGGGGAACAGACGCTTGGATCAAAACTAGTTCGGCAATTTCAGCTGCTTCGATCTCCTGCTTCAGACGATCCGACCGCACGGCGAACATGCCAAAGCTCGGCTGCGCGACAACCTCATTGCCGTCTGCATCCTCGACCATGTATCCCTTCTCGCTGAAGATGCGACGGATGATCCGTTGAAGATGAGGCTTGACCCGGCTCTGTCCGAGACCGATTGAAACTTCGAGAAGTGCCCTGAAGCGGTTCGAATTGTCGATTGGGTTCAGCGCCAGAAGCATATGAGCAGAAACTGCTCTGCCTTCGCCCTCTTCCTTGTCAAAAGTCCTGATCTTCCTAGTCTGCATGTGGCGATTTGCCGCAACCGAAGCGTTGGGATCAGTCAGATCGAACAGCATCGCCAGAGCCTTGCCGCCATCCGGCAGCTTTACGACCTTGGCATCAGACAGTCCGATCTGGAGGCGCCCAGCATCGATCAGTTTGACGCAGATACCTGATTTAGCATCGTCCACGATCTGTTCGGCTAAATCTTCGATATCTCCGAAGCGGCCCTGCGGTGTCGTGTTCAGGTGGACGGTAAACTGAACGACTTCTCGCTCGTTGTTTGGCGTCATGCTCCCCCCGGGGCAGGATTACTGTAGGTCCATAGTCGATGAGGGGGATCATGCGAACGGTCCTAGAGAGTCGAGTCTTGCTAAAGAGTTTTCGACGGTTCTGTTCCGCACTTCTCTTATAAGTTATTGATTTATCGTGCTCACGAAAATTGGCGTTCCGCAAAGTTCGGCAACAAAATCAGCGCTGAAGGCGGGTTTTTGGTACCGGCATGCGCAGGTTCGAATCCTGCCGCCCCAGCCATTTTCCCGATCTATCGAAACCCGCGCGCCGCTCCCCTTTGCTGACGGTAGGATCGTGCCCCGATGGTCGGAGGTCGCCACCGTGAATTCGGCCAGCCGGATCGCTCGGGGCATGATTGCGCGCGCACTGGCGATAGGATGCGGGCGTCGATTGGGCCTATCCCGAAATGGGGCCACCCACTTGCGGACGTCGTTCATTGGCGTCGGATAGAGCGGCGGGAGCCCGGCGGCCCGGCCAGACCCTATTCCGCCGTCAAATCCGGTGGCAGCGGCTGCCCCCGATCAATTCCCTTGCGCGGACAGAAGGGCCGGCGTTTCCGGAAACGCCCGCCGCGAGCAAGATCGCGGCGGGCAGGCTCGATCCATTCCGGCAGCGCGCCTTGACCCTTCTGTCCGTGCGACATCGGCGGCCCCTTCCGGACGGGAGAGAGGGAGCGGATTGCCCGGCAGGCAGCCGCCGACGACGGGCCGGGCAGGGCCGCATGGCCACGCCCGGCCGGGTTCGGATCAGTCGAAGGTAAACCGCACGCCCAGCGCGAATGTACGGTCGAGCAGCAGCGAATTGGTGTTGAACTGCTCGGGATTACCCGCGTCTGCGTATTTGTAGTATTCCTGCTGCCTCGACTTGGTCAGGTTCACCGCGTCGAAGGTCAGCGCGACATCCTGCGTCACGTCCCAGGTCAGCTGGAAGTCCAGGCTGTCCTCGGGCCGGCGCCACATGCCGATCGGGTTGGCGAAGGCCCGCGCCTCGTTGAAGCGCAGGAAGCCGTCGCGCCATACATAGGACAGGCGCGCACCGATCGGACCGCGGTCATAGGCCAGCGTCGCGTTGTACGAGAACTTGGACACGTTGAAGAACTGCGACTCGGTCTCGGTCAGATTGCCGTCGACATCGGTGTCGGGGATCGTCTGCTCGGAATCGAGATAGGTGACGCTGCCCTGGAAACCCAGACCGTCGAGAAGACCCGGCAGATAGTCGGGGAAATAGGTCAGCCCCAGTTCCAGACCCTGCAGCCAGCCGTCCGATGCGTTCGACGGGCGGGTGATCTGGAAGAAATCGGTCGCGGTGTCGCCAACGATCGGATTGTCGGGAATGAATTCCAGCTGCGTCAGCGGAACGACCAGCCCGTCGATCTCGCGGCGGAAGGCGGTGAGGGTGATCGCGCTGCTGCGATCGAAATACCATTCCAGCGCAAGGTCGAAGTTCTTGGACTCGGTGGCCCTCAGCTCGGGATTGCCCGCGCTGCCCGTGCCGAAGCCGAGGCGCGAGAGATCGCCCACCAGCGCGACATTGGGGTTGAGATCGCCGAATGCCGGGCGGCGCAGCGTTTCGCCATAGTTGAAGCGCAGGCGCACGTCGGGCGTGACTTCATACCGCAGGGTAAAGCTGGGCAGCACCTTCATCTGGTTCGTCGAGACATTGCTCTCGGCGAAATTGTTGAGACGGTCGAAGTAGTTGTAGTCGGTGTCGATCGCGACAAGCCGCGCACCGCCCTGAACCAGCAGCGGACGACCAAAGATGTCGACCTCGCCATCGGCCAGAAGATAGGCCGACATGGTCACTTCGTTGATGTCGAACACCCGGTCGAACGTCAGCTGGTCCGACAGAAGGATATTGGGATTGTTCGGCTGATAGAGCTGGCGGATCGCATCGCGGTTTTCATAGATCGCGGGACCGTCGGCCAGCACCCAGCTGGTCGGCACATCGGCCTTGCCGTCATAGAAGCCCTTGTTGGTGAACTGGTACTGCTCGCCCAGCTCGGCCAGGCTGATGCCCAGACCGCCCGCGCCCTGTTCGCGCACAAATGTGCTGGTGTCGCGGTCGTCGAAGCGGAAGCCCGCCTTGACGCGGCGGAAGAAGCCTTCGTCGAACTCGTAGTAACCGTCGAGCATGAAGGTCCATGCGCTGCCTTCGGCCCGGTTCGCATTGTCGAACAGGTCGCGCACGAACCAGCGCGAGGGATCGGTGTGCAGATCGGGATCGCTGAAGCTGTAGGAAGGAATGCCGCCGCCAGCGTTGAAATCGACGTCGATGTCCTGCCTGAAACCGGCGTGATCGGTGCGAACCGCGATGAACGAGGTTTCGTTGGTGCTGTCCTGATAGGCAAGATCGGCGGTGATCTGGCCGTGATTGCCCAGATCCCACGCGCCGTTTACCGCATAGACATAGCTGTCGGTCTTGGCGGTGCCATAGTCGCCGCTGTTGAAGCCATAGACATCGCCGACCTGGCGCGACTTGATGATATTGGTGCCTTCATACAGCTCGAACGTCTCGGCAGGGTTCGGACCCAGCGCGTTCCACCAGTCGGCGAAATTGAAGAACAGCGAGTTGAACGTGTTGCCGCGGAAGCCGGTGTAATAGAACTCGGCCGTATAGACCGAGCTGCCGTTCGGCGCCCATTGCAGCGCCGCGTTGACCGAAGGACGCTCACGCTCGCCATAGAGGTCCGAGCTGATGACCGCGTCACGCGACAGGTAATAGGGAACCTCGACCCCGCCATCGGGCCCATAGTTGAAGGTTGAGCCGGGGGCGGTGGGAAGCCCTGCGTTCAGCCCCGGCGTCCAGCTGGCGAATTCGGGGTTGTTACTGGGGAAGATGCGCTCAAGCGGCAACAGGTTCGAACCCTCGGGCGGGTTCTCGGTCGCGAAGGGCACCATCGCGCCCGCCTGCACGTTCATGTTGCGATATTTGTACTTGGTGTAGCTGCCGTTCACCAGCACGCCGATTTCGCCGATGTCGGTGTCCCACGTATCGCTGACCAGCAGCGCGACGTTCGGATTGAACTCGTCCGCCAGCTCGCTGTAGATGCCGCGGGCGAGGCCCGACACGGTGAACCCGTCGAAGTCGAACGGGCGGCGCGTCTGCACGTCGATCTGTCCGGCAAGTCCGAATTCGAGCTGGTCCGCCGAACGCGTCTTGTAGACGTCGATCTGCCTGACGAGGTTGGCCGAAATATCCTGCAGCGCGAACGAGGTGCCGCCCGCGGTAAAGATGTTGCGCCCGTTCCAGGTGGTAACCGGATCGGGCAGGCCGCGAATGGTGATGAAGGCGGTCTCGCCGCCGGCACGGTCGGTGACCTGGATACCGGTCACGCGCTGCAGCGCCTCGACCACGTTGTTGTCCGGCAATTTGCCGACATCCTCGGCCACGACCGAGTCGACGATCTGCACGGATTCGCGACGCACATCCAGCGCGCCGATGATCGACGCCTTGACGCCCGTGACCACGATCACGTCATCGGCGGGCGGCCCGCTGGTGTCGCCGGCCTGCGAGTCAGTTGTCGGCAAGTCGCCGGGCGCGGCGTCTTGCGCATGGACGATACCCGCGAAGCCCAGAGCGAAAACGGATGCGGTACACAATGCGATTGGCTTGAGCGCCATGACACTACCCTCCCATCGAGGCTGGTCGATACCATGCCTCTTTCTAACCTGATGGGTCCTGTTATTTGTCGGAGTTATAACATGCAAGAGGAAATTTTGGCGCGCGGTGTCAAAACTGCCGTCGCTGTTGCAATACTGCGACGGCCGTCCCGATTTGTCCGTATAACCCGCACGTTTCAGCCAATCTTGCCCATGATGTTACCGCTATCACGAATACACAGACCTGATGGCGCCACCCGGGTAATTGTCTGAGTTTACGCCAGTCAGCCCAGCGTCCAGACCGTGTTACCGCTATCAATGGCGGCAAGCGCGATGCCGCTGCCGCTACGGGCCAGTGCCTGACCCGGAAAGGCGAGGGATTCGATCCGCACCGTCCCCTCGACCGGTCCGGGCACATGGCGGAACATGTCGCTGCCCGCGCGCGCTGCCGTGCCGATCGAAACGACTCCGTTTTCGCCGACAAAAAGGTGCTGGTCGCGCAGCAGGATGGGCGACAGGCGGATCGCGTCACCCTGTTCAGGCCACGCGCGAAATTGCGTATTGGGCAGCGGCGCATCGCCCGTCATCAGGGACTGGCCCTGATGCGCCAGGAAGGTCCATTCGCGGTCCGGCACGCCATAGCGGTCGGGCAGGGGGCCATTGCCGACCGGCACGCCGAAATCCGGATTGCCCTCGCGGTCGTAATAGAGGCGCTGGACCCGCGTGTGACGGTCGGGATTGAACAGCGGATCGCCCTCGATCTCCTTGTAGTCGCGCCCATGATAGACCAGCATGTCATGGCCGTTCTCATCCACGGTAAAGCTGTTGTGACCGGGGCCATAGACGCTGGTCGCCACGCTGGTCTGGAACACCGGCTGCTGCGACTTGGTCCATGCGCCCGGGTCCATGATGTTCGCATCGGCATCGGCCGTCAGCAGGCCCAGCACATAGCGGTCGTCGGTCGCGCTGGCCGAATAGGTCATGAAGATCTTGCCGTTGCGCTGCAGGATCGCCTGCGCCTCGTTCACCTTGAAGCCGCGGATCTCCCAGTCCAGCTCGGGCACCGAAAGCCGCGCGGGCGCTGCCGCCAGCGTCAGCGGCGAGGCCATCGGCGCGATATAGATGTTGGAATTGGTCTCGATCCCCGGCTCGCGCTGCGCCCATGCGAAATAGCGTGTGCCGTTGTGATAGAAGATCGTGGAATCGAGGTTGAAGCTGTCCCACGGCCCCTTGAACTCGCCCAGCACCGACCAGTTGCCGCTCATCGGATCGCTGCCGTCGCAGACCACGGCATAGGTGCGGATACGGAACACGTCCTCGCCGCCGCCGCTGGGGCCCGCCGCGAAATAGACGATCCAGCGGCCATCGACCAGATGCAGCTCCGGCGCCCAGAGGAAGCCCGACATCGGCCCGGTGTCCTGATGGCGCCACAACACGCGCTCCTCGGCATCGGTCAGCCCGGCGATGGTGCGCGCGCGTCGCAGCACCAGCCGGTCGTATTCGGGCACCGATCCGGTCATGTAGTAGAAACCGTCGTCGTGCCGGAAGATCTGCGCATCGGCGCGGTTCTTGATCAGCGGATTGACGATCCGCTTGTCCGGGTCCGCCCCCGTCGAAGCCGCCGAGCGCATCGGCCCCGCATTCGTGCAGGCAATCGGGACAAGCGCGGCGCTGGCGGCAAAGGCCCTGCGCGAAAGTTTGAACGACATGAAACCTCTCCGGTCTTGTTAGTGATCAGTATTCGGCGACGGGCCAGCCGTCCTCGCCCCAGCGGATCGGCGCGATGCGCAGCTTGGGCGCGCCATCGGCATCCTTGTCATAGGCGTGATAGACGACATAGCTGGTGCCATCCTCGTCGGTGAAGAAGCCTGCGTGGCCGGGGCCGCGAAAGCGCTCCTTCTCCTGCAGATCGGCGCGCAGGAAGATCGTGCCGCCGCCCATCATCGCCTCGGTCCCGTCCTTGCCGCGATAGGGCCCGGTGACGTTCCGCGACCGCGCGACCACGGTGTAATAGGTGCTGTTCACGCCCTTGCAGCAATAGTCGAACGAGTTGAGCATGTAGTACCAGCCGTCGTGCCGGAAAATGAAAGGCGCCTCGATCGGGTTAGGGCCGCCTTCGACACCCAGCCTGCGCGCGATGGAATAGGGCTCCGCCCCCGGTTCCGGCTTGCCGGTTTCGGGGTTCAGCGGAAACAGCTTGATCCCCGACCAGAAACTGCCCAGCGCCAGCCAGTGGCGCCCTTCGGCATCGACGATCAGATTGGGGTCGATCGCATTGAAATCGCTGTTCTTCGTGGACATGACGACCATGCCCTGATCCTCCCAGCGATAATCCTTCGCATCAGGGTCCAGCGTCTTGTTGGTCGCAAGGCCGATGGCCGACCGGTTCGATCCGAAGGTGCTGATGGAATAATACAGCCGGTACTCGCCATCGACAAAGGCGATGTCGGGCGCCCAGATGCCCTCGGTCCCCGGAACGGCCTCTTTCGCCCACGCCGGGATCTCCTCGAACACCGCACCCGCATTGGTCCAGTGTTCCAGATCGGGCGAGGTCTTGATCCCGATATAGCGGCCGACCGTGGTGAAGACGTAATAGGTATCGTCCTCGCGGATGATGACCGGGTCGTGGGTGATGAGATCGCCCGACAGCCTGTCGTTCAGCGTGGTGCCCGCCGCATCGTCCTGCGCCGCGGCAGGCGCCGTCAGCGCCAGAGCCGAGAGCGCGAGCAGGGGGGTGATTTTCGAAAGCACAGACATCAGGATCCTTCCACTGCATTCCACGCTTCGACCAGCGCGCGTGCCTTGGCGGCAACGGCGGAGGCATCGTCGCCGGGGCGATAGAGGCTGCCGCCAGCGCCGATCCCGAACACGCCCGCGGCGCGATATTCCGCAATATTGGCCGCGCCAACACCGCCCACGGCCCACAGGCGCACATCGGCAGGCAGCACTTCGCCGACCGCCTTTACGTAATGGCTGCCCAGCACCGAACCGGGAAAGATCTTGAGATCCCGTGCACCTGCGCCGACTGCCGCGAAAGCCTCTGTCGGGGTGAGAAATCCGGGCAGCAGGTCGAGGCCTAGTTCCCTGGCCCGCGCGATGACGTCGGGATCGATATTGGGCGACACCATGAAGCTGCCGCCCGCCGCCGCCAGCGCTTCGGCCATGGGTTTGGCGACGACCGTGCCCCCGCCGATGGCAGCCTGTTCGCCGACCGCATCGACCATGGCGGCAATCGAACCGGCCGGATCGGGCGAATTGAACGGCACCTCGATCAGGCGAATACCGGCAGAGACCAGCGCCTCGGCAATTTCGGCGGATTCGTCGGTCCTTATGCCGCGCAGGATCGCGACGATCGGCGGCGCTCCTGCATCCAGTGCGTCCTGCAGCCTCATGCGATCTGTTCTCCCTGAGCGGCACGGCGCGCCAGTTCCAGCCCCGCGATCACCGCAGCTTCGGCGTCCACGCGCTGCACCGCACGGCCCATCGCCGCCAGCGCTCGTTCGTAAAGCGACACCAGCGCGGCCTCTCCAATTAGCGTGACCACCGTGTCCTGCGGCGACAGCGCGGACATTTCCGAACCGATCAACACCCCCGACAGATAGCCGCGCGACCACGCCTGCGACCTGCCATCGACCATGCGCGCGGCCCGCGCCTCGAACAGTGCAGCAGGCACCGGATCGGCCCGCCGGGCAAGCCCCCGCTCGAACCCCTCGTCGAATTCGCCGCTGCCGCCATCGACAGGCCCGGCCAATGTCGATTGCTCAGACAGAAGCGCGAACAATTCCCCGGTCGGCCATGTCGAAAAGCCGGTGATGTCGCCATCCTTCAGCCGCACCCATTTGCAATGCGTGCCGGGCAGCGCGATCAGATGCTCGCCCTCCGCCAGCTCAGGATGCAGGGCCGTTGCGCCGAAAACCTGCGTTTCCTCGCCCCGCATGACGTCGGGAACGCCGTCTGCGCCCCGATGGCTCAGTCCCGGCAGAACGGCGACGGGCAGGCCTGCCACGGTCAACATCGACCGCGATTGCAGCCACGACCCGCGACCGGCGGGGCAGGGGGCATAACCGGCCTCGACCAGCGCGCCCTTTGCCCCCGCCATGCCGCACAGGATGACCCCGCCTTCCAGCGAGCCCTCCTGCAGCCATTGCTCCAGCAATCCGGTTAGCACGGCTGCCGGGGGGTCGGCCAACCCCCCGATCCCCGGTCCCTGAAGCCGCGCCGTCACGGCTCCACCGCGCATGCGGTAGAGCCGCAGACGGCTGGTGCCCCAGTCGCCGAGGACATGGTCCCCGCTCATTGCAGTTCGAGGACGACGACCGACTTGGCAGGCAGCGTGACCGACAGCTTGCCGTTCCGGATCCGCGCCGCGCTGAAGCTTGCAGGCTTCACCGCTTCCGGATTGTCGAAGCTGTTGTGCGAATTGATCGCGGGCGCGGTCAGGATCCGGCCCGTGACGCGCGACGCATCCAGCCCGTCCAGATCGATGGTCACGCTGTTCGCTTCGTCGGGATCGGCATTCGACAGGCCCACGTGAACCTTGCCGTCCCTGGCCCGAACCGCCGAACCGCTGACCGCCGGAAGCGAAAACTCGCCATGGCTATAGGTCGGCGTGTCGATTGCGATGGGAAGCACGGTGGCGTCCTGCCACGGCTTGTACATCTCGAACACGTGATAGGTGGGCGTCAGCACCATCTGGTCGCCCTCGGTAAAGATCATCGCCTGCAGCACGTTCACCATCTGTGCGATGGCCGACATGCGCACCCGGTCGGCATGCTTGGCAAAAATGTCGAGGTTGATCGCCGCGATCAGCGCGTCGCGCATCGTGTTCTGCTGCCGCAGAAAGCCCGGATGCGTGCCGGGATCCTGCGCATACCACGCGCCCCATTCGTCCACGGCAAGGAACAGGCGCTTTTCCGGATCGTGCTTGTCCATCGCGGCGCTGTGGCCGGCAATGAACTCGTCCATGCGCCAGGTGGCCGCCAGCGTATCGGCCCAGCCGGTCTCGTCGAAATTGACGGGGTCTGCCTTGGGCGGCCAGCCGCCTTCGGGCAGGGTGTAGTAATGCAGCGACAAGCCGTCGAGCATATTGCCCGCGACCCGCACCATGGTCTCGGTCCAGTTGTAATCGTCGTTATTGGCGCCCGCGGCAATCTTCAGGATCTTGGTATCGGCGGGGGCCTTGATGAAGGTCGCATAGCGGCGCGTGACGTCGGCGGCATATTCGGGCCGCATGTTGCCCCCGCAACCCCACAGCTCGTTACCGATGCCGAAATAGGGCACGTCCCAGGGTTCGGGATGGCCGTTCTCGGCGCGCAGATCGGCCAGCGTTCCGGCAGGGGCGGTCATGTATTCGACCCATTCCGCCATTTCCTGCGGCGTGCCGTTGCCGACATTGCCCGCGACATAGGCCTCCGCGCCGACCTGCCGGACAAGCTCGAAGAATTCATGCGTGCCGACTTCGTTGGGCTCGGTCACGCCGCCCCAATGGGTGTTGACCTTGACCGGACGCTCGTTTTGCGGGCCGATGCCCTCGCGCCAGTGATATTCGTCGGCAAAGCAGCCGCCCGGCCAGCGGATCACCGGCACTGACAGATCGCGCAGCGCGCCGACCACGTCGTTGCGAAACCCGTTGGTGTTGGGGATCTCGCTATCCTTGCCGACCCACAGGCCGCCATAGATGCCCGTGCCCAGATGCTCGGCGAACTGGGTGAACATCGCCTTGTCATAGACGGGCCCTTCGGCATCGGCATCGATGCTGGCGGTGGTCGGCTGTCCATTGGTATCGGCCAGCGCAGGGGCCGACAGCGCCGTCGCACCAAGAAGCATGGCGGCGGCGGTATTGCGAATGGTCTTGATCATTGTTCTGTCCCCTCCCGGCGGATCAGTCGTGGAACGGTTCGACAATCTGCCGGTGGCCGCGCAGGAACGCGTCGGCGACAAGGCGGAACGGGTCGATATCGACATCGCTGCGCCCGCCGCGGATCAGATTGGCGAAACGTGAATAGAGGCCCGGATATTCCAGGTCCTCGTTATGCTCGGTACCCGAAGGCAGGGTCAGCACGGCCCCGCCTTGCGACAGCTTCAGCGTGCCCGCATCGGTCTCGACCACGATGTCCCAGCTTTGCGGCCCGGTCTGCCGCCAGTCGAGATCCATGTGGATCGGCGCGCCGGCGGTATCGCTGAACTGGATATCGGCCGCGATGGGCGCCGCGCGATTTTCAGGGATGCACAGCGCCGCGCTCTTCATGAAGACGGGGCGCGGCATGATATGGGTCAGGATCGACAGCGCGTTGATGCCGGGATCGAACACGCCAAGACCGCCCGGCTCCCAGATCCAGTCCTGTCCGGGATGCCAGACGCGCACGTCCTCTCGCCAGACGATGGACACCTTCTGCACCGTGCGGTCCGACAGCCATGCGCGGGCCGGGGCCACGCCCGCGGCAAAACGCGAATGCCACGATGCGAACAGCGTGACCCCTACCTTGTCGGCGCGGTCGCGCAGGGCGACGACTTCGGACAAGGTCGCACCCGGCGGTTTTTCGAGGAAGACGTGAACCCCGCGCTTCAGCGCCTGAACTGCAAGATCATAACGAACCTGCGGCGGGGTGCAGAGCGCGACCGCGTCGATCGCGGGCCCTTTTTCCAGCAATTCGTCAAGGCTGGCGTGATGCGCAATCCCCTCCGGCCCCTTGTGGTTCGGACTGACCGTTGCGGCCAGGCTGAAGGCGGGTGAGCCGTCGATGGCGGGGATATGCTGGTCGCGGGCGATCTTGCCGATGCCGACAAGCGCGATACGGATCGGTTCCATGGCCCTTACAGCACCTTGACCTTGACCGCGCGCTCGCTGGCGCGGGTCAGGCGGTTGGACACGGGCAGCGCGAAGGGCGCGGCCGAGATCTCGAACACGTCGCCTTCCTTCGTCTCGATCCCGTCGCTGAACGACAGCGTGGCCGTGCCGAAGAAATGGACGTGAATGTCGCCGGGGCGGCAGAACAGATCATATTTGAAATGATGATGTTCCAGATTGCCAAGGCTGTGCGACATATTGGTTTCGCCCGACAGGAACGGCATTTCCCAGATCGTCTTACCATCGCGCAGGATCCGGCTGGTCCCCTCGACATGGCTGGGCGGCGTGCCCAGCAGCAGCTCGGGTCCAAGCGCGGCCTGCCGCAACTTCGAATGCGCAAGCCACAGATAATTATGCCGCTCGGTCACGTGGTCGCTGAACTCGTTCGCCAGCGCGACGCCAAGGCGGTAGGGCGTGCCGTCATCGCCGACGATATAGATGCCCGCCAGCTCCGGCTCCTCGCCGCCGTCCTGCGCGAAGGACGGCATGGTGAGTGGTTGATCCGGCCCGACCAGCTGCGACCCGTCACCCTTGTAGAACCATTCCGGCTGCTGCCCCACCGCGCCATCGGACGGCTTGCCGCCTTCCAGCCCTTCCAGGAACATGCGCATCGAATCGGTGACGTTCTCGCCCGCGGCGGCGGCCTTGTGCATCTTGTCGCGCCCTTCGGCGGAACCCAGATGCGTCAGCCCCGTGCCGGTCATCAGCAAATGGGCCGGATCCTCGTGGTCGATCGGGGCCAGCAGCCTTCCGGCGGCCAGTTCGGCGGCGATATCGACCGAAGCGCCCATGCCGCAGGCGCGCGCCGCGGCCTCCAGCGTGTCGCCCGCTGCGATGGCGCGCAGCGCCAGTTCGCGGACCGAGCCGACGCCTTCAAGGAAATGGGCCGTGTCGTCCTCTGCAAGGATGACAGAGCGCGAACCGTCGGCCGCGCGGTGCTGAAGCAGGCGAAGAAAGGGCATTGCAGTCGTACTCTCCCTGTCACGGCGCGCCCCTTGTTGCCGGGGCGCGCCGCGAGGATGGTGGTCTTGTCAGCCGACGGTCAGCTTGCCGTCGATCAGGCGCGGTATGCCGTCACCCTTGGCTTCGTCGCGCAGTTCGGGCGGCAGAAGCGAGGCGGCGAGGTTCTGATAGCTGACCGGACGCAGGAACCGGTCGATGGCAAGGCTGCCGACCGACGTGGTCCGCGGGTCGGTGGTCGAGGGGAAGGGACCGCCATGCACCATCGCGTGGCAGACCTCGACACCCGTGGGCCAGCCATTGGCAAGGATGCGTCCGACGCGGCGTTCCAGCACGGGCATCAGGCGCGCGGCCATCGGCTCGTCCGCCTCGTCCATGTGCAGCGTCGCGGTCAGCTGTCCTTCCAGCGCCTCCAGCACGGATTTCAGTTCCGCCTCGTCCTTGCAGCGAACGATGACCGAGGACGAACCGAACACTTCATGCGCGATCGCCGGTTCGGCCAGGAACTTCTCGGCCGAGGTCTGGAACAACGCGGTGCCGCCGGTGGTGACGCTGCCTTCCTCGCCCTTGGCCAGCGTGTCGACGCCGGGCAGGCCCGACAGCACTTCCAAGCCCTTGGCATAGGCCGCGGCGATGCCCTTGGTGAGCATGGTCTGCGGCTTGGCTTCGGACACGCCGCCGCTCGCCGCAGTGATGAATTCCTCGATCCCGTCGCCTTCGATGGCAAGGACAAGGCCCGGATTGGTGCAGAACTGGCCCGCGCCCATGGTTAGCGAACCGACGAAAGCCGTGCCCAGGTCCGATCCGCGCGCCTTGAGGGCCGAGGGCATCAGGATGACGGGATTGATGCTCGACATCTCGGCATAGACCGGGATCGGCACCGGACGTTCCTGCGCCAGCTTGGCCAGCGCAAGGCCGCCTGCGCGCGAACCGGTGAAGCCCACCGCCATGATGCGCGGATCCTTCACAAGCGCGGCGCCCAGCTCGTTCGAGGGGCCCATCAGATGCTGGAACACGCCTTCGGGCAGGCCGCTGGCGGCAACCGCCTTGGCGATGGCGCTGGCGACAAGACCGCCAGTTTCGGGGTGCGCCGGATGGCCCTTCACGACGACCGGGCAACCGGCCGCAAGCGCCGAAGCGGTGTCACCGCCCGCGGTGGAGAAGGCGAGCGGGAAGTTGGACGCGCCGAAGATCGCCACCGGACCGACCGGGATCATGCGCAGGCGCAGATCGGGGCGGGGCAGGGGCGCACGGTCGGGCATGGCGGGATCGATGCGGATCTGTTCCCACTGACCCTTGCGCACGACATCGGCGAACATCTTCATCTGTCCGCAGGTGCGGCCACGCTCGCCTTCGGCGCGTCCGCGCGGCAGGCCGCTTTCGCGGGTATAGGCATCGATCAGCGCATCGCCGAGACCCATGATCTCGTCGGCGATTCGCTCAAGGAAAGCGGCGCGTTCCTCGTTGCTGGTCGCGCGATAGCTATCGAATGCGGCATCGGCTGCGGCGCAGGCGGCCGCGACATCGTCGGGTCCATGGACGGTGAGGGGGTCGCCATGGGCTTCGCCGGTTTCGGCGATCACGGAGCGAAATTCGTTCATTGGTATCTCCCTATTTACTCCGACATATTACGGGCGCACGTTAAACGCAATCTTTGTGTTCCTTCGTGTCCACCGGACTGATAGGTTCGCCGCTGGAGGGACGAAAAACTGTGAAAACCGATAGCATCTCGACCGAAACGGACGACAAGAAGGCAACCAAGGATGTGCGCGGCCCCGGACGGCGCCTGCACGGCGCGATCGCCCACAAGCTGGGAACGGAGATCTTGTCAGGCAAGTACCAACCGGGAGACATTCTTTCCGGCGAGGTCGCCTTTGCCGAGGAATTGAAGGTTTCGCGCAGCGCCTATCGCGAGGCGATACAGGTGCTGACGGCCAAGGGACTGGTCGCCAGCCGGCCCAAGGCGGGTACGCGCGTCATGCCGCGCGACCGCTGGAACCTGCTCGATCCCGATGTGTTGGGCTGGGCCTTCACCGGCGATCCCGATGTCGAATTCGTGCGCAGCCTGTTCGAACTGCGCGCCATCGTCGAACCGGCCGCGGCCCGCCTTGCCGCGCAGCGCCGCGATCGCGACGACCTCAAGACCATGAAGGCCGCACTGGCCGACATGCGCCGCCATACGCTGACGACTGAGGCCGGGCGCGCCGCGGACCGCGATTTCCACAATGCGATCCTGCAGGCGACCCGCAACGACGCGCTGATGGTGCTGAGCGCCAGCATCGGCGCCGCGGTCAACTGGACGACCCAGTTCAAGCAGCGTTCGCGCGCCCTGCCGCGCAATCCCATGCCGGACCACGTGCTGGTCTATGACGCGATCGCAGCCGGCGACGGCGAGGCGGCGGCGGCGGCGATGAACGTGCTGGTCGAACTCGCCCTGGACGATACGCGCAGCGCGATGGAGGAATGATCCCGATCCTCGCGGCCTGACCGCGGCTGACGGGCGAGAGGCTGCATCCGGACGAAAAGACGAAAAAGGGCGGCACCCGCAAGTGCCGCCCTTTCCATTTCATGCCGGTCGATGGCGAATCAGGCCGCGGCCTGCACCTTCGGCTCGGGCAGCGCCTGCGTCGGCTTGCTGCCCCACAAGGCGTAGAACAGGATGTAAAGCTCGCACACCGCGGTCAGCAGGAACGACAGCTGCAGGCCATAGCGGTCGGCAAGCCAGCCCTGCACCACGACCAGCGCGCCGCCCGCGATCGCCATGATCAGCAGGCCCGATCCTTCCTCGGTCAGCGGGCCAAGACCCTTGATGCCCAAAGTGAAGATCGTGGGGAACATGATCGAGTGGAACAGCCCCACCAGGATCAGCGACCACATCGCGACAGGACCGCTGGCAAAGACGGTGATCATCATCACCACGAACGCGCCGACCGAAAACACCGCCAGCACATGGCCCGGATCGAATCGCTGCATGATCGCGGATCCGGCAAAGCGTCCGACCATCATGCCCGCCCACAGGAAGGTCAGGTAGCGGCCGGCCTGCTCATAGGTTAGATTGGCGATGTCGGGCTGGGCGACGAAGTTGACGAACAGATTGGCGACGCCGATTTCCGCGATCAGGTAGATGAAGATCGCGGGCACGCCGAACACCAGATTGCGGTGCTTCCACAGCGACAGGTTCTTGCGCTCTTCCTTGGAACTGCGCGCATTGGCCGAACCCATCGCAGGCAGCGGAAAACGCGCGATGATGATGGCCAGCACGATCAGCACCGCAGCGACAAGGCCATAGGGCAGGATCACCGATTGCGCATCGGCCAGCCGTTCGGCTTCGGTCAGGACGGTTCCGGCCTCTGCCGTGCCGCCGCGCGACCGGCCAAGGATCAGATAGGCGCCGAACAGCGGAGCCAGCATCGTGCCCGCCGAATTCATCGCCTGCACGAGGTTGAGGCGCGATGACGCGGTCTCGGGCTTGCCGACGACGGCGACATAGGGATTGGCCGCGACCTGCAGCAGGGTGATCCCGCAGGCGATCACGAACAGCATGGTCAGCGTCACACCATAGGACGGCAGGCTGGCTGCCAGCATCATGCCCAGCGATCCGGCCGCCATGACCAGCAGGCCGACCACCAGCGAGCTCTTGTACCCGATCCGCTCGATCAGCTTGGCCGAGGGAATCGATGCCACGAAATAGGCGATGAACCACACCGATTCGATCAGCGTCGTCTCGGTATAGTTGAGGTCGAACACGCTGCGCAGATGCGGCAGCAGCGTGTTGTTGATGACGGTGATAAAGCCCCACATGAAGAACAGGCTGGCCAGCAGCGTCAGCGCCGGGCCGTATTTCACGACGGTGCCGTCGGGCGCCAACGCGCGCCCATCACTGGACACGCCGGGGGACGAGGGGGTTGAAGGCATCGGTTTCCTCTCTGACGCAGCGCGGCCTGCATTGCCTATGAAGCGGCTTGCGCTTTCTTGATTTGTCGGACTATATGCGAGGAAAGGGTCCCGTCAATGGGGCACGACAACTCCATGCATAGACGGGAGCGAATTGGGAATGAGGAATCGCTGGAATATCATGACTGGCGCGGCATTTGCCGCCCTGTCGTTTGCCTCGCTGTCGGTGGGCGCCGCCCCCGCGCTGGCCGCAGAGGCGACGCAGCAATCCGCCGGCACGCTGGCCGACGGCACCGAAGTGACCGAAATCACGCTGACCGGCGAGAACGGCGTATCCGTTTCCATCCTGACCCTGGGCGCGACGCTGCATGAATTCATGGTCCCCGACCGCGACGGCAATGTCGCGGACATCGCCGTCAGCTATGGCGAGGTGTCCGATTATGAAAAGGCACCCAACTATTGGGGCGCGACCATCGGGCGCTATGCCAATCGCATCGACGGCGGCGCCTTCACGCTCGACGGCAAGACCTATCAGCTGACCCAGAACGACGGCGCGAATTCGCTGCATGGCGGCGGCAGCGCGTGGGACGTGCGCAACTGGACCGTCGAATCGGTGGAATCCGGCCCGAACGCCAGCGTGCGCCTGACGCTGCAGAGCCCCGACGGCGAGAACGGCTATCCCGGAGCGGTCAATGCGGCGGTGACCTATTTCCTCGACGACGCGGGTTCGCTGCGCATCGAATTTGACGCGACGACCAACAAGCCAACGATCATCAACATGACCAATCACGCGCTGTTCAACATGGCGGGCGAGGGCGCACCCGAGGGCGCGATGGGCAATGTGCTGACCATTCCCGCCAGCCATTACACCCCGGTGAACGAGAATCTGATCCCCACCGGCGAATTGCGCCCCGTCGAAGGGTCGGTGTTCGATTTCCGCGCAGGCAAGCCGCTGCATGACGGGCTGCGCGACGGGACCAATCCGCAGATCGTCGTCGGCCGCGGCTTCGACCATAATTTCGCGCTGGACAAGGGCGTGACGGCCGAGCCGGAAATGGCCGCCCGTCTGGAGGATCCCGCCTCGGGCCGCGTGCTGGAAGTGCTGACGACCGAACCGGGGCTGCAGCTTTACACCGGCAATTTCCTCGACGGGACCTATATCGGCAAGAACAGCCACGTCTATCGCATGGGCGACGGCATCGCGCTTGAACCGCAGAAATTCCCCAACGCCCCCAACCAACCCGAATTCGTTTCTCCGCGCGTCGATCCGGGCAAGCCCTACCGGCATGTCATGATCTATCGCGTGTCCGTCGACCGCTGAACCGAGTAACCGCTATCATGACCGACACCCAGAAGCCGAAACTGCGCTCGCGCGCCTGGTTCGACAATCCCGACAATATCGACATGACCGCGCTCTATCTTGAGCGTTATCTGAACTTCGGCCTCAGCCTCGAGGAACTGCGCTCGGGCAAGCCGATCATCGGCATCGCGCAATCGGGCAGCGATCTGTCGCCCTGCAACCGCCACCATCTGGTGCTCGCGGAGCGCGTGCGCGAAGGCATCCGCGAAGCGGGCGGCATCGCGCTGGAATTTCCGGTCCACCCGATCCAGGAAACCGGCAAGCGGCCCACCGCCGCGCTCGACCGCAACCTGTCCTATCTGGGTCTGGTCGAGGCGCTGTACGGCTATCCGCTCGACGGCGTCGTGCTGACCACCGGCTGCGACAAGACGACGCCCGCCATGCTGATGGCGGCGGCCACGGTGAACATCCCGGCCATCGCCCTGTCGGTCGGCCCCATGCTGAACGGCTGGCACAAGGGTGAGCGGACCGGTTCGGGCACCATCGTGTGGAAGGCGCGCCAGATGCTGGCCGCGGGCCAGATCGACGACGAGGGCTTCATCAAGCTGGTCGCATCGTCGGCCCCGTCAACGGGCTATTGTAACACCATGGGCACCGCGACCACGATGAACTCGCTGGCCGAGGCGCTGGGCATGATGCTGCCCGGTTCCGCCGCGATCCCCGCGCCCTATCGCGACCGGCAGGAGTGCGCCTATCTCACCGGCAAGCGCGTGGTCGAGATGGTGCACGAAGACCTCAAGCCGTCGGACATCATGACGAAGGACGCGTTCCACAATGCCATCGTCACCAACTCGGCCATCGGCGGTTCGACCAATGCGCCGATCCACCTTGCCGCCATCGCGCGCCACATGGGGGTCGAGCTTGAGCTGAAGGAATGGGAGACGCTGGGCCACCACGTCCCGCTGCTGGTCAATCTGCAGCCCGCGGGCGAATATCTGGGCGAGGAATATTACCGCGCCGGCGGCGTCCCCGCCGTGGTCGCGCAGCTGATCGGGCAGGGCCTGATCCGCGAGGGCGCAATGACCGTCAACGGCAAGACCATGGGCGACAATTGCCGCGACGCCACGATCGAGGACGAGCGCGTGATCAAGCGCTTCGATCAGCCGCTGCTGAAGGACGCGGGCTTCATCGTGCTGTCGGGCAATCTGTTCGACGCCGCGATCATGAAGACCAGCGTGATCTCGGACGAGTTCCGCCAGCGCTATCTCTCGAACCCCGACGACCCCGAGGCGTTCGAAGGCCCCGCCGTCGTGTTCGACGGTCCGGAGGATTATCACGAGCGCATCGACGACCCGGCGCTGAACATTACGCCGCAGACGCTGATGTTCATGCGCGGCGCAGGCCCCATCGGCTATCCCGGCGCGGCAGAGGTCGTGAATATGCGCCCGCCCAGCTATCTGATTACCGAAGGCGTCTCGGCGCTGCCCTGCATCGGCGACGGACGCCAGTCGGGCACATCGGGAAGCCCTTCGATCCTCAACGCCAGCCCAGAAGCGGCGGCGATGGGCGGTCTGGCGCTGCTCAAGACGGGCGACCGCGTGCGGATCGACCTGCGCAAGGGCACCGTCAACGTGCTGATCCCCGACGAGGAACTGGCCCAGCGCCGCGCCGATCTGGAAGCCAAGGGCGGCTATCCCTATCCCGCCTCGCAGACGCCGTGGCAGGAAATGCAGCGCGGCGTGGTCGGCCAGATGAACACCGGCGCGATCCTCGAAGGCGCGGAGAAATACCAGCGCATCGCCCAGACCAAGGGACTGCCGCGCGACAACCATTGATCCCCTTCTATCGGTGAAACAAGGCCGCGGGGGGTGCATATGGCACCGCCCGCGGTTTTCGTATCGGCTTCGAAACCCCGAGAGACATGCAAGTGCGCGCGGAATGATCGCCTCCGAAACGGGGGCGTGACCGTTCATTCAGCGGGTTTACCCCGATTGCCTGCCACCTCGATCATGTCACCAACTTCATCGGCATTGTTTGGGCGATTGGAGGGAGTGACAGGCGATGATGCGAAATCTGGCGGCCGAGTTTTTCGGCACGTTCTGGCTGGTATTCGGTGGATGCGGTGCGGCGGTGTTGGCGGCGGGATTTCCCGAACTTGGCATCGGCTTTGCGGGCGTGTCGCTGGCATTCGGGCTGACCGTGCTGACGATGGCCTATGCGGTCGGCGGCATTTCGGGCGGGCATTTCAACCCGGCGGTGTCGCTGGGGCTGGCCGTGGCGCGGCGCTTCGCGTGGAAGGATCTGGTGCCCTACTGGATCGCGCAGGTGGTGGGCGCCATCGTCGCCGCGGCCGTATTGTTCGCCATCGCATCGGGGCAGGCGGGGTGGGAGCCGGGCGGCTTTGCCACCAATGGCTATGGCCTGCTGTCGCCGGGCGGCTATTCGATGATGGCGGCGCTGCTGATCGAGATCGTGCTGACCGCGGGCTTCCTGATCGTGATCCTGGGATCGACCAGCGCGGCGGTGCCGGGCGGTTTCGCGCCGATCGGCATCGGGCTCGCGCTGACGCTGATCCACCTCGTCTCGATCCCGGTGACCAATACTTCGGTCAATCCCGCGCGGTCCACCGGCGTGGCGCTGTTCGCCGAAACGGCCGCGATTCCGCAGCTCTGGCTGTTCTGGGTCGCCCCACTTGTAGGCGGAGCGCTGGGCGCGCTGATCTGGCGCTATGTGCTGATGCCGGGCGAACCGCTGGCAGGGGTCGGGGGCGAGGGCGCATAAAGCGCTCTTTGCTACCCCAACGGAAAGGGGCCCGATGCATCGCGCGCCGGGCCCCTTTCTTTGTTCGGTTTGAAAAAATCAGACGCTGATCGGCTCGTCGTCGTCTTCGTCGGCGACCAGCACGATGGCAAGCACGAAACCGGCCAGAGCAGCAACCGCCAGGATCGGCGAAGCCTCAAGCTGGCTGGCCTGCTTCGCAGGTGCACTCGCGCGCGTATCCTCGGCTGCCATGACGGGGCCCGCGGCCAGCAGGGATGCAGCAGCGGCAGTAAGCATGATCTTCTTCATCGGCTTCTCCGGTTCTCTTGGCCCAAAATCCGGCCATTTTCACGCATCGCAGCGTAGTTCCGACAAGCCCCCCTGAAATTCGAAGCCAGTCGATTGCGACCATCGAACAGGATTGTGACAAAAAAAGGGGCCAATTCATAGCCCCCGTTGCCGATTACTTTGTTGCAGTGCACAAAATGCCACACTCACGGTTTTGACCCGATGTCAGAAAGGCGGCGCGCCGACCCAGATCCAGCCGCCAAAGGCCATCGACGCGGCAAGGCACAGGATTGCGCGCCACACGGGTACGGGCTCCATGCCTGTCTTGCCGGCGGGCAAGGGGCGGTGTCCGGTGATCATCGCGCCGACCAGATTCTCGCGCATCACCGCAAGATAGAAGATGATCGCGGCGATATGCACCGCGATCAGGGCGACGAGGACCCAGAAGAAATTGTGATGCCAGTCGGTCAACCAGTCGGCGGTCATCACCCCGACCAGTTCGTTCAGCGGGCCGGTCGCCCCGTCACAGGGATCGCCGGCAAACAGCCCCATCGCGATCTGCAGCAGCATCGCGCTCAGCAGCGCCAGCACGCTCCATCCTCCGGCCGCATTATGCCCCGCGGCCGGTTCGTGGCGGCCGCGCAGCGACCGAAGATAGGCGGCCACGGCCCGAGGCCCCTTCACGAAAGAGCCGAAACGCGCGGTGGAGCTTCCGAAGAAGCCCCACAGCACGCGGAATACCACCAGCACCAGCAGCGACAGGCCCAGCCGCATGTGCCAGCCCATCTCGTTATTCTCTGCCGTCCACCACAATGCGGGGATCAGCAGGACGAATGCCCAGTGGCAGATGCGAACGGGCAGGTCCCAGAGTTTCACAGGTTTTTCGGGCATTTACGCGCTCAAATCACGAACGGGCTTTGCGTTCCGCGCCCGATCAGTCTTCCTTTTCGCGGAACTGGTCGTGACAGTTCTTGCAGGCGCCGCCCAGCTCCTTGACCGCGGCCTGCACGGTGGCGGCATCGCGGCTGTCGGCAGCGGCCAGCATGGTGCGGCTTGCGCCCAGCATGCGTTCGGTCGCAGCGGAAAACTCCTCCGGCTTTTCCCAGATCGTGTCCAGCGCCTCGGTATCGGCGCCATCGGCGGGGCCGGTGCACTCGGGGAAATGTTCGGGGATCAGCACCGCATTGTCAGCGATGATTCGCGCATTCGCCTGGATCGCATCGAAATCGGGAGAACCCTTCTCAAGCTCGCCCCGGATCACCTTGAAAGCATCGCCGATCCCCTCGAAATTATCGTGGCGAACCTTCAGGATATCCATGTCGGCGGGCGCTGCGGCCATCTCCGTTTCGGTATCGGCCACTGCCGTGTCATCCGCCGTTTCGCCGCAGGCCGCCAGCGACAAGGTCATGGCAAGCGCGGCAAAAGATGTGGCGGAAATGCGGGTGAGGGCCATGGGCGGTTCTCCTGTCTGGCAAAGATGGCGCATGTTCGGTCAACAAATCTGCATGAGCAGCTTTGCACGATTGTTGCGACTTGCCAATGAATTCGCAATACCGCTTTACGCGGCCACGATATTCTCAGCGACAATGTGCCAAAACGCTTTCGCGTCCAGTCCGCCTTGTCTCAAAGCGAGGCTGGCGGTCAGGCGATCCACAGCCTGATCAGCCAGCCGACCGCGCCCAGCACCGCGACGCTGGCCGCCCAGATCCCCGCCATCCAGGCCAGCCGCTTCCACAGCGGCCGCGCTTCGGCTTTCGCGCCGGGCGGGGTGTGCTGCCGCGTCAATGATACCCCTCGTCGCCGACCTTGCCGCGAAACACCCAATAGGCCCAGAACGTATAGGCCAAGATGAACGGCATGGTGATCGCGACACCCACCAGCATGAATATCTGGCTGCGTTCGGGCGCGGCGGCGTCCCAGATGGTAAGGTCAGGGGGCACCACATTGGGCCAGATCGTCGCGCCAAGCCCCACCATGCCCAGCACGAACAGCGCGATGCCCAGCCAGAACGGCAGCACTTCGCGCCCCTTCCACAAAGATCGCCACAGCCAGATCGCGATGATCGCCGTCGCGATCGGAATGGGCCACGCGTAATAGATCTCGGGCGCGGACAGCCAGCGCTCCTCGTATTCGGGGCGCAGCACGATATTATACAGCGAAACCGCACCCATCAGCACCACGGTGATCGCGCAGGCGTATCGCGCCATGCGATAGGCGTGCAGCTGGCACTTGCCGCTGGTCTTCCACACCAGCCAGCACGCGCCCAGCAGCGCATAGCCCGCGACCGTGCCCGCACCCGTCAGCAGCGTATAGGGCGTCAGCCAGTCGAACCAGCTGCCCGCATAGGCGCGGTCCGCGATGGTCACGCCCTGCAGCATCGCGCCCAGCACCATGCCCTGCGACAGCGCCGCCACCAGCGATCCACCGCAGAACGCCCAGTCCCAGAACGCGCGGTGCCGCGGGTCGCGCCAGCGATATTCGAACGCCACGCCCCGGAACACCAGCCCCAGCAGCATCGCGATGATCAGCGGATAGGTGGCGGGCAGCAGGATCGCATAGGCCAGCGGAAAGGCCGCGAACAATCCGCCGCCGCCCAGCACCAGCCAGGTCTCGTTCCCGTCCCACACCGGCGCGATGGCGTTCATCGCTCGGTCCCGCTCGACCCCCGCCTCGATCGAGGGAAACAATATGCCGATGCCAAGGTCGAACCCGTCCATCACCACATAGGCAAAGATGGCAAAGGCGATGATGAAGGCCCAGATGACGGTCAGATCGACGGAAACGGCCATCAGTCGCCTTCCTCTTCCATGGGCGGGGTATCGCGGGTCTCGGCCGGCAGGTCGTCCTGCCCAAGCCCGGGCGTGACGCCGGCCGTGCGGATCGGGCCATCGTCGCCGCGCTGCATCGCCGATTCATGGCTGTGCGGCATCGAGGACATCAGGCGCAGGATATACCACACGCCCACGCCGAACACCGCGAAATAGACCAGCACAAAGGCGGTCAGCGATGCGCCCAGCGCGGGGGCCGCCAGCGGGCTTGCCGAATCCTCGGTCCGCAGCAGGCCATAGACAGTATAGGGCTGCCGCCCGACTTCGGTGGTGAACCAGCCCGCGATCACCGCGACAAAGCCCGACGGCCCCATCAGAATTGCCGCGCGGTGCAGCCACGGCCAGTCGTAGAGCTTGCCCCGGACGCGCGCGAACAGGCTCCACAGCCCAAGCCCCAGCATCGCAAAGCCAAGCCCCACCATGATGCGGAATGTCCAGAAGATCACCTCGACCGGCGGGCGTTCGTCCCTCGGCACCGTGTCCAGACCCGCCAGCGGCGCATCCGGATCGTGCTTCAGGATCAGCGAGGACATTTTCGGAATTTCGACCGCATAGCGCACAGTCTCATCCTCGCTGTCGGGAATGCCGAACAGGATCAGCGGCGCGCCGTCGGGATGGCTTTCGAAATGGCCTTCCATCGCCATCACCTTGGCGGGCTGATGCTCCAGCGTGTTCAGCCCGTGCATGTCGCCCGCGAATATCTGGATCGGCGCGACCACCACGATCATGCCCATCGCCATCGAGAACATGGTGCGCGCCTGCTTGTTCGTATGATCGCGCAGCAGGTGCCACCCGCCGACGCCGCCCACGACCAGCGCGGTCGTCAGATAGGCCGCGATCCCGGTGTGGACGAGGCGATAGGGAAAGCTGGGGTTGAAGATGATGTCGAGCCAGCTGTCGCCCGGCAGGAACTGCCCGTTCGCACCGATGACATAGCCGGTGGGCGTGTGCATCCAGCTGTTGACCGACAGGATCCAGAACGCGCTGATGAATGTGCCCAGCGCCACCATCAGCGTGGCGGCGAAATGCAGCTTGCGCCCCACGCGCTCCATCCCGAACAGCATGACGCCCAAGAACCCGGCTTCGAGGAAGAAGGCGGTCAGCACTTCGTAAGCCATCAGCGGCCCGATGACCGGCCCCGCCTTGTCCGAGAACACCGACCAGTTGGTGCCGAACTGATAGCTCATCACGATGCCCGACACGACGCCCATGGCGAAGGCGACGGCAAAGATCTTCAGCCAGTACCGGAACAGGTCGAGATAGCGCTCCCGCCCCGTCCACAGCCACATTCCCTCAAGCACCGCCAGATAGCTGGCCAGCCCGATCGAGAACGATGGGAAGATGAAGTGAAAGCTGACCGTGAACGCGAATTGCGCACGGGCCAGAAACAGAGCGTCGAGTCCCTCGAACATGACCGCGCTCCTAGACCTTTATCGCGGGCACTTGAACCTCATTCTGCGCAACTGCGCTTGCATGCCGCGCTTTGGAAGCCCGTCAGTCGCCGTCGAAGGTAATCAGGGAATGGACCTCCACTCCCGCATCGCGCAGCCGCTGCGCGCCGCCCAGATCGGGCAGGTCGATCACGAACAGCGCTTGGCGGACATGCGATCCGCGCCCTTCCAGCAGTTCCACCGCCGCCAGCGCGGTGCCTCCCGTCGCGATCAGATCGTCGACCAGCACGATCGTCGCGCCGGGTCCGCAGGCATCGTCGTGCATTTCCAGCATGTCGGTGCCGTATTCCAGCGCATATTCGACCGAAACGCGCGGCCCGGGCAGCTTGCCCCGCTTCCTTAGCATCAGCACCCCGCAGCCGAGTCGATAGGCGAGGGCGGAGGCGAAGATGAAACCCCGCGCCTCGGTCCCGGCGATCAGCTCCGGAGGATCGCCCTCAAGCGCTTCAGCCAGCCGGTCGATGGTCGATGCGAACGCGCCGCCGTCCAGCATCAGGGTGGAAATATCGCGAAACACGATCCCCGGCTTCGGGTGGTCGGGAATCGTGCGGATCAACTCTGCCAGATCGGCATTGGGCGTTTCTTGCGTAATCATCGCGAAAGCCTAGCGGCTTGTGCCGCCTCTCGCCAGACGCTAAGGGCGCGCTCAATTCTTTCTCATCCATGGAATCGGACGCCTGCGGCCCTTGCGCCGCCAGCGCCCCCTATCGGCAGGTAATCGGCATATGAAGATCAGCGGCGTGGACATCCGTCCCGGCAATATCCTGGAATATGAAGGCGGCATCTGGAAGGTCGCCAAGATCCAGCACACCCAGCCCGGCAAGGGCGGCGCGTACATGCAGGTCGAGATGAAGAACCTGCAGGACGGCCGCAAGACCAATGTCCGCTTCCGCAGCGCCGACACGATCGAGCGCGTCCGCCTCGACACCAAGGACTTCCAGTTCCTCTATGCCGAGGGCGACATGCTGGTGTTCATGGACACCGAGACCTACGAGCAGATCAACCTGCCCGCCGACCTCCTCGGCGATGCGGCCGCCTTCCTTGAGGACGGCATGCAGGTCACGCTGGAACTGTGGGAGGAAAAGCCCATCTCGGTCCAGCTTCCCGAACAGATCGAGGCCACCATCGTCGAGGCCGACGCCGTGGTGAAGGGTCAGACCGCGTCCTCCAGCTACAAGCCCGCCGTGCTTGAAAACGGCGTGCGCGTGATGGTCCCGCCCCACATCGAAAGCGGCACGCGCATCGTGGTCGATGTGTATGAGCGCACCTACGTCGGCAAAGCCGGCTAAGGCACCGGCTTTCGCCCCATGCCGGGCTGCGAAAGCCATCCGCCTTGCGCTTCCGGTGCTCACATACTTGCAGTACGCCCAAAGCAGTTTACGGGGGCGCCGGTTCTCGGCGGACACCATTTTCGCTCCGGCCTAGGCCCAAATCCGGCACCTTAGACCTTACCAACCAGAGTAATCGATATGGCAGTTTCCGGTATCATTCGCGTGCTAGAGCGCGCCGCCCGCAAGGCCGGTTCGCGCTTGCGCCGCGATTTCGGCGAGGTCGAGCATCTGCAGGTCAGCCGCAAGGGGCCTGCCGATTTCGTGTCCAAGGCCGACCAGGCGGCAGAGCGCATCCTGTGGGACGAACTGCGCGCCGCGCGCCCCGACTGGGGCTTCCTCCTTGAGGAAGCGGGCGAGATCAAGGGCGACGAGACCAAGCCGCGCTTCGTGATCGATCCGCTCGACGGCACGACCAACTTCCTCCACGGCATGCCGCATTTCGCGATTTCGATCGCGGTGCAGGAACCCAAGCTCGACGGGTCTGGCTGGGGCGAGGTGACCGCGGCGCTTGTCTATCAGCCGATTACCGACGAAAGCTTCTGGGCGGAAAAGAGCCGCGGCGCATGGCTGCACGATGCGCGCCTGCGCGTTTCGGCCCGGCGCGACCTGTCCGAATCGCTGATCGCCACGGGCATTCCGTTCGGCGGCCACGGCAATTTCCCCGAATGGATGAAGATCGCCAGCGCCATCGGTCCGCGCGTCGCGGGCATCCGCCGCTTCGGCGCGGCCTCGCTCGACCTCGCATGGGTCGCGGCGGGCCGGTACGAAGGTTTCTGGGAAGCGGGCCTCAAGCCATGGGACAGCGCGGCAGGCTGCCTGCTGATCCGCGAGGCGGGCGGTTTCGTCTCCGACTGGCGGGGCCGTTCGCTGCCGATCTGCGACCAGACGATCCTTGCCGGCAACGACACGCTCCATTCGCGGCTGCACAAGCTGCTGGTGGGCGCATTGAAAGCGGATTGATCTTTTATCCTGCTTGATGGCAGGTCCTTCTGTTACTAAAGGGCCTGCTCCACCGCGCTTTGCATTCGCGAAACGTGCCCCTGTGGCGGAATGGTAGACGCGAACGACTCAAAATCGTTTGTCGCAAGACGTGCCCGTTCGAGTCGGGCCAGGGGCACCACTTCCCGCAAAAATTCGCGTTCATCGGGCAGCAATCTTGCTGGCGCGGCGGTCAAACGGCTGTTATCGGGCTGATTAATGCCCGGTTTTCCAACATATCACGCGCTGGGCGCCATGGTGCTGACCGTGGGGATGTTCATCGCCTTCGCGCGCGGCCGCATCGCGACCGAGATCGTAAGCCTTGCGACCATCGCGCTCATTGCGCTGGGCCTGTTCTTCTTCCCGCTTGATCCGCTGCACCCCACCGACGGGCTGATGCTGGCATTCTCGGGCTTTGGCCATCCCGCGCTGATCACCATCTGCGCGCTGATGATCATGGGCCGCGGGCTGGTCGTGACCGGCGCGCTCGAACCGGCGACGCGTTTCCTCGACAGCGTGTGGAAGATCAACACGCAGCTCGGCATGCTGGTCTCGCTGCTGATGGCGATGCTGCTGTCGATGATGGTGAACGACACGCCGGTGCTGGTGCTGCTGCTGCCGATCTTCGTGGCGCTGGCCGAACGCGGCGCGATGGCGGCATCGAAAACGCTGATCCCGCTCAATGCCGCGGTGCTGATCGGCGGCATGGCGACGACCATCGGCACCTCGACCAACCTGCTGGTCGTCTCCATCGCCGAGGATCTGGGCATGGAGCACATGCGCGTGTTCGATTTCACGCCCATCGTCGCCATCGCCGCGCTGGTGGCGCTGCCTTATCTGTGGCTGGTGATGCCGCGCCTGCTGCCCGATCACGGCACCGCGAATCTGCGCCAGCACCGCGCCTTTGCCGCCACCTTGCGGGTCGACGACAATTCCGAACTGATCGGCCTGACCCCGCGCGACCTCGAAGAGCAGCTGCCCGACAATTTCCGCTTCGAAGGCCCGCTCGACCGCCAGATCACCGCCAATTCGCGACTGCCCGTCAGCGGATCGCACCGCGCGCTGGAAGAGGCGATGCGCACCTTCAAGGCCCGCGTCGCGCCCGCCTGGGTGATCGAGCGCCTGAACGCCGCCGCCCATTCGCAGCAGGCCGACGTGGTGGTGGTGGAAATGGCGATCACCGCCGAATCACGCCTCGTCGGGCTGACGATTCCGTCCTCGGGCGTCGCGGGCCAGTTCGGCGTCGCAGTCCTCGGCATCCATCAGCAGCAGCGCGGACCCGATAAGGGCCGCCACGAATATTCCGAGCTTCAGCTGAAGGCCGGCGACGTGCTGCTCGTCATGGGGCCGATCGCCGAGATCGAGGAATTCGCCGAGACCGACCGGCTGCTCCTGCTCGAAGGCGCGAAGGAAGTGCCGCGCCGGTCCAAGGCGGTGCTGGCAGGCGCGATCATGGTCGGTTCGGTCGCCACCGCCAGCTTCGGCCTGTGGCCCATCGCCATCGCCGCGCTGGGCGGGGCCATCGCCATGTTCGTCACCGGCTGCGTCAAGTTCGACCGGGTGGGCAGGGCGCTGTCGGCCAATGTCATCGTGCTGGTCGCGGCCAGCATCGCGATCGGTCGGCTGATCCTCGAAAGCGGGGCGGCGGAATGGCTGGGCCTCGTCATGTCGGCGGGGCTGCAATTCCTGCCGCCCGCCGCGGTGCTGGCCGCGATCATGCTGTTCGTGACGCTGCTGACCAATTTCGCGTCCAATGCGGCGGCGGCCACGGTGGGCACGCCGATCGCGTTCAACATCGCGCAGACGCTGAACCTGCCTGCCGAACCTTTGATCCTGGCCGTGCTGTTCGGCTGCAACCTGTGCTACGCGACGCCCATCGCCTATCAGACCAACATGCTGATCATGGAGGAGGGCGGCTATCAGTTCCGCGACTATATCCGCACCGGCGTGCCGCTCGTCATGCTGATGGCGACCACGCTGTCGATCCTGCTGGTGATGTTCTACATGTGATCAGGGGGTGACGGGCGGCCAGCCGGGCGCGTGGCCCGGCCCCAGCCGGTAACCGATGGCCGGTTCGCTCAGCAGATAGCGCGGCATGTCGCGCTCGGGCTCGATCCGGCGGCGCAGCGCCCGTATCGCGACCCGCACATATTGCGCGTCATGCGCATGGCGGCCCCACAGCGCCAGCAGGTCTTCATGCGGCACGAACCGCCCTTTCGCCGCGATCAGCAGCGCCATGATCTGCGCCTCGCGTTCGGTCAGCGCATGGTCCGTGCCGTCCAGCGTCAGCACGGTCCCGTCCAGCCGGATCGACGGCGGCAGCGAAGACCCGGTGTTCAGCCACCGCAGTCTCGCCGCCAGTTCGGTCGGTTCGATGGGCCCCGTAGACAGAAATTCATCCGCGCCCGCCGCCAGCGCGGCCTGCCGGCGCGCGGCATGCGCTCTTCCGGCCAGCACGACTACGCGCTTGCCGGATGCAACATATCGCCCGATCTCGCTTTGGAAATCGTCGAGCCCAGCGCTGATGGACACCACATCGTCAGGCCAATCGAAACCACCTGCCTCACCGCCGGAGAGACCCGATAGAATCGCCAACGCAGCGCGCAATTCTTCCGTATCGTCCTCTGTCAGCCGTCCGGGGACATCGGCCCAAAAAAAATTGCTTGCGCGATCTTGCATCACCGCAAGCCCCTTCTGCAATCAAAAGTAATAATAAGTCGCTTTTCCGCCACAGCTTCGGTCATTCGTTTCAATTTCATGACGAAGCCGCTGTTCTATTGACAAGCCTGTCAAATCTGCAAGTTTCATGACCAATGGCTCGGTATGATATGAGGGCGAGCATGAAGCAAATGTATGCGCAGATGCACGAACAGAATGCACTCAACGACAATGAAGGACTGGGCGACATCGCTGCCTGGCTGGATGCGTTGAGGCAACCCGCAGACGACGTTTCTCGCGGATTTCGACGTACCATCGATTCCCTGATGAACAATTGACGAAACACGGCGGAGAGAAATCTCCGCCGTTTTTCTTTGCAGACCGGATGGGCGGAATACCCCGCCCGGAACCGGCTCCGGAACCGCATGCCCCATCCGGCGTTTCCCCGTCCATCGATAGCGAAGGGGAAATTCGCATGACAGAAGAACGCATTACGCGGGTGGATACGCCCGAAGGCAATACGCATGTCCGTACCGAAGTCATCCGCGATGCGGAACCGCGCCGTTCGGGCGGGTTCGGCGTCATGCTGCTGGTGGTGCTGGTCATCGCGCTGCTGGTGGGCGGCTTCGTCCTGATGCAGGGCCAGAACGCCGAAATCGCCAAGGACAATGCCGTGGCCGATGCCGCCGGCAGCGTCGGCAATGCGGCGGAATCGATCGGCAACGCCGCCGATCAGGCCGCGGAGAAGATCGCCAACTGACAGCGCTGAAAAGCGGCGCAGGCCAAGGGGTTCACCGACCGGCCTGCGCCTTTTTCATGGCCCCAGCGATCTAGCCCGTCTTATTCACGGGGTTGGCTACGAAGGGTTGGCGGGAGTGGCATAA
>NZ_CFETID010000004.1:0-197694 GCF_983967925.1 Croceicoccus sp. | reverse complement strand
AACAAACGATCTCTCGATCAAACGAAAGGGGCCGGAGAAATCCGGCCCCTTTTTTATTGGGATGACGAGGGGGAATTAGCTAAATTCGTACGCGATAGGGCAAAGGGTCTTTGCGTCCTGTCTGGTCAAATCCCTGCTGACGAAGGCGGCAACTGTCACATAGCCCACATGCACGATCATCAGCGCCGGGATCATAGCACGACCAGCTCAGCCCAGGATCCAGTTCCAGTTCGTATGCCTTCTCGACAATGTCTGCCTTTGAAAGATATTGAAGAGGTGCATGGACCTTGAACGCTGCTCCCTCGCTTCCGGCTTTGGTCGCCAGCTTGGCGGTTTCTTCAAATGATGAGATAAATTCCGGGCGACAATCTGGGTAACCGGAATAATCGAGCGCGTTCACACCGATGAAGATATCCTGCGCTTCGATCGCCTCGCACCAAGCGAGTGTAAGCGATAGAAACACGAGATTGCGCGCTGGTACATAAGTGACGGGTATATCGCTACCCAGCCCATCCTTGGGCACCTCGATATCGCTCGTGAGGGCTGAACCACCTATTTTGCGAAGATCCAGTGGCAAAACCAAATGGCGGGCCGCACCAAGTGATTTAGCTATGCGAGAAGCGCTCTCCAGTTCTCGACGGTGGCGCTGATTATAGTCGATGGTCAACGCGTTGATCGTGTAGCCTTGTGATCTCGCGATGGCCGCCGTGACCATCGAATCCAATCCTCCAGAAAGGAGGACGACGGCATGTTTTTCGTTCGGTTCGGTCCCTGTCATGAAGCTGGGCTATAATTTACCAGCGGGCCTAGCAAGTCGTATTCAAAGCCCATGCATCGCAATTACAGTGTCAAACCTCGACGGGAAATATGCGCGAACAGAACGCACAATCCACCCTTATCAATCCGTCCTCGTCTCGCATTTCAGCCAACTCCTCTGACCCAAATCGCGATAGAACAGCCTGATAATGATCGATCGAGCATCGGCAACCGCGCTTCAACTGGCTGATCGTTTCTACCCTGAGCTCATGCTCCTCATGGAACAAACGCCAAAGCAGAGCTTCGACCGAAAGCGACGGATCCGCCAATTCCGCATGACGAACCGTCGAACCCAGAATTGCAACATGCTCCCAGTTTGGATCGTCCAGCCGAACGTGCAGACGTTCACGGCCGTCCTCGCCATCCGGCAGATATTGCAGCAGCAGTCCGCCAGCTATGCAATGCCCCTCCTGCGATTGCACCGCCACGCGCAGCACAGTCGGCAATTGCTCTGACTGACGAAAATAGCTCTCGCAGGCATCCGAAAGCGATTCTGCATCCAGCGGCACGATACCCTGATATCGCCCCCCTTCTGCTATGTCGAAAGTGATCGCGAGATAGGCCTCTGGACCTACCAGCGCCGGTAGGGTCGGGTTGGTGCCAAGGTCGGCCAGTCTCGCCGGATCGAACCGGACATAGCCCCGCAACTCTCCATCTCGGTAATCGCACACCAGCATGTCGACGATGCCGTCGGCAGACTGCGCCTGCATCGTCATCTGACTTCGCTCTTCCTTTCCAAGCGAGCCGATCAGCGTCGCTAGGAGAAGAGCCTCCGCCAGAAGATGGCGGATCGGGCCGGGATAATCATGCGCGGAAAGTATGGTGTCGAGCACTGGTCCCAGACGGACGCATCGGCCACGGACATCGCGTTCCCGCAGGCTGAACGCAACGACGCTGTCGAAGCCGGTTTCATCGGGTCGAATGTCAGCCGAATCCATCAAAGCTGTCCAAGAGCCCAGCGCAAAACCGATTTTTGAGCGTGAATGCGATTCTCCGCCTCATCCCAAACAAGCGATTGAGGGCCTTCGAATACGGCCTCGCTCACTTCGTCGCCGACATGGGCCGGAAGACAGTGCAGGAAAGCAGCATCGTTCCTTGCATGAGACATGAGCGGTTCGTTGATCTGGTAAGGCTTCATCGCGGCAATCTTGTCATGCGCCATGTCCTGACCCATCGACACCCAAGTATCGGTGACAAGCACGTCCGCGCCGGCCGCGGCCTCGATCGCATCCCGCGTCACAGTCACCGTTGAGCCACGTGACCGCGCGAAGCTCACGAATTCGTCGCCCGGCTCGTATCCCTCTGGAACACCGCACCTTACGTTGAAGCCCATCAGTCCTGCTGCCTCGAGGACCGAATGAAGGACATTATTGCCGTCGCCAAGCCACGCCAGTTCCAATCCCTTAAGGGTCTTCCCGTGCTCTACCAGCGTCAAGAGATCCGCCATGATCTGGCATGGGTGCGAGCGGTCCGTCAGCCCATTGATCACGGGCACATCTGCATGCTTTGCGAGCGCTTCGATCTTGGCGTGATCGTCGGTACGGATCATGATGGCGTCCACCATGCGCGACAATACGCGGGCCGTATCCGCGATCGTTTCGCCGCGGCCGATCTGCATGCTGCCTGCTTCCATGATGATCGCGCTGCCGCCCAACTGCCGCATCGCCATGTCGAAAGAGACACGCGTTCTGGTCGAGTTCTTTTCGAATATCATGGCGAGGGTGCAGCCCTGCAAGGGCGCATCGGCATCGGCTCGCCCCTTCGTCCAGCCCTTGCGAGCGGTCTTGCGAACCAGCGCGTCGTCGATCATCGCCTGAAGCGCATCGCTCCCTGCATCGGCAAGATCGAGCAGATGCCTCACGCTCATGATGCTTCCAGAGCATAGGCGGCTGCGCCAGCCGACAGTTTTTCCATGAACTCGTCGATATGCGCATCCTCGATAACGAGGGGCGGCAGGATGCGAACGACGTTCTCGGCCGCTGCAACCGTCAGCAGGCCATGATGATCGCGCAAATGCGCGACGAACGGCCGGCTCTCGACGGTCATGCGCAGGCCCATCATCAGGCCGGTGCCCCGCACTTCCGAAAACAGCTCGGGATAATTCCCGATGAACTGTTCGAGCCGTCCGCGCAGCTTTTCGCCCATCTTGCGGACCTGCGCCAGGAATTCGTCGTTCCCCACGACATCCAGAACCGCCTTGCCCGCCGCCATTGCCAGCGGGTTGCCGCCATAGGTGCTGCCATGCGTGCCGAAGGTCATGCCGCGAGCGGCCTTTTCGGTCGCAAGGCAGGCGCCCAGCGGGAAACCGCCCCCGATACCCTTGGCGGTGGCGAGAATGTCGGGCTCGATCCCATATTGCTCGTAGGCATAGAACGTGCCCGTGCGCGCGACCCCGCATTGCACCTCGTCCAGCACGAGCATGAGGTCGTGTTCATCGGCCAGCTTGCGAAGCCCTTGCAGGAATTCCTCGCTCGCCACCCGGATCCCGCCTTCACCCTGGATCGGTTCGACCAGAAAAGCCGCCGTATTGGGACCGATCGCCGCCTTGGCCGCTTCGAGATCGTTGAACTCGACAAAGCGGAAGCCGGGAAGCATCGGGTAGAACCCCTTGTGCATCTTTTCTTGGCTGGACGCGCTGATGGTCGCCATCGTGCGGCCGTGGAAAGCATTGTTGAAGGTGATGATCTCGAACCGGTCGTCCTTTCCAGCCGACTGGTGATAGATGCGCGCCGTCTTGATCGCGCACTCGACCGCTTCTGCCCCCGAATTGGTGAAGAAGACCGTGTCGGCGAAAGTCAGATCGACCAGCTGCTTCGCAAGCGCCTCGCCCTGCGGACTGCCGTACAGGTTCGACACATGCATCAGCGTACCTGCCTGCTGCTGGATCGCTTCGACCAGCGCAGGATGAGAATGCCCCAGCAGGTTCACCGCAATGCCGCTCGCGAAATCGAGGAAGCGGCGGCCATCCTCGGATATCAGGTGGCAATTTTCTCCTCGCACCGGCCGGACATCGCAGCGCGGGTACACGGGCATCAACGGCGTGATCGACATTCTTATGTCCTTTGTATTCGCTGGCGGGGAATTGAACGGCTGGCTCCCCTTGCCGTGGCCATGGATGAAAACAACGGAAAATGGCGGCCCCCGATCGGGAACCGCCATTCATGCCCATTTAGGGCTTCAGGCGGACCCGGTCAAACCCGGTTCCGCCCAAGTCCGTCGGCTCTGCCGACTATTCCTGGATCGGAACGAGGTTCACGGCAGAATATTTGCCGCGTCGGTCCACCTCGAGATCGAACTCGAGCCGGTCGCCCTCGTTGATGCCTGCAAGGCCCGAACGTTCGACAGCGCTGATGTGGACGAAGGCATCCGCCTCGCCGTCATCGCGCGTGATAAAGCCAAAGCCCTTCATGCTGTTGAAGAACTTGACAGTGCCGACCGCCTTGTCGCCTGTAAGCTGGCGCTGCGGGGTCTCGCGCTTGGCGGCCACGGGGATCACGTCACCCACGACCTGAAGGTCCGCAGCGCTCACCTTCCCGCCGCGATCGACGAGATTGAAGGCAAGCTCCTGCCCTTCGGCAAGGCCTTCGAGGCCCGCACGCTCAACCGCGCTGATGTGAACGAACACATCCTCACCGCCGTCTTCACGCTGGATGAAGCCGAAGCCCTTGTTGGTGTTGAAGAATTTCACGACGCCCTTGCCGGCACCCACGACCTGCGGAGGCATGCGGCCACCGCCGCCACCTGCACCGCCAGCGCCGCCGCCACGAAAGCCGCCACCGCCGCCGCCGCCGCGAGGACCGCCACCGAAACCACCGCCGCGGTCGCCTCCACCGAAGCCACCGCCGCCGCGATCATTGCCGAAGCCGCCGCGATCACGGTCGAAACCACCACCACGAAAGCCACCCGAGTCCGACGGCGCCTGATCGTATCCGAAACCACCGCGCGAGAACGGATCGAACCCTTCTTCACCGAAACTATCGCGCTTGTCACGACCGCGACCGCGCCGACCTTTATCATAACCCATAAACCGAAGCGTACCTTGCGTCTCGCCCTTCCCTCTATCGCCCCGGCGTGCGGACGGACAATCGCCGGACGATCTGACCGATAATGCGAATATCGGTTCCCACTGCCAAGTGTTCATAAAGCATTTATCAGGCGATGGCGAACGATTTGCGCAAATGGCGCGGAATCCGCGGCATGGGGGCAACAGGTGGGCTTGCACGGCTCGCGGAGTGCGGGCACAGAAGCGCCATGGATATTGTCGCGCTGCTTTCCGATCCCGCCGCATGGGTCGCCCTGATCACGCTCGTGGTGCTCGAGATCATTCTCGGCATCGACAATCTGGTGTTCATCGCGATCCTGTCGAACAAGCTGCCTCCGGAGCAGCAAGCCAAGGCACGCCGAATCGGCCTTGCGCTTGCCCTGATCATGCGGATCTGCCTGCTGATGCTGATCGGCTGGATCGTCACGCTTCAGACCCCGCTGTTCGACCTTGGCATCACCGGCAACCCGACCGAACACGGCGCGCCCAGTTTCGAAACCGCGTTTTCGGGACGGGACCTGATCCTGCTTGTCGGCGGCCTCTTCCTGCTGTGGAAGGCCACCAAGGAAATCCATCACAACATGGAACCGGACGATCATTCGGGCGAAATGCTGGACAAGAAAAAGGGCGTCGCGCAGATTACTTTCGGCGCCGCCATCGCGCAGATCATCGCGCTCGACCTCGTCTTCTCGATCGATTCGATTCTCACGGCCGTCGGCATGACCGACCATGTGCCGATCATGGTGACGGCGGTTGTCATCACGGTAGGGATCATGCTGATCGCCGCTGATCCGTTGGCCAACTTCATCGAGAAGAACCCGACGCTCGTCATGCTCGCGCTCGCGTTCCTGGTCATGATCGGCCTGGTGCTGATTGCGGACGGTTTCGGTTTCCACGTACCCAAGGGCTATGTCTATGCCGCCATGGGCTTCTCGGTGGCGGTCGAGATGCTGAATATGGTCAAGCGCAATCGCCGCATGGCCGAAGCGGGGACGCCGGCATGAGCGATTTTCGCCAGATCAACGAACAATTCCTCGCCAGCCCGCAAATCAGCGTCGGCGACGTCGCGGCGGCGAAGGAAATGGGCGTGACCATGATCGTCAACAACCGCCCGGACGATGAAGAACCCGGACAGGTCTCGGGCGCGCAGATTGCCGATGCGGCCAAGGCGGCTGGCATCGAATATCGCGCCATACCGGTTACCCATGCGGGATTTGGCCAGGGCCAGGTCGATGCCATGACCGAAGCGCTCGAAGCGAGCGAGGGTCCGGTACTGGCCTATTGCCGGTCGGGCACGCGCTCTACGCTGCTATGGGCTTTGGCCCGCGCGAAGCAGGGTGCCAACCCGTCGGTGATCGCCTCGCAGGCGGCAAATGGCGGTTATGACGTGTCGCCGGTCCGGCAGATCATCGACATGCTCAGCGCCGGTCGCTGAGGCGACTGCCGATCCCTAAAGCGCGCTGTCGCCGGTCTCGCCGGTCCTGATCCGCAGCGCGGAGGCCATGTCCAGCACGAAGATCTTGCCGTCGCCGATCGTTTCGGAATTGGCGGCGGTCTGGATTAGCTCGACCACCTGCGGCGCAAGCGCATCGCTGGTCGCGATCTCCAGCTTTACCTTGGGCACCATGTTCAGCGAATATTCGGCGCCGCGGTAGATTTCGGTCTGGCCCTTCTGCCGACCAAATCCCTTCACCTCGGACACCGTCATGCCGGCTACGCCCAGCGCGCTCAGCCCCTCGCGCACGTCGTCCAGCTTGTGCGGCTTGATGATGGCGATCACATATTTCATCTCGGCGCGGCTCCTGTTGGGTGCGAAGCGCCTGTGATGCCGACAAGCTGCCGTCAACTCAAGAAAAAGAGGCCGGAAGCGCTTGGCTTCCGGCCCAGGTCACCGTTCGCAGGAGGAACAATGTTTGGCGGGGTGGAGTCAGAGGAGAGGATAGAGGATCCGCCCCGCCAATCTGATGATATGTGTGTCAGTTATAGGCGCGCTCGCCGTGTTCGCCGATGTCGAGACCTTCCATCTCGACTTCGGGCGAGACCCGTAGGCCAGTCACCATCTTGGTGATCAGACCGGCGACCAGCGTGCCGACTCCGGCCCAGCCGATAGCGACCAGCACGGCGATGATCTGCGTCATCACCTGGCTGCCCATCACGAAGTCGTCGCCGCCGGGTCCGCCAAGGCTTGGTGCATAAACGATGCCGGTGCCGATGGCGCCGACGATGCCGCCCACGCCGTGAATGCCGAAGGCGTCGAGCGAGTCGTCATAGCCGAACGCGGGCTTGATCTTGGCGACCATGATGAAGCAGACGATCGAAGCGACCGCACCTAGCACGATGGCGCCGAAGGGACCCGAGTTGCCGGCAGCCGGCGTGACGGCGACCAGACCCGCGATGATGCCCGAGCAATAGCCGAGTGCCGAACCCTTGTGGCCGCTGAACTTCTCGCACAGCATCCAGAACAGCGCGGCCGAAGCGGTGGCGACGAAAGTGTTGATCATCGCAAGACCGGCGGTGCCGTCTGCTTCGAGTTCCGACCCGGCGTTGAAGCCGAACCAGCCCACCCACAGCAGGCCCGTGCCCACCATGGTCAGCGTCAGCGAGTGCGGAGGCATCGGTTCAGCGGGATAGCCCTTGCGCTTGCCGAGCAGGAACGAGAGCACCAGCGCCGACACACCGGCATTGATGTGCACCACAGTACCGCCGGCAAAGTCCAGCGCGCCCATTTCGAACAAAAGGCCGCCGCCCGCCCACACCATGTGCGCGATTGGGAAATAGACGATGGTCAGCCAGATCGTGACGAACAGCATCGTGGCCGAGAACTTCATGCGCTCTGCCGTGGCGCCCAGGATCAGGGCCGCGGTGATGGCCGCGAAGGTCATCTGGAAGCTGATGAAGACATATTCCGAAATGACTTCGTCGCTGAAGGTCGCCGCCGTGCTGTCCGAAGTGGTGGCGGACAGGAACAGGTTGCCCCAGCTGAAGAAGGCATTGCCCTCAGGGCCAAACGCGGTGGAATAGCCCCACATCACCCAGATCAGCATGGCGAGAGCCGCCGTGGCGCCGATCTGCGTCATGGTCGAAAGCATGTTCTTCGAACGCGTCAGACCGCCATAGAACAGCGCAAGGCCAGGCAGGATCATCATCAGAACGAGGATGGTCGAAGTCATCATCCAGGCGTTGTTGCCCGGGTTCGGAACGGCTGCCGCGACAGTTTCGGTGGCAGCCGCGATCGGAACGCCGGCTTCCTGGGCATAGGCCGTGGCAGCGGCGAACAGCGACGCCCCAAGCGTCGCCGTGCTACAAGCAAGTTTGCGGATCATGTCGGTTTCCCCCCTCACAGCGCGGCATCGCCGCTTTCGCCAGTGCGGATGCGCACGGCGGAAGCGAGATCGAGCACGAAGATCTTGCCGTCACCGATAGCCTCGGTGCTGGCGGTCTGCTGGATCGTCTCGATGATCTGCGGCGCAAGCGCATCGGCTGCCGCGATCTCGAGCTTCACCTTCGGAAGCATGTTGGTGGAGTATTCCGCGCCGCGGTAAATCTCGGTCTGACCCTTCTGGCGACCAAATCCCTTGACTTCGGTAACCGTCATGCCGGCGACGCCCAGCGAGCCCAAGGCCTCGCGCACTTCGTCCAGCTTGAACGGCTTGATGATGGCGATGATGAATTTCACCCTTGCCCCCTCGTTTGCCCACCGGCCCCTCTGCCGGTCGAAGGGTATCAATGCAAAGAGCGTGCCATTTCACGAACGTCGCAAGTTTGCTGCATTCTTAACCTTATCCGCGTAACGAATGGTTCACATTCCCGCCTAAGTCATAGGCAAACAGGTGCTGGCTGCCTAAAATATAGGCAACTGCGCGGCTGCGTCATCCCGGACCGCCCGGATTTACAGCTTGAGCCGCGCCCATACCGGCAGGTGATCCGAAGCCCGCGAAGACAGCAGGCTGTGATGTGCGCCGGTGTCCTCCACCTCCCAATGCTTCGTGACGATCATCCGGTCGAGCCGCGCAATCGGTCGCCGCGTCGGGAAGCTGCGACCGCAATCCAGTATGTCCCAGCCGTCATCGAAACAGCGGAACACGCCTCCGCGTGCGGCCCATTCGTTGGTGTCGCCGGCCAGCACCGTCGGCACCGGTTTGCCCAGACTGTCGAGATGCGCCAGCACCGCTCGCGCCTGGTCGCGGCGCTTCAGGCCGGACAGGTCCAGATGCATGCCGATGACGCGCACCCGTTTCCCATCCTTGCGCAGATCGACGCGAACCGCACCGCGCGGCTCCAGCGCGGGCAGGGTCAGGGCCGCCGTATCGATCACCTCGACCGTCTTCTTCACAAGGAAGCCGTTGCCGTGCCACCCCATGCTGTCGGGCCGCGTGTCGATGGGCACGGGGCGATAGCGCGAATCCTCGATCCGGGCGCGCGGCAACACGCATTCGCGGCGCCCGAAGCGGCGGTCGCATTCCTGCAGCGCGACGATATCGGCGTCGATCTCCGCCAGCACGGACAGGATCCGGTCGGGATCGCGCTTGCGATCCAGCCCGACGCCCTTGTGAATATTATAGCTCGCGATCTTCAGTTGCACGTTGAACCTATCGTGCAGAGCGCCAAAGGTTCCGCGCGGTTTCAGGCATCGCCGAAATAGCGGTCCGTCGTGCGCACGGGCAATCCGTCGATGCTGTGGTCCCGCGCCTGCTGCTTGGCGATCCAGCCTTCGGGATCGGCCTGCTGGTGCAGCTTGGTCAGCGTCGGCCTCTCGCGCTCAAGCGTCATCAGCGGCACGCCATAGCCGCAGCTGGTCTGCACCGTGTCGACATCCATCACGAAGATCTGGCGCGTACCGGGCAGCAGGGCAAAATGCGCCGCCAGCCCGTCCCATTCCGCATCGGCGGGCAGCACGGCGCGGCCGCGGCCATACAGCCGCAGAATGAGCGCCGGCTGCTCGAAATTGCAGAACATGACGGTGATCCGGCCATCGGCGGCCAGATGGGCATGCGTCTCGTTCCCCGAACCGGCCAGATCCAGCCACGCGACGCTTGTATTCGACAGGATCCGGAACGTGTCATAACCCTTGGGGCTGAGGTTGATGCGCCCCTCTGCGGCGGCGGTGGCGACGAAGAACACTGGCTGGCGCGCAATCATCGCGCGGTGGTCGTCCCCGATGCTGTCGTAAAACTGTGCCATCGCCGCCCAGCATAGGCCCGAAGCCGATCTTCTGTCACCTCTCCTTGGTGGCGCCGAAGGTCAGCTTGGGATTCTTTTCCTGCTGATAATTCACGTCCCACGGCGACTTGGCGAGGAAGACGATGTCCCCGTCGCGGTCTTTCGCCAGATTGGGGCGGTTGAAGCTTTCGAATTCGGCCAGCGCCGCGCTGTCGCCCTTGACCCAGCGCGCCGTCGCGAAGGGGGCCGCTTCCAGCACGGCTTCGACCTTGTATTCCGCCGACAGGCGCGAGATCAGCACTTCCAGCTGCAGCTGGCCGACCACACCGATGATCCACTGCGCACCCAGTTCGGGATAGAACACCTGGATCACGCCTTCTTCCGACAGATCGTCGAGCGCCTTTCGCAGCTGCTTGGTCTTGGTCGGATCCTTCAGCACCACGCGGCGCAGGATCTCGGGCGCGAAATTGGGCAGGCCGGTAAAGCGGATGTCGTTCTTTTCCGACAGCGAGTCTCCCACGCGCAGCGTGCCGTGGTTCGGAATGCCGATGATGTCGCCCGGCTCCGCCGTATCGGCGATCTCGCGGTCCTGCGCGAAGAACAGGATCGGCGAATGCACTGCGATCGGCTTGCCCAGCCCGCTCGGCGTCAGCTTCATGCCGCGCTTGAACGTGCCCGACACCAGCCGCATAAAGGCGATGCGGTCGCGGTGCTGCGGGTCCATGTTGGCCTGCACTTTGAAGATAAATCCCGATACCTCGTCGCGGCTGGGCTGCACTTCGCCATCGTCGGACGGCTGCGGGCGCGGGGGCGGCGCATATTGCGCAATCGCCTCGATCATCTGCACCACGCCGAAATTCTTCAGCGCCGAACCGAAGAACACCGGCGTCAGGTCGCCGCCGCGATAGGCCTCCACATCGAAGTCGGGATAGGCCTCGCGCGCCAGTTCGGCCTGTTCGGCGAAGTCGTCCGGGATCGACGGGTCCTCATCAATCTTGCCGAGGAATTCCTTCGACCCGCCCTCGGGCCGCGCGACATGGCCGGTGGCGTAATCCAGGATGCCCTCGAACTGCCCGCCCATGCCGATGGGCCAGCTCATCGGGCTGACGTCCAGCGCCAGCATGTCGGCCACCTCGTCCAGCAGCTCGAACGGATCGCGCCCTTCGCGGTCGACCTTGTTGACGAAGGTGATGATCGGCACGCTGCGAAGGCGGCAGACCTCGAACAGCTTTCGGGTCTGCGGCTCGATGCCCTTGGCCGCGTCGATCACCATGATCGCCGAATCGACCGCGGTCAGCGTGCGATAGGTGTCTTCGGAAAAATCCTCGTGCCCCGGCGTATCGAGCAGGTTGAAGGTGATCCCGTCCCGCTCGAACGTCATGACCGAGGATGTGACCGAGATTCCGCGCTGCTGCTCGATCTTCATCCAGTCCGAACGCGCGCGCCGCGCCTGTCCGCGCGCCTTGACCTCGCCCGCCAGATGGATCGCGCCGCCCGTCAGCAGCAGCTTTTCGGTCAGCGTGGTCTTGCCCGCGTCCGGGTGGGAGATGATGGCGAAAGTCCGCCGCTCGGAAGCCATGAAGTCCTACTTTTCGCCCCGCGCCACCTGAAATCCGGCAAAGCTCTGGCTTACCGGCATCAGTTCCAGCGTATTGATGTTGAGATGCGGGGGCAGGCTTGCCACCCACAGGATCGTTTCGGCGATATCCTCGCCCGTCATCGGATTGGCCCCGCCATACAGCGCATCGCTCGCCTGCTGGCTGCCGCCGGTGCGCACGACCGTGAACTCGGTCTCGACCATGCCCGGCTCGATGCTGGTGACGCGCACGCCCGTGCCATGCAGATCGCTGCGCAGGCCCAGCGTGAACTGGTGAACGAACGCCTTGGTGCCGCCATACACATTGCCGCCGGGATAGGGATAGGTCGCCGCGACCGAGGACAGGTTGACGATCGCCCCCTTGCGCTCGACCAGCATGGGCAGCAGCTTGCGCGTCAGCGACACCAGCGCGGTGATATTCGTGTCGATCATCACCTTCCAGTTATCGAGATCGCTTTCCTGCGCAGCCTCGGTCCCCAGCGCCAGCCCGGCATTGTTCACCAGACAGTCGATCTGTCCGAACGCTTCGGGCAGGCCGTCCAGCGCCTTGTCGCGCACATCCTCGTCGCGGACGTCGAACACGCAGGGGTGGAACCGGTCCGCCCCCAGTTCGTCCTGCAAGGCCTTCAGCCTTTCCGCCCGGCGTCCGGTGCCGACCACGCGCCATCCGGCTTTCGCAAAGGCGCGGACACAGGCCTCGCCGATCCCGGCGGTCGCGCCGGTCACCAGAACGGTCTTCATCGTCTATTCTCCTGCATCCGCCGGAAAGACGGCGATGGTGATGCCAAAGCTGCGCGAATCACCAGCGTTCAGCTCCATGATCCCCGGCTTCTCTCTGAAATCGCCGTCGAAACCCTCGGCATCGGCGATGCCTGCCCATGGCTCAAGGCACAGGAAATCGGCGCCCGGCTTTTGCCAGATGCCCAGCATCGGGCAATCGGGAAACGACAGTTCCAGCGCGGCGGGCAGTTTCGTCTCTTCTTCCGAACCCGTTTCCACCGTCTCCCCCTCGAACCGCAGCATGCGGCTGGAGAGGCGGTCCCAGATCATCGCATCGGCGTGGAACAGGCCGGGATAGGGCCGCAGGACCCGGTTCTTGACCGGCGTATCCTCAAACGCGCGCAGCAGGCCGTTCTCGTCGATGCGGCGGATCGGACCGGTCTCGAAATCCTCGAAAATGATGCGGTGCGCCGCCTTGTCGCCCCCGCCCGGCAGCGGCCAGGCGAAACCGGGGTGAAAGCCGATGCTGAACGGCATCGCGCCCTCGCCGCGGTTGGTGACGATGGCGGTGACGCTCAGCGCATGGTCGTCAAGCGCGTAATGCAGGTCCAGCACGAAAGAAAACGGCCAGACCGCGCGTGTCTCCGCGTCATCGGTCAGGCGCAGAACGGCGCTGCTGTCCATGCTCTCGACCAGTTCGAAGACGCGGCGGCGGGCAAAGCCATGCCGCGCCATCCGATATTCGCGCCCGTCCAGCCGATATGCCCCGCCTGCCAGCTCGCCCACGATGGGGAACAGTATCGGCGCATGGCCCGACCACACGGCGGGATCGCCATCGGTCATCCACTCCGCTCCGCTCGCATCGCGCAGCGAAACCAGCTCCGCGCCCATCAGCGCGATGCGGGCGGTCAGCCCTTCGGAGCGTATGGTGACCGAATCGTTCATCCGCGCAAGGATGCCCCAAGCTTTTCAGCAGAGGCGACCACTTTCGCCGAAATCGCGGACAATTCCGCCTCGGTAAAGCTGGCCTCGCCGGGTTGCAGCACGATCTCGACCGCGAGCGACTTGTGCCCCTCGGGCACGCCGGCTCCGCGGAACTCGTCGAAGATGCGCGCGTCGGTGATCGCCTGCTTGTCCGCCCCGCGCACGGCCCTCAGCAGATCGCCGGCGGCCAGATTATCAGGCACCAGAAAGGCGAAATCGCGCATCACCGGCTGCAATGCGGGCGGCACGAAGGCGGCACGGGTAAAGCCCGCCGCGCCCTTCTTCGCCGGAATGGCGTCGAGGAAGATCTCGGCAGCGACGACAGTTCCGTCGACATCGAATTGCTTTGCGATCAGCGGATGCATCGTGCCGAAACGCGCCAGCACGTTCTTCGGTCCAAGCCGCAGCGTTGCGGACTGTCCGGGATGGAACGCGCTGCCCGCTTCTCCCATCACCATTAGCTTTTCGACCGGCGCGCCCGCGGCGGCCAGCACGGCCTCGACCTCGGCCTTGGCGTCGAAGGCGTCGAAGGACGCCGCCTTGCCGCTCTGCCATCCGCGCGCGCGCTTCTCACCCGCCAGCACAAGGCCCAGCGTCAGCCGCTCGTCGCTCGCGCCGCCCTTGCCGCGCAGATAGCGGCGTCCGATCTCGAACAGGCGAATGCTGTCCGCGCCGCGCGCCCGGTTGCGCGCCGCCGCCGACAGCAGGCCCGGCAGCAGCGACTGGCGCATGACTTTCAGGTCCTCGCTGATCGGATTGGCAAGGCTCCACGGCTCATGCCCGTCCTCCGCAAAGGCAGCGGCCTGATCGGCAGGCAGGAACGACCATGTCACCGCTTCATGCATGCCGCGGCTGGCCGCAGCACGGCGCGCCCGGCGTTCCAGTGCCTGCACCGCAGTTGCGGTCGGCTGGGCCACGCCCTCGGCGCGCTCCAGCGGAACCGATCGGATAGCATCGAGGCCCTTGATGCGGATCACTTCCTCGACGATATCGGCCGCGCCATCGACATCGGGCCGCCAGCTTGGCGCGGTGACCGCCCAGTGGCGCTTGCCCGATTCCTCGATCGCCGCGATCTCGAAACCCAGCGCGGTCAGGATCGCGCGCTGCTCTTCCTCGCGCACGGCCAGACCGCCCAGCGCCTCGGTCATCGCAGGCTCGTAGCGAACGACATTCTCGCCCGCATGCGGCGCGCCGACATGCACCGCCTCGCTCGCCTCGCCCCCGCAGATGTCAAGGATCAGCCCGGTCAGCAGCTCCAGACCCGGTGCAAGAAAGGCGGGATCGATCCCGCGCTCGAACCGGCTGCGCGCATCGCTGGTCAGGTTCAGCGCGCGTCCCGTTTGCGCCAGCCGCACCGGATCGAAGGCCGCGACTTCCAGCAGCACGTCGGTGGTCGCGTCCGAAACGCCCGAATGCTCGCCGCCCATGATGCCCGCGATATCGTGCACCTGAGCGTCGTCCGCGATCACCGTCATGCTGTCGTCGAGCAAATAATGCTTCTCGTTCAGCGCGGTCACGCCCTCGCCAGCCTTGGCGCGGCGCGCGGTCAGCGTGCCGCTCAGCTGCGCGATGTCATAGGCATGGCTGGGGCGGCCATATGCCAGCATCACGTAATTGGTGATGTCCACCAGCGCCGAGATCGGCCGCTGCCCCGCCGACTTCAGCCGCGCCTGCATCCATGCGGGGCTTTCGCCATTGCTCAGGCCGCGAATGGCGCGCCCGTAAAAGGCCTGGCAGCCGTCCTCGTCCTCGATCGCTATCGGCACCGGACAAGGGAAACTGCCCTCATGCACCCGGTCCGGAACCGGCTTCAGCGTACCCAGCCCCGCCGCCGCCAGATCGCGCGCGATGCCATAGACGCCCATGCAGTCAGGCCGGTTCGGCGTGATCGCCACGTCGAACACCGGATCGTCCAGATCGGCATAGGCCGAATAATCCTGACCCACCGGCGCATCTTCGGGGAGCTCGATGATGCCCTCATGCTCGTCGGACAGGTCCAGCTCGCGCGCCGAACACATCATGCCGTTCGATTCGACGCCGCGGATCGCCGCCTTCTTCATCTCCATGCCGTTCGACGGCACGACCGCACCCGGCAGGCCCAGCACGCCGACCAGCCCGGCCCGCGCATTGGGCGCGCCGCACACCACGGTCAGCGGATCGCCCGCTCCGGTATCGACGGTCAGCACCTGCAGCTTGTCGGCATCGGGATGTTTGGCCGCGGTCAGGACCCTGGCCACGCGAAAACCCGCCAGCGCCTCGGCCGGGTTCTCCAGACCTTCCAGCTCCAGCCCGATCTCGTTGAGCTTGGCCGCGATCTCGCCGGCGCTCGCCTCGGTATCGAGGTGGTCCTTCAGCCATGAGAGCGAGAACTTCATGCGCCCACTCCCACACCGGCAGACAATGTCGGCACGTCGAGCGCGGCGAAACCGTAATGCTTCAGCCAGCGCAGATCGCCGTCGAAGAACGCGCGCAGATCGTCCATCCCGTATTTCAGCATGGCCAGCCGGTCGACGCCGGTGCCAAAGGCAAAGCCCTGCCATTCGTCGGGATCCAGCCCGCCGAATTCGATCACGCGGCGATTGACCATGCCGCTGCCCAGCACTTCCATCCAGGCGTGGCCGTCATCGTCGCCCGAACCGCCGACCACGCGGCGACCCTTTTCGACCGAATAGCCAACATCGATCTCGACCGAAGGCTCTGTGAAGGGGAAGTAGCTGGGGCGCAGGCGCAGGACGATGTCGTCGCGCTCGAAGAACGCCTTGAGGAAGGTTTCCAGCGTCCATTTCAGATGGCCGAGATGGATGCCCTTGTCGATCACCAGCCCCTCGATCTGGTGGAACATCGGCGTATGCGTCGCATCCGAATCGCTGCGATAGACGCGGCCCGGCGCAATCACGCGCAGCGGCGCGCCGTCTTGCAGCATCGTGCGGATCTGCACCGGCGAGGTATGCGTGCGCAGCAGCATCGAGCGCCCCTCGGCGTCCGCATCGGGGAAATAGAACGTGTCGTGCATCGCGCGCGCCGGATGGCTTTCCGGCATGTTGAGCGCGGTGAAATTGTGCCAGTCGTCCTCGATCTCGGGCCCGGTGGCGACGGCGAAGCCCAGATCGGCGAAGATCTCGGCCAGCTCGTCCATCACCTGGCTGACGGGATGGACGCTGCCGTTCGGCGATTCGGGCGCGGGCAGCGACAGGTCGATCGTCTCGCCCGCCAGCTTCGCGTTGAGCGCCGCGGTTTCCAGCACCGCCTTGCGCGCCGCAATCGCGTCGCTCACGTCGCTGCGCAGACCGTTGAAGGCGGGGCCCGCGACCTGCCGCTCGTCGGGGCTCATCTTGCCCAATGTCTTCAGCAGCAGCGAAATGCTGCCCTGCTTGCCCAGAAAGGCGATGCGCGCCGCCTCAAGCGTGTCGAGCGTTTCGGCCTGTTCGATCTGTGCCAATGCGTCGGCGCGCAGGCTGTCGGTATCGGTGAGTGCCATGTCGGCGGCGTCACTTTGCAGTTGCGATTGATGGTCGGGATGAGAGGCGCTCTCTAGGACGCCGCCTGCCAAAGGGCAACGCCCGGAGCGGTGCCGATTCGCGAAAAACGACGCTGAAATCAGGTAACAATTGTTCAAAAATCGCTACTGACAAGTCTGACAATGGTGACAATCGCTGTTCGAAAGCACGGTGAAAGGCCGTTTTGCTCATCGCAGATATTGCACGGTCTGCTGCATGGCAGCATGATCGCGGGGATGAAAGCGACGGTCCACGGACAGTCGCCGCTCGGAAGCTGGCGTGCCTGGTTGGGGGACCATGGCCGCCAGCGAACCGCCCTCCTTCATGACCGACGCTTCATGACCGGAAAGGGGCCGGGGGCTAAACGATGAAAAGGCCCGGAAAGCAGCGCGCTTTCCGGGCCTTTCGTTATGGTGCCGGTCGGCCGGGCAGCGAACCGCCCGGCTATCGGCGGCAAATCAGGCCGGAAGGGCCTTCTTCGCCTGCGCGATGATCGCACCGAAGGCTGCGCCCTCGTTCATCGCCAGATCGGCCATGACCTTGCGGTCCAGCTCGATCCCGGCCAGCTTCACGCCGTGCATGAACTGCGAATAGGTCAGGCCTTCGGCGCGGACCGCAGCGTTGATGCGCTGGATCCACAGGGCGCGGAAATTGCGCTTCTTAACCTTGCGGTCGCGATAGGCGTACTGCCCGGCCTTTTCGACGGCCTGGCGAGCGACGCGGATGGTGTTCTTCCGGCGGCCGCGGTAGCCCTTGGCCTGCTCCAGAAGACGCTTGTGCTTGGCGCGGGTGGTAACACCCCTTTTGACACGTGCCATGGTAAGTTACCTCCTCAGTTCAGCCCGTAGGGCGCCCACTTCTTGATCACCTTCGCATCAGCGTCGGAAATCACGGTGGTGCCGCGGTTCTGGCGGATATATTTGCCGTTATGGCTGATGAGGCGGTGGCGCTTGCCGGCCACGCCATGCTTGACCTTGCCGGTCGCGGTGATCTTGAAGCGCTTCTTCACGCCGCTCTTCGTCTTGAGCTTGGGCATTTTCGTCTCCTTGCATGGGACACGCTCAACCAGCCCTGGCAGCCCTTTTCGCCAGGCCGATCATCGAATCTCGTGTCGGTGAAGGCGCGCGCTTAACCGCGCCGCGCCGGTTTTGCAAGTTCTGTGACGCCATGCGCCAAAGACTTCGCGTCCGTCAGGCGTCCATCATCAGCAGCAGCGCCCACGTCAGCGCCAGCCCCGCGAAGAACAGCGGCCAGCTCCAGTAGAACGAGACATCGTAGATATGCATCCGGTGCACGGCCAGCACCCCGCCGGTCGTCCCGCCGCTTCCCATGAAGAGCGAGAGGATCCAGCTGAGAAAAATCCCGAAAGGTATGGCCTTCATGAAAGAGAGCAACGATCCCACTCGCGCTGGAATTGCACACGAACATCAGTTCAATGGTGCTGAATCGTGGCAGGGCGCGGTAAATATTTCGCTAACCCGGCGCGCGGATCACGATCCGCGATAGGGGGACGCGCCGCGCTCCGCCAGCCATTGGGGAAAGTCGCCATGCCAGATCGGCACCGTGCCCGGTGGCCGCGCACCGGCCCACCGGTAAACATCCGCACGCACAACGCCGTCCGGCGCGCGCACCCAGACCCGTTCGCGGCGGTATTCCGCGCCTTCGTACCGGTCGAGGATTCGCCAGTCCCGCGGCGAGAGCGCGGCCTGCACCAGCGTTCCCTGCACGCGGCGATGATCGCCTACGGTCATCAGCGCGGGGTAATACCCACCCCGCGACGCCACCGCGATCAGGCGTCCGGCCAGGCTGGCACGGTGCGCGCGGCGCAGTTTCGGGGCCAGCCAGCGCGCCATCGGCGTATCGGTGTCGGCCTGCAGCGTGCCGTAGAGGAAGAGGTGCCGCAGCATCCCGCGCCCTAGTGATGGCAGGCCAGCGCCTCGATCACGTCCTCAAGCCGCGCGCTGTCGCCCAGCGCCAGCACATGGCCGTCGCTGCCGGCGTGGAGCGGATCGCCGTTCCAGTCGGTCATCATCCCGCCCGCGCCTTCGACCACGGGGATCAGCGCGGCGAAATCGTGCAGCTTCAGCCCCGCCTCGACCACCATGTCGAGATGGCCGCTCGCCAGCATGGCATAGTTGTAGCAATCGCCGCCCATCACCATGCGCTTGTGATCGGTGCGCGCGGCCAGCGCCATGAAATGCTCGCCGTCGTGGTCGTCGAAATAATGCGGGCCGGTGGTCGCCAAGGTCGCCTCGTCCAGCTGGCGGCAGGGGCGCGAACGCACCGGCGCGCCGTTCAGCAGCGTGGGCAGGCCCGATGCGCCGACCCAGCGCTCACCCGCGATAGGCTGGTCGATCACGCCGATCAGCGGCCATCCGTCGACCATCAGCGCGATCAGCGTGCCGAATATCGCGCGCCCCGCCAGAAAACCCGCAGTGCCGTCGATCGGGTCGAGCACCCACTGGCGCTTGGCCCCCGGTCGCTCGCTGCCGAATTCCTCACCGATGATGCCGTCGTCCGGGCGCTCCGCCGACAGGATCGCGCGCATCGCCTGCTCCGCCTCGCGGTCGGCGATGGTGACGGGCGATGCATCGCCCTTGCGGTCGGATTCCACACCCGTGCGGAAATGCGGCCGGATCGCCGCGCCCGCCGCATCGGCAAGCCTTTGCGCAAGGGCGATATCGTCGGGGAGTTTCATCAGCCGAAGCTCCCTCTCAATCGAACAGCGAGCTGACCGAACTCTCGTCCGCGATGCGGCGGATCGCCTCGCCGATCAGGGTCGCGATCGACAGGATACGGATCGAAGAACACTCGCGCGCCGCCTCGGTCGCCTGGATCGTGTCGGTGATGACCAGTTCCTTCAGCGCCGATTTCTCGACCCGCGCCACCGCCGCGCCCGAAAGAACGCCGTGGGTGATATAGGCCGCGACGCTCTTCGCGCCCTCGTCCAGCAGGGCCTGCGCCGCGTTGCACAGCGTGCCGCCCGAATCGATGATGTCGTCGATCAGGATGCAATGGCGGCCCTGAACCTCGCCGATGATGTTCATCACCTCGGATTCGCCGGGACGGTCGCGGCGCTTGTCGACGATGGCCAGCGGCGCATTGTCCAGACGCTTGGCCAACGCGCGGGCGCGCACCACGCCGCCTACGTCGGGCGACACGACCATCAGGTCCTGATCGCCGTATCGCGCCTGAATATCGGCCGCCATGGCGGGCGCGGCATAGAGATTGTCGGTCGGGATATCGAAGAAGCCCTGGATCTGACCGGCATGCAGATCGACCGCCAGCACGCGGTCGGCCCCCGCTTCGGTGATCAGGTTGGCGACCAGCTTGGCCGAGATCGGCGTGCGCGGGCCGGGTTTCCGGTCCTGCCGCGCATAGCCGAAATAGGGGACCACCGCGGTGATCCGCTTGGCCGATGCGCGCTTCAGCGCGTCGATCCCGATCAGCAGCTCCATCAGATTGTCGTTGGCCGGAAAGCTGGTCGACTGTACGATGAACACGTCCTCGCCGCGCACGTTCTCGTGGATCTCGATAAAGATCTCCTCGTCGGCGAAGCGGCGCACGCTGGCGTCCGTCATCGGCACTTCGAGATAGCCGGCGATGGCGCGGGCGAGCGGCAGGTTGGCATTGCCGGACATGATCTTCATTTCGTCGGTCCTCGAAACGGCTTGCGGTGCGTGTCTTTTGGGAGGGGGAAAGCCGCAGCGGCCGTCACGCGCCTCACCGGGGGCCTTAACGGGGAGTCGCGCGATTGCAACATTGGCGCGGGCGCGCATCGTGGATTAGGGTGCTTTGCATCATGTTCTGGATGCTGATCGGTGCCCTGATGGTGCTTTTGTTGCTTCGCCTGTGGGCGGGGCCGGCACCGGCGCGGCCTGCCGATTCGCGCAGACGCACGATCGAGCCGGATGCACCGGCGGACGAAGCGCTGTGGACCGCAGAGGCGCTGCAGAAATACGGCACGCCCGAAACCGCCGCCGACCTGATCGAACAAGGCCGCGCAGACGAATTGCGCGGCCTTGGCTATCGCGGTAACCTTCCGCTTGAAGAAAGACGGCCACCCGAAGATTGACGGCGATCAGACGGGTTCGCGGTCGTGCTCGCCCTTGATCCAGCGCACGGTGCGCGACGACGCGCGCATCACCACCGAATCGGTGGTCATCCGTCCGCCCTTCAGATGCTTGACGCCCGCCAGCAGCGATCCGTCGGTCACGCCGGTCGCGGCAAAGATGCAGTCGCCCTTGGCCAGATCGCGCAGGCTGTAGATCTTGTCGAGATCGTCGATGCCCCATTTGGCGGCGCGGGCGCGCTCGTCATCGTTGCGGAACAGCAGCTTGCCCTGAAACTGGCCGCCCACGCAGCGCAGCGCGGCACAGGCCAGAACGCCCTCGGGCGCGCCGCCCGAACCCATGTAGATGTCGATGGTCGTCTCGGGATTGGTGGTGGCAATCACGCCCGCCACGTCGCCGTCGCCGATCAGCACCACGCCGCAGCCCAAAGCGCGCAGTTCGGCAATCATCGCCTCGTGACGCGGCCGGTCAAGCACGCAGACGATGATCTCGGACGGCTCGACGCCTTTTGCGGCGGCGACGGCCTTGACGTTTTCGGTCGGGCTTTTCGTCAGGTCGATCACGCCTTCGGGATAGCCGGGGCCGACCGCGATCTTTTCCATGTAGACGTCGGGCGCGTTCAGCAGGCAGCCTTCCTCGGCCGCGGCCAGCACGGCCAGCGCGTTGGGCCCGGCCTTGGCGGTGATGGTGGTGCCTTCCAGCGGGTCGAGCGCGATGTCGATCTTGGGCCCCTTGCCGGGCGCGCCGCCGACCTTCTCGCCGATATAGAGCATCGGCGCCTCGTCGCGCTCGCCCTCTCCGATCACGACGGTGCCGTCCATGTACAGCTCGTCGAAGGCCTTGCGCATCGCTTCGACGGCGGCGGCATCGGCCGCCTTCTCGTCGCCGCGGCCGACCAGATAGGACGCGGCGATGGCCGCCGCTTCGGTCACGCGGACCATTTCGAGGACGAGAACGCGGTCGAGTACGTCACTGGCTTGCGGCACGGAGGCAATTCCTTTCGAATGTCAGGCCACAGGCAGGTAACCGAGCACCCCCCGCTTGTCGAGTTCGCCGCCTGCGAGCATCGGGATTGCCGCTTAGGGGCTATCGCCGGCCCCTTTGATGCCGCAGCCGTGTTTCAGGACTATTGCCGCAGGAGACTATTGCCGCAGGATATGCATCACCAGCGGCGGCGCGGTCATGAACTCAAGGCCCGCCAGCAGGTCCAGAGCCTTTTCGACCGCCGCTTCCTCGCCTTCATGCGTGACCATCGACACCAGCACCGACCCGTCTTCGCCGCCGGTATATTCGCTGCCCATCTGGATCAGGCTCTCGATCGAGACGCCCGCGTCGCGCATGCCGGCGGTGATCTCGGCCAGCACGCCGGGGCGGTCCTTCACGATAAAGCGCAAATAGGCCTTGCCGGTGCGGTGGCCGGTTTCGGCGGGCAGCGTCCTGTCGAGCTCTGCGACGGGGATCGAGAACGGCGGATCGATCTCGCCCTCGCTGTCCCAGTAACGCGCGATGTCGATGATGTCGGCGACCACCGCGCTGGCGGTCGGCCCGTCGCCCGCACCTGCGCCCTGAAACAGCAGCATGCCGGAAAAATTGCCCTCGGCCACCACCGCATTAGTCGGCCCGTCTACATGGGCGAGCGGGTGGTTCTTGGGCACCAGATAAGGATGCACCCGCTGGAACAGCCGGGTCGTGCCGTCGGCGCCGGTCTCGACATTCGCCATTCCGAGCAGGCGAATCACGTAACCGAGCGATCCGGCCTGCGCGATATCGGCGGCGAGGATACGCCGGATGCCGTCCGCGCCCACGCTGGTGAAGTCCAGCTCGGTGCCGAAGGCGATGCTGGCAAGGATCGACAGCTTGTGCGCCGCGTCGATGCCGTCGATGTCGAAACTGGGATCGGCCTCGGCATAGCCCATCGCCTGCGCCTCGCCCAGAACGTCGGCGAAATCGGCGCCCGTGTCCTCCATGGTCGAGAGGATATAGTTCGATGTGCCATTGAGGATGCCATAGACCCGCTCGATCGCGTTGGCCGCCGCGCCTTCGCGCAGTCCCTTGACGATGGGGATGCCGCCCGCGACCGCCGCCTCGAACTTCAGCGCATGGCCCGCGGCCTCCGCCTCGCGCGCAAGGCCCAGACCGTGATGCGCGATCATCGCCTTGTTGGCGGTGACGAAGCTCTTGCCATTGGCTATGGCATTTCGGGCCAGCGTCAGCGCCGGGCCGTCGGATCCGCCGACAAGCTCGACCACCACGTCGACATCGGGCCGCGTCGCCATCGCGCCCATGTCGTCTTCCCAGTCATAGCGGGAAATGTCGACACCGCGATCCTTCGACCGGTCGCGCGCGGACACCGCCACGATCTCGATCTCGCGCCCCGCGCGGCGGGCCAGCAATTCGCGATTGGTCTCGATCAGCCGAATGACCCCGGCGCCGACCGTGCCAAGGCCGGCAAGGGCGATGCGAAGCGGATCGGGCTGAGGACGGGACGGATCGGACACGCGAAAAGGCTCCATTGCTGAAATACGGTGCAGCACCGAGTGAAAAGGAGCGTGGCGGTTAGGCGAGAAGGGCGCGCTTGGCCAGAGGCGCGTTACAAAAAACGCCCCCGGCCTGCACGATACGGTCGCGTCAGCCGCGTTTGCCGAAACGCCGCCTCAGAACTCGCGCTGGCGCTCGCAGGCGCCGAGGTCTTCCATCACCGTCGCGTAATCGGCCGAGGCCTGCTGGCGAAGGCGCGGATCGGTCGAAAGCTGGGCCTCGGGCGGCAGCGTCTGCGGCAGCGAGCAGGCGAGGCGATACCATTCGAGAGTGCCCGGCCGCGGCGGCCGCGCATCGATCTGCACCAGCTCTCCGGTCGAAAGCCCCCACACCGGCGGCTGGCCGGGCGAGCGCACGACCGCGATCGAGGCGGGCGATCCGTCCTTGGTCTTGAGGAAGATCTGCGTCTCGCCCTCGCCCGCCAGATTGCCCGGCGTATGCAGCGCATCGCGCACCCCGGTGACCACGGGCGGCGCGTCGGGCGACAGCTTCTCGGCCAGCAGGCTGCGCAGCGAGGTCGTGTCGACCTTGCTCGCCAGGATCTGCGCATCGGGGGCGACCAGCTGGATCTCGTCCATCCGGCCCGCCACCGGGCGCGCGAACAGCACCACCGTCTCGCCCTTCAGCTTGGGCACCTTGCCCTTGGCCGTCAGCTTGACGTCGGCAAGATATTTCAGGTCCTCGCCGATCGGGGTGGTTCCGGCCAGCAGGCTTCTTGTCTCCGCCTCGACATAGACGCGCGCCCAGCCGGGCCTGACCGGGCCTGTGCGTTCGGGATCGATCTTGCTCATCCTGCGCAGTTCGGCGGTGATCGTCAGCGGTGCGCCGATCGCCAGATCGGCCAGATCGGCATAGGTCAGCGCCGATTCGGACTGCGGGTCCTGCGCGGCCGCGGGCATGGCCGCGAGAAGGGCCAGCGACAGCCCGGCAGACGCAATCGTGGACAAAATTCGGCGATCGGGACGGTTTTTCATCGGCAACTCGGCAGCCCCCTTGGCGGTGGTGTGTGTATATAGAATCTCGCGCGCATGACTCGTGGGCGAAGGACACGGCAAGCCCTTCAAACGACTAGGGTAGTGAATCGCTCCTTAATCGACAAAGCATTTGCGCACCCCAATCTTCGGCGTTAAACCCTCACGACGAACGGCTTGGCGACAGATCGGGCCGCAATAATCTTGCGCATGTTCAACGGTCGATATGCCCATTAGGGTTAATTCGGCCGGCAGCTTGCGCCCGGTTCTACCGGCAGGGCAGGAAACGTGGGATGAATATGGTATCTCGATGCCATGTATGTTCCATTTGTTGAGGGCAGGCTTTTGCAGGCCTGCTTGCGCGTGCTTTTAATGGAGTGGGTTATTTGAATGGCTTATGCTGACCAACAGATGAGCGGCAACAAGATCGCTGCGATCATCATTGTTGCCCTTCTGCATATCGCGGCCATCTATGCCTTGGTCACCGGCCTCGCGTATGAGGCTATCGAGAAGGTCAAGGAAACGGTCACCGCGGTAAATATCGAGGATCCGCCGCCACCGCCGCCTCCTCCGCCGCCGCCGCCGGATGAACCGCCGCCGCCGCAGGCTCCGCCTCCGCCGGTTGCGCCGCCTCCGGCCGTGAAGATCACGCGGCCCGCGCCGCAGATCAAGACCGTGCAGACGATTCCGCCGCCGTCACCGCCGGCCGTCCGCATTCCGCCTGCGGCTCCGCCGGCACCCGTGGCACCGCCTGCTCCCTCGCAGGCACGTGGCGCGCGGGCCAAGAATCAGGGCAGCTGGGCCGCCCGGATCCAGGACAACTACCCCAGCCGTGCGCTGCGTAACGAGGAGGAAGGCTCCGTCGGTATGCGCATCACGGTCGACGCAAGGGGCCGTGTCACGGAATGTTCGGTTACCAGCTCGAGCGGGTCTTCCTCGCTTGACGAGGCGGCCTGCGAAGGGATGCAGCGTTATGCACGCTACGACCCGGCGCTGGATGCCGCTGGCAACGAGATCAGCAGCACGATGTCGCAGACGATCCGTTACCAGATCCCGAGATAAGGCGGCGGGCAGCGCCGGGCCCGATCGCTTAATGATCGCAAGGCGCTGTTCCGAAGCCCTGATTTTCAAAACGAAATTACTGTCATTGAAGGAAGTTTCCGCATGATCATCGAAATCCTCGCCGCAGCTGCCTCGGAAGCGCCGGCCAACAAGTTCGGCTTCAAAGAGGCGCTGGAACAGGGCGGTTTCATCGCCTACGCCACCGTCATCATCCTGGGCATCATGTCCTTCGGTTCGTTCTACATCCTCTTCACCAAGTGGTTCGAGCAGAACAAGATCATGCGTCAGGCCAAGGAAGTCCGCTCGGGCTTCTGGCGCGCGAACTCGCTTCGCGAAGGCGCCGGCCGCCTTGCCAAGAACTCGGCCTATCGCCAGATCGTCGACGACGGCCTCGCCGCTGAAGAGCAGCACGCCAAGATGACCGACAGCCTCGAAGCACACGACTGGCTGCACGGCTCGCTCGCCCGTTCGGAAGCGACCATCAACGCACGCCTCGCATCGGGTCTGCCGTTCCTCGCCACCGTCGGCGCAACCGCACCGTTCATCGGCCTGTTCGGCACCGTGGTCGGCATCTATCGCGCGCTGATTAACATCGGCATCGCCGGTTCGGCCTCGATCGACAAGGTCGCCGGCCCCGTGGGTGAGGCGCTCATCATGACCGCGCTCGGCCTGCTGGTCGCCGTTCCCGCCGTGCTTGCCTACAACTACCTGCAGGCTCGCAACAAGCGGATCGCCGAGCAGCTCTCGGGCTTCTCGACCGACATCCTGGCGAACATCAACTCGCGCGGCACGATCAAGCCCGCCGTGACGGCTGCTCCGGCAACCGCCAAGCCGGCGACGACGACGGCCGGCGCCACGGTGAAGAAGTAAGTGACATTGGGGCGGTCTTCGGGCCGCCCCGCTTTCCCGCCGACCGGCACGACCGGAAGGCGCGGATTGGCCCCCAGGGGCCCGAAAACGGCCAGATAGGGTAAGATAATGGCGATTTCTAGTGGCGGCGGTGGCGCCGAGACACCGATGTCGGACATCAACACCACGCCCCTCGTGGACGTGATGCTGGTGCTCCTAATCATCTTCCTGATCGCGGTCCCGGTCGCGATCCAGTCGATCGAACAGCTCAAGGTGCCGATCATCGAATCGGAAGAATCGCAGGACAAGGTCGAGAACCTGATGCTGTCGATCACCTCGACCGACGTGGCGGGCCTCAGCCCCGGTCAGGCCGGATATTCCGGCGCCTCGCGCGAGGGTTCGTGCCGCGTCTACATCAACGACACCCCGGTCAACTCGGACGAGTTGCAGGAGCGTTCGTTCAACCGGCTCGACGCCATCGTCCAGCGCGAAGGCGGCCCGGAAGCGATTGCCGAGGACCCGGACAAGATCCCGCAGGTGCACATCCGCGCCGACCAGAACGCGCCGTGGAAGTGCGTTGCCGGTGCGATCTACCAGATCCAGGCAGCAGGCTATCCGACCGTCGGCTTCATTTCGACGCCGATCGATCCCGACGCCTGATCGCGCCGCGTAAAGTTTAAAGGAGACCACCCATGGCAATGTCAGGAGGCAGCGACGACGGCTCCCCGATGATGGAGATGAACACGACGCCGCTTATCGACGTCATGCTCTGCATGCTCATCATCTTCATCCTGTCGATCCCCGTCGCCACCCACGCGGTGAACATCGACCTGCCCACGCCCAGCAATGTGCCGAGCGAGGTCAATATCGACCCGATCAAGAACAAGGTGATCATCACCCGCGAGGGCGACATCCTGTGGAACGGCGAAGAGCTGACGCAGGGCCAGCTGGTCAGCACGATCCAGGAATCGCTGCTGCTGCCGGTAGAGCCCGAGCTGCAGTTCGAGCCCGACGAGTTCACCGCATATGAGGTGACCGCCGAAGTTCTGAAAATCATCAAGAACTCGGGCGCGACCAAGTTCGGCTTCGTCGGTAACGAGCGTTATCGCATGTTCGAATCCGCGCCGAAGGATATCAATCCGACGCAGACCTCGGCCTGATTTTTCAAGTTCGGTGAAACAGATGGGGCGGGCCTTCGGGTCCGCCCTTTTTGTTTGGGCCGTGCGCCGCCTATTCCGGCGTCATGGCCAGCGAGACGATGCTCTCCGCCTCCACCAGCATCTCGTCATCGGCGGAACCGGCGGGCATGCGCTCTCGCCCGATCGTGACCAGCACGGGAACGGCGAGCGGGCTGACCCGGTCGAGCCGCACATGCACCGTCTCGCGCTCCGCCCGTTCCAGCACATTGGCCAGCCTGCCCACGTCGGTCATGCGGGTGCGCGCATCCTGCCAGGCCGCTTCGATCAGCACGTGGTCGGGCTCGTACTTGCGCAGCACGTCATAGATCAGGTCGGTCGAGAACGTGACCTGCTTGCCCGTCTTGCGCTTGCCCGGTTGCTGCCGTTCTACCAGTCCGCCGATCACCGCCACCTCGCGAAACGCGCGGCGCAGCAGGTGCGAATTGGTCACCCAGTCGGTGAATTCATGCGCAAGGATATCAGGTGACAGGATCGCCGCCGGATCCTCGATCGCGCGCAGCCCCCATACGGCGAGCGAATAATCATTGGCTACGAAGCCCAGCGGTCCCAGCCCCCGGTCCTCCATCCGCCGGGTGACCAGCATCCCCAGCGACTGGTTCGCGTTCCAGCCCTCAAACGTATAGAACACGCTATATTCGCGGCTTTCATGCGGGAAACTCTCGACCAGCAATTCGCCCGGTCCGGGCAGCTCGCTGCGCCAGTCCTGCACCTCAAGCCATTCGCGCACGTCGTCGGGAAACCGCGCCCAGCCGGCCCGGTCGATCAGCAATCCGCGCACCCGGTCCGCCAGATGCGTGGTCAGCGGCATGCGCGCCCCGCCATAGCTGGGGATCATCGCCGATTTCTTGGCGGCCCTGACGATCAGTTCGACTTCCTTGATCGACTCCACCTCAAGGTCCAGCCCCGCGAACTGGAACGTATCGCCCACGGTCAGGCTGGCGGCGAAATTCTCCTCGACCCGCCCCAGCGATCGCCCGTTGCGGAACCGCACCGTCAGCATCTCGCCGTCGAGGATGATGCCCGCGTTCAGGCGGTGGCGCGCGGCATGTTCGGGATGGGTCAGCCGCCACCATCCGCCCTCCTCGCGCGTGATCCGCTTGAACCGTTCATAGGCCTGCAGCGCATAGCCGCCGCTCTCGACGAACTTCAGCACGCGCTGCCAGATCTTCTCGTCCAGCCAGACATAGGCGAGCGTCGAACGCACCTCCGCCAGCAGCGCATCCTCCTGAAACGGCCCCGCGCAGGCGCAGGCCATCACATGCTGCGCCAGCACGTCCAGCGCGCCGGGACGGAAATCCTCTCCGTCACGCACGCCCTCCTCCACCGCATCCAGTGCCGCCTGCGCCTCCAGAAACTCGAACCGGTTGCCGGGCACCAGCAAGGCGCGGCTCGGCTGGTCGAGCCGGTGATTGGCGCGCCCGATCCGCTGCAACAGGCGCGACGATCCCTTGGGAGCGCCCATCTGGATCACGCAGTCGATGTCGCCCCAGTCGACCCCCAGATCCAGGCTGGCCGTCGCCACCAGCGCCCGCAATTCACCGCGCGCCATCGCGCCCTCGACCTTGCGCCGCGCCTCGACCGACAGCGACCCGTGGTGGATGCCGATGGGCAGAACGTCCTCGTTCACGTCCCACAGCTTCTGGAAGATATATTCGGCCAGAAAGCGCGTATTGGTGAAGATCAGCGTGGTCCGGTTGCGACGCACTTCCTCATAGATCTGCGGGATCGCCCAGGTCGCCGCATGACCGCCCCACGGCACGCGTTCCTCGTCGGGCAGCAGGATCGAGATGTCGGGCGGCGCCCCCGGCTCACCCACGACATGCTGCACTGCATCAAGATCGCCCCATGGCGCCAGCCAGCCGCGATAGGATTCGACATCGGCCACCGTCGCGGACAGACCGCTGCGACGCATGTCCGGTGCAATGGCCTGCAGCCGCGCCAGCGCCAGCATCAGCAGATCGCCGCGCTTTCCCGTGGCGAAGGCGTGCATCTCGTCGATCACCACGCGCTTCAGCCCGGCGAACAGCTCCGCCGCCTCGGGGTAGGAGATCAGCAGCGACAGCGATTCGGGCGTGGTGAGCAGGACATGCGGCGGCCGGCTGCGCTGGCGCTTCTTGCGGTCGGAGGGCGTATCGCCGCTGCGCGTCTCGATCCGGATCGGCAGGCCCATCTCCTCGACCGGTATAAGCAGGTTGCGCCGCACATCGGTCGCCAGCGCCTTCAGCGGCGAAACATAGAGCGTATGCAAGCCGTCAGGCGGCGGATCGTCGCCCAGCCGCTCAGGCGTAAAGGCGGCCAGCGTCGGCAAAAAGCCCGCCAGCGTCTTGCCCGCACCCGTATCGGCCGCCAGCAGGCCATGGCGCCCGGCGTCGTCGGCCTCCAGCATTTCTGCCTGATGCCGCCGGATGCGCCAGCCGCGGCCATCGAACCAGCTCTTGATCGTGTCGGGAACCGCCATCGTCCTGCTTCAACCCATGGCGGCGCGATTGGTTCTGCCCCCCCCCGCATCGACGCCCGGATCGACGCCCCCATCGACTATGGACAAAAAAAGGCCCGGAGGGAAAACCCGCCGGGCCATGAAGTTTTGGGAGAGGATGCCTGAAAGGCAGGTTCTTTGTGCACCGCAGCACGGCATTTTGCAACTGCGAAAAAGCGAAGCATCATTGCGCATTTTGCAAGAATGTCAGTAAGCTCGAAAATACAGCAAGTTAGCGCTACCATGCCGCTGTGGAAATCGCGTGGCAACACACCGGTTTTGGGGTCGAGCGCTCTTCACACGATCAAATCGCTTCCGAATCGGGCCAAGATTACGAGTCGCGGCCCGATTCGGAAATTTTGCGAAATGCCGGTCAGTGACCTGCCTGCGGTCCCCGCTCCAGCCCCGAGGCCGCGAGCTGACCGTCGATCTGCGCCATCAGACGCTCAAGACCGGCCTCGCTGTCGCTTTCGGCACGCGCGACCAGAACGTCCTGCGTGTTCGATGCACGCAGCAGCCACCAGCCATCGTCGCTGGTCACGCGCACGCCATCGGTGTCGTTCACCTCGTCGATCGAATCGGCCAGCCGCGCCTTCACCTCGTCGATTACCGCGAACTTGCGGCTCTCGTCGACCTGAAAGCGCATTTCGGGCGTGTTGATCATGTCGGGCATGGCCGAACGCAGATCGGTCACGCTCTTGCCCAGCCGCGCGCTGGCCAGAATCAGCCGCACCCCGCCATAAAGCGCGTCGTCATAGCCGTAATACTGGTCGGCGAAGAACACATGCCCGCTCATCTCGCCCGCCAGCGGAGAGCCTGTTTCCTTCATCTTCGACTTGATCAGCGAATGGCCGGTCTTCCACATCAGCGGCTTGCCGCCATGCTCGGCCACGCTGTCGTACAATGCGCGGCTGGCCTTCACATCGGCGATGATCGTCGCGCCGGGTAGGTATTTCAACAGATCCTCGGCGTAGATCATCAGCAACTGGTCACCCCAGATAACCCGTCCCGTGCCGTCGATCGCACCGATGCGGTCGCCGTCGCCGTCGAAGGCCACGCCGAAGTCGAGATTCTTCTCGGCCACCAGCGTCTTCAGATCGGCAAGGTTCTTCTCTTCGGTGGGGTCCGGGTGATGATTGGGGAAATTACCGTCGACTTCGGTGAACAGGGTGAAATGCTCGCCCGGCAGCCGCGCGACCAGTCTTTCAAGGCAGGGGCCGGCGGCGCCATTGCCCGCGTCCCAGCCGATCCGCAGGCTGGACAGCTTTTCCATCTCGCCTGCAGAAAGCCCGTCGAACGGCTTCATCAGCGCGTCGATATAGGCGTCGACGACATCGCGCTTCTCATGCGTGCCGCTGCCGTCGTCCCAGTCGCCCGCGGCGGCCATCTCGCCGATCTTCAGGATGTCCGCGCCGAAAAACGGGCGTCCCTGAAATACCATCTTGAAGCCGTTGTAATTGGCGGGATTATGGCTGCCGGTTATCTGAATGCCGCCATCGACATCTTCGGCTGACGCCTCGGCGTAATAGAGCATGGGCGTGGGGCCGAGGCCGATCCGCACCACGTCGCAGCCACTGGCGTTCAGCCCCTCGACCAGCGCGTGTTCCAGCGTGGGCGACGATACGCGCCCGTCATAGCCGACCGCCACCCGGCTGCCGCCCGCCCGCCGCAGCAGCGTGGCAAAGCCGCGCCCGATCGCGCGGGCATCGTCGGGGCCCAGCGTCTCGCCGATGATGCCGCGAATGTCGTATTCGCGCAGGACAGTGGGGTGGAACTGATGGGACATGAAGATGCCTTTCGCAACGCTGGACAATATGCTGGACGCTATCTGCAGGACGCCGGTCGCAGGACGCAATCGGCAGAGACCCACGCTTAGCGTTTGGTGGGGACAGTTTGTTCCAGCAATATGTCACGCGCCGCGTCGATGCGAAACACCTCTTCCGGCGATCCGCCCTTGTCCGGATGGGCGGTAAGGATCAGCCGCCTGTGCGCCGCCAGAATATCCTCGCGGCTGGCATTGCGGTCCACCCCCAGCAGGGCGCGGGCCTGCGCGCGCTGCTGCGACTTTTCGGATTCGCGAAACATTTCCCACGGCCATTTGTGAAAGACCATGCGAAACACCACCAGCGCCAGAATGGCGAGGATCAGGAATTTCACGCGGCTTCGCCCACCTCGTCGCGGCGCTCGACAGGCGGCAGGTTCAGCGCCTTGACCAGCGAACGCAGTTCCTGCCGCGCGACCAGATGGCTGGTCGCCATGTCGCCCAGATGCCCCTTGTCCAGCAGGGTCAGTCCCGCGGGGAACAGCTCGCGATAGATCACGCGTTCGGACAGGCCGGGCGCAGTGCGGAAGCCGACGCGCTTCGACAATTCCGACAATGCGAATTCAAGGCGGCGCATGTTGCGCGCCTCGATATGCTGGGTGCGGTTGCGCACCACGATCCAGTCCATCTCGCGCCGACCGCCCTGCGCCGAAAGGCCGCGCTTCTTGCGCGCCTCGAACATCAGCTCGGCATAGAAGGACAGTTTCTTGACCTTGAACGTGTCGGGATCGACATGGCCGAACAGGTCGAAATCGACGAAACTGTCGTTGAGCGGCGTGACCAGCGTATCCGCCGTGGTGGCGACATGGCGCGCATATTTGTCGTCGCGGCCCGCGGTGTCGAAGATCAGGTAGTCCATCCCCTCGCTCGCCTCGTCGATCATGGCTTCCAGTATCTCGATAGAAGGCCCGCCGAACACGCCGACCATCGCGCCGGGCAATTCGATGCCGCGCCGCTTCTCGGTATCCAGCCGGTTCTCGAAATAGCGGAAAAAGGTGCGCTGCCGGTGGTCGAGGTCGAGCGCCGCGACCTTCGCGCCCTGATAGGCAAGCGCCACGGCAACATGCACCGCGGTGGTCGATTTGCCCGTTCCGCCCTTTTCATTGGCGAAGACGATGCGGTGTGGCTGGCTCATAGATCGGTCAACTCGCTTGCGCCAAATGGCTTTACGCTGCCGGATTGCGCGTTACACCCGCGCCGACATTACCACAGACTACCAAGCGGGACTCCCAAGATGCAAACCGTTCACGCGTTGAATCCACTACGGCAGACAGTGGATGCCCTTCGCGAGCAGGCTGGAGCGGGCACAAGGCTGGCGCTGGTCCCGACGATGGGCGCGCTGCACGAGGGGCACCTGACGCTGGTGCGCCGCGCGAAGGAACTGGCCGGGCTGGTCGCCGTGTCGATCTTCGTGAACCCCCGGCAGTTCGGCCCGAACGAGGATCTGGACGCCTATCCGCGCCAGATGGAGCGCGACAGCCGGTTGCTCGAGGCCGAGGGCGTGGACCTGCTGTGGGCGCCCGATGTCGGCGCGATGTATCCGCAGGGCTATGCGACCAACATCAGCGTTTCGGGCGTCAGCGCGGGGCTGTGCGGCGCGGACCGGCCCGGCCATTTCGACGGGGTGGCGACCGTGGTGTGCAAGCTGTTCAACCAGGTCCGCCCCGATATCGCGCTGTTCGGGGAAAAGGACTGGCAGCAACTGGCCGTGATCCGCCGCATGGCCCGCGATCTCGACCTGGCCCTGCCGCATGCCGACGCCATCCTCGGCGTGCCCATCGTGCGCGAGGCGGACGGGCTGGCGATGAGCTCGCGCAACGCCTATCTCTCGCCGGAGCAGAGGCAGGCGGCGGGCAGGCTGAACGTAGCGATGCGCGAGGCCATCGCGCGGCTGGGCCATGACGCCACCGCCGCCGTCTTGGCGGACCTGAGGTCCGCGATCCTCGCCGCCGGGTTCGACAGTGTCGACTATACCGAATTGCGCGACGCCGACAGCATCGAATTGCTGGATGCGCCGAACGGCCATGCGCGGCTATTCGTGGCGGCGCGGATCGGCGGCACGCGGCTGATCGACAATATGGCCGCCTGATCTTCGCCGCTTGGCAATGGGCGCATTCGCGGCGTAGCATCGCGCCATGGCCTATAGACTGAAACGCAAGGACGACGGGGTCGGCAATGCCGTCCGCCGCATCGCGGACGAACAGATCGGCAAGGCGCTCGCCTCGATCGACAGCGCCCAGCGGGCCGAGGCGGTGCATGACGTGCGCAAGCGCTGCAAGAAATTGCGCGGGCTGATCCGGCTCGTCCGCCCGGCTTTCGGCGGCTATTCGGACGAAAATGCCGCGTTTCGCGACACCGCCAGGATGATCTCGGGCGCGCGCGATGCCAAGGTCATGCAGGACACCTACGACCTGCTGATGTCGGATCATGACGGATCGCTCGACCGCACCGCGCTGGGCCCGATCCGCCGCCAGTTCACCATGGAGCGCAAGTCGCGGATCGAGGACGGCGATGTGGACGACCACCTTGACGAAGCGCGCGAACGCCTGGTCGAGGCGCGGGAACGCGCGCAATCGTGGACGCTTGACGATGACGGCTGGGACGCGGTCGCGGGCGGTTTGAAGAAGACCTATGGCCGCGCGGTCGATGCCGCCGAAAAGGCGCGCGACTGCCCCGATGGCGAGCAGTTTCACGAACTGCGCAAACGGGCGAAATACCACTGGTATCACTGCCGCCTGCTGGAAAACCTGTGGCCCGACATGATGGCGACCCGCAAGCACGCGGCCAAGCAATTGTCGGACATCCTCGGCGATCATCACGATCTCCACGTCTTTGCAGGCCGGCTGGCGCAGGATCCCGATGGATTCGGCAGTAGCGCCGATGTCGAGGTCGCGATCGGCCTCGCCCGCGCGCGTCAGGCGCGGCTGGAGGCGCAGGCCTGGCCGATCCTGAACCGCATGCTGGTGCAACAGCCCAAGGTGCTGGGCCAGCATTTCGAAGCGCTGTGGAACGTCTGGCAAAAGGACGGCTGACCATGGGGCGCGAGACCGAGCGCAAGTTCCTCGTCAACGGTGAAGGCTGGCGGGCGCAGGCGGATGAAGGGCAGACGATCCGGCAGGCCTATCTGGCCATCGACGACGACCGGCAGGTGCGCGTGCGCATTCTGGACGGCAAAACCGCAAGGCTGACCATCAAGACCGGCGGCGCATCGCTGTCGCGCGCCGAATTCGAATACGACATCCCGCTCTCCGATGCCGAGGCGCTGATGGAAAGCGGCGTCGGCCAGCCCATCGCCAAGACCCGCTTCCGCGTTCCGGCAGGCGGCGGGCTGACATGGGAAATCGACCGGTTCGAGGATCGCCACGAGGGACTGGTCATCGCCGAGATCGAGCTGGACAGCGAAGATGCCGACTTCGACCGCCCCGACTGGCTGGGCCGGGAAGTCACGGGCGACAAGGCCTATTACAACGCGGCCCTCGCAGCCGATGGGGTCACCCCGTCGGAAACAGGAACGTCACGATAAAACGCAGGCCCCAGTCGGCCCCGCCCTCGGGCTTCTCGACATTATAGCGCCCGCCCAGCCCCAGCGACACCGGCTGGTCGCCCAGCTTGGTCAGTTGTGAGACGCTGACGTTGATCGGCACGCTCCACTGCTCGGCCTTCCAGTTATAGCTGCTCTCGGCATTGACCGAGAAGGTGGTGGCGGTCGGCGTAACATAGGACAGGAACGGCTGGATAAAGGCCTGCGACACATCGGGCCGGTTGTCGGAACCCGCAACCGACCAGATCTGGTTCGCCAGCAGCCCGACCGTGATCGGCCCCGATTGCTTCAGCATCACCGCCGTCGGCCCCGCGCCCCATTTCTTGCCGCCCAGAGCGCCATCGGTCGCCGTGGGCAACAGGAACGCCGGGCCAACACCCCAGATGATGCCCGACGCGCCTACTTCCCTGGGCGAGAAGAACACGCTCTGCACCGTATCGCCGAGCCCGAACTGGTTCTGGTTCCTTGCCGTCACGCCCTCTTGATAGATCACCGGCAGGATCGTGCGCGAGATGAGGTTCCAGTCCTCGTTAATCGGGACCGGAACGACCGGCTGCACATTGGTCGTGGACCGCCACCCGTCATTGTCCGGCCCGATGCCAAGGTCAATGTTCTGCTGAATGGGGACCGAGATCAGATTGGCGATCGGATTGGACAATTGCTGCGCCAGATCGGCGCCCGCCCCGCCCGACGCGCTGGCATCGGCCGGGCTGGCATCGGCCGGATTGGCATCGGCCGGATTGGCATCCGAAATCGCCTCCACCGGCGCGTCCGCCTCTTGCGCGGCAGCGCCCATGGGAAAACCCAGCGCCAAGGCCGCCAGGCCGAGACGTCGGGCACAATTACCCAGCTTCGTTTCCGCAATACCGATCACGCGCAACATCCCTCATCGCGGGGCGGCACGCTGCATCCCTGCGATGCGCGGCCGCCCTTGACGGCAACCACGGCAAACCGCCCGCGACCCCAGCCACTAGGCCAAGCGCCGGGCGGACTGTATCGGGATTAACCCGCAGACCGCCGCCTACATGGGCGAATAACGGCGATGTCAGTGTGAAAGCTGGATGCCCCGTGAGGGCATGAACAAACAAGACGAATCAAACCCCTTAGACCGTCTAACCGGCACATTATCGCCACGGTTTCCTGCGGGTTACACATTCCGGCTGTCTAACCTTTCGGCACCGCCAAGGCGACGAAAAGTGAAAGCCCCCGCACCGGCGGCAACCGGCGCGAGGGCAGATGCTACCAGGAGTTCGGTAAAGCATTTGCAGCCTACTCAGGACGGGGGGGCTTCGCAATGAGCGATTTGTCATTCCACGTCCGCGAGTTCGTGCCCAATGCCGAGGGTGAAGAACTAAAGACGCGCATCGCCCTGCTGAAGGCGCGGGATTACGCCAGCGCACTTAAATGGAAAGCGGCGTCCGACCTTGCCTATGACTTGGCCTGCGCGGCCCACGAGATGGCGGGCCAGTTCGTCTTTGCCGAGGTGCCGTTAGCACGCCTGACGATCGCGCTGCGGTTCTGCCGGAATAGCGTGCAAGCCGCTTTCGACGCCGAACATCTGGAAGGGGAAGCGAAATGACTTTCGAACCCCTTGAAGGCATGGATGCGATGCTGGATCAGATGGCCTGCGAATACTCCGGTGAAAAGCTGCCTGCATACCGATCGGGCATCACTGCATCTGCCTTGATGGCAATGCAGTTCGAGCCGATCCGCTATGTGGTGAACGGCTATATTGCCGAGGGCCTGACCGTGCTGGCAGGTGCCCCCAAGATCGGCAAAAGCTGGATGGCGCTAAACATTGCGATCGCTGTTGCGTCCGGCAAACCGGCATTCGGCACAGTGCCATGTAGCCATGGCGACGTGCTCTATCTGGCGCTGGAAGACAATAACCGCCGCCTGCGCAGCCGTATCAGCAAGATGGGCATCGGAGAGCCTCCCGAACGCCTGACGCTCTGCACGTCCTGGCCGAGCCTTGCAGACGGTGCCGTGCAGGAAATCGAGGCGTGGGCCAATGCTGTCAAGAACCCAGTGCTCGTCTTTGTGGACGTGCTGGCGAAGGTGCGGGACAGCGCCAACGGCAAGGACAGCGCATATGATGCCGACTATCGCACGCTAACCGGCTTGCAGGAACTTGCTGGAAAGCTGGGCATCGCGATCGTGCCCTTGCATCACACGCGCAAGATGGAAGCTGACGATCCGTTCGATTCCGTATCGGGCACCCGTGGGATTACCGGCGCTGCTGACACCGTTCTCGTGCTCAAACGGGACATTGGGACAGGTCGCACTGTCCTATACGGGCGCGGCAGAGACATAGAGGAAATTGAGACAGCTTTCGACTTCGATCGGGACATTGGGACATGGCAGGTGATTGGCGCGGCGGCAGACTTCGCCAAGACCGACGAGCGCCAAGAGATCCGCGATGTGCTGCAGGATGCAGGCAAGGCATTGAATGCACGAGAAGTTTCCGACCTTTTGGGTAAGTCTTACGAGGCTGTTCGCAAGACGCTGACGCGCATGGCGCATTCCGGTGAAATCGAGAAAGAAGGCCGGGGCCTATATAGCTGTCCCAACTGTCCCAACGTCCCAAATGATGCCGATACACCCCTTGATTGGGACAATGGGACAGATGGGACAGGGTATAGAAAAGACCCGTTCGACGTTCGAGACGATGACGACGGCTGGACAGGTCAAAGCCCTGCGCAATCCGCACGCAGGAGGGCTAAGCCATGACCAAGACCCCGCTAATCGAACAAATCGAGGCGATGCCGCCAGCGCAGCGCGAGGGTGCAATTGCCGTGCTCGATCATTTCACCCGTCCGTTACAGGCAAGGGAAATTGAACGCTTCCTGCGGACCGGCGGCGTGCCAAGGGCAAGAGCGGTGAAGCTGGCGGGATGCCTGAAGCATTGGGGCATCATCGCCATGCTTGGGCCGGAACGGGAGGACGATCATGGCTGATTGGCCCTACTCAACGGCACGGTGGCTGCGCCTGCGAAAGCAGCACCTCCAGCTTGAGCCATTCTGCCGGGGCTGCGCGCCAAGGCTGGTGACGGCGAATACCGTCGACCACGTTCACCCGATCAGCGAGGGCGGGCATCCGTTCCCCGGCCATGATGGATTGGCCAGCTATTGCCCTGCCTGCCATTCGAGAAAGACCGCTAGGGGTTCAGAAGCGGGGCGTGCTAAGACTAACAAACCTCGGAAGGGTTGCGATCTTCAGGGCAATCCTATTGACCCGGAGCACCCTTGGCATGTTCAAGCACCGAATGCTGACTTGGCTAAAGCTTCTTGTTCTCTGGATAACCATTGTGATGCTGTACAAGGTAGGGGCAGAGGTGGTGTTCTGGGTGGCGCATCAATAAATAAATCGCTGGAAGCTGACGACATAGGACCGCGCCCGTACCCAAATCTTGAGTTAGTTCAGAACACGGCGCGGAAAACTGAACATGGGCGCTAGGGGACCGGGTGCATCGCGCCAACGGAAAGCGGCGGCGCTTGTCGAAATCAATGCCGCGCACCCGTGGGAAGCCGAGGGGCTTTCCCGTGCGGAGCGGGTTATCGCATTCATCGAAAGCCTGCCGATTACAAAGGGCTTTGGCGCTGGCGAAAATGTTAAGCTGCTGCCGTTCCAGCGGGAATGGATCGAGGCAGTCTATGCCACCGATGTCGAAGGGAAGCGGCGGGTGCGCACTGGCTTGCTTTCCGTTGCGCGCGGGCAAGGCAAGACCGTCCTGGCTGCCATGCTATGCCTCTGCCATCTGTGTGGGCCGGAAGCTGAGCAGAGGGGCGAGTGCTACTCTGCGGCGGCGACGAAGGAACAGGCTGGATTGATCTTTGCCGAGATGGAGGCGGTTATCCTGGCTGTGCCGTGGATGGCATCCAGGCTGAATGTGCAACGTTTCTATAAAACGATCGAGGATGACGAGACGGGCAGCCGCTATCGGGCATTGGCCAGCGATGGCGCGGCGGTGCACGGCACTGCTTCCAGCTTCATTGTCTGCGACGAGCTGGCCCAATGGAAGAAACGCGAATTGTTCGACGTGCTGCGCACCTCCATGGGCAAGCGCGCCGAGCCTTTAATGCTGGCGATCGGCACCCAATCCCCGAACCCGCTCAATATTATGAGCGAACTGGTGGACTATTCCCGGCGGATCGAGACGGGCGAGATTGAAGATCGCAGCTTTCACGGCGCTGTCTATGCGGTGCCGGAAGATGCCGACCCCTACGACCCCGACAACTGGCCGCTGGCCAATCCTGCGCTTGGCACGTTCGTTTCTGCGGAACAGATTGCCGACGAAGCCGAACGGGCGCAGCGGATGCCGACTTTCGAACCGGCGTTCCTGAATCTGCACTGCAATATGCGAGTCGATGCTGAGCCGAAAGCGATCAATCCGGCAGAATGGGATGCCTGCGGCGAAGCGATCGACCTTGCGAGCCTGAAGGGGAAGAAATGCTATGCGGGGCTGGATCTCTCAGCCGTCCGCGACCTGTCCGCGCTTGTGCTATTTTTCCCTGAAAGTGGGGCGGTGCTGCCGTTTTTCTGGTGTCCAAAAGCAGGGATCGAACGGAAAGAGGAAATCGACCGGGTGCCCTATCGCACTTGGGAGAAGCAGGGCTTCATCGAGGCGACACCCGGCAAGGCCATCGACAAGCGGTTTATCGCCAAGCGGCTGGCCAAGGTGGCGGCAACTTATGATCTGCGCGCCGTGGCCTATGACCGGCACGCGATCGAGGATTTGACCGTCATTCTCGACGGCGAGGGCGTGAAGTTACCGCTGGAGCCATGGGGACAGGGTTATGTCAGCATGGGGCCAGCGATCGACGCTTTCGAGGCGCTGTTGCTAGAGGGCGAGTTGCGCCACGCCATGCACCCGGTGCTGCGCTGGAACGCTTCGAACTTGCTTTTTGACACCGACGCTGCGGGCAACCGAAAACCCAATAAAGCACGCTCGATTGACCGCATCGACGGCATGGCCGCCCTTATCATGGCCTGTGGCATTGCAGCGCGTGACAGCGGGCCGAAGACATATGAGGGGGCGGGGCTGCTATGGGTTTAAGCTACGAGTTCGTAGAGCAACCATGCGCAAAACGCGCCTCATTGCTTCGGGCCGTGTCATATGCTCGTCTTGCGCCGCAATCCAAAGATCGAGCAATTCAAGATCGTCAGGCTGAAGGCGGACACCAACCATCGTGCCGGCCGCTTCAGGGCGTTGCTTTTTCGTGTAAACGCGATTTGACTTTGCCATATCTTTGGCGCTAACACGAAAGCGAGCCGAGCGGAAGCTACCAACAACCGCCCAGCTCTAACCAAAACACGTTTTAGAGGAACGCATAATGGCTACCACTACCCCTAGGGCGGAATCCGCCCATATCAATCCCGCATTCGAAGCACTCTATAATTTCCGGCTTTCGACCAGTTCGCCGCTCGGCTCGACCGGCATTGATGCGGTGCATGAAATCCTGCCGATGATCCGCTCGCTCGCGCTAACGCTGGAGATGGGGCACCGCAAAAACAATGACGGCGAAAGCGCATTGGAAGATCTGAATCCGGAAATTTTGGCCGAAGCCTTCGCAGGCATTGGCTACCTCGCTGCCGTGGCAGCCTTTCATGCGGAGGGCCTATGATATGGGCGAGGCTATCAAGATCGCGCCCTACGTGGCGTTCTTTCCCGAACCGGCGACCGCGCAATCTCGCTTCCTGATCCAAGGTTATGTGGATCGCGAGGAAATCGCGGCAGCGGTGGAGGCGCTGGTGGAACTGCTAGATACGATCGACGGCGACCCGGATCTAGAGGACGACGATCCAGCCGGACAATGCACCGAAGATGAAATCAGTTGCGGCGGCCTAACGTATGCTTGGCATCCGAGTGGTCCTGGCTGTGAAATCAGCGACCCAGGCGGCACGCATGGGCTGGACTGCTGAAAGACTTATCCACCGTCAGTGAAGCTGGATGAACGAATTGGCGCTTGCCAACTTGGCTACATAGGACTAGCTAGGTTGGCAGACGCCAATTTGGAACATGATATGCACATCCTTGAAGACCGATTCACGACAGGCCAAGTGTTGGATGCAACTTGTTTGCCCAACCATACCCTGCAGAGCTGGCTCAAGCGTGACCTGTTGATCGGGAAGCCGGGCGCACCGATTGAAGGTGGTGGCGTATCAGGTGCGCATCGCCGCTTTACCTTCTTCACCGTGATGGAAATCGCCATCGCAAAAGAACTGATCGAAACGGGGCTTTCTGCTGCGAACGCGATCAAGGCTGCGCAGCATTTCGCACATGTAGGCGAGGGGCCTGTTTACGGTAATCCTGAGAGGTGGCCGAGCCTTCCGTTTTTAAATTTCGGCATGGCTGCGCGGACCCTGCTTTGCGTGTCTGGCGATAAATCGATTGAAATCCTCTGGGAGCTGAAGACCGATGTGATCCCCACCATCCGCTCTAGACTTAGATCCACGAGCTTCATCGTTCTTGAAGTGGACGAGGTTTTTGACCGTGTCGTTAAGCGGCTTGGCCACGATCCGCGCGCGGTCATGGCTGAAGCCTACAAAGTTGATACCGAATGACCGAAACCCGTTCCCCCCTGAGCGGTCCCGGCGCGTCTGCCGATATGGGAAAACCCGCGCGCGGGATGGGGAGCTATGAAATCCGCCGTTCGACCCGGCGCGCTAGGCTCAGCGCTAGCGAAGGAACAGGCCCAGCGCTGTTTCAGGTCGAACCCCTCAACAGCGCGAAGGGAGTTCGCATAATGGCAAACGGTGAAAAGAAGGCGGACGTTGCGCGGGCTATCATAGCCCATGCGTTGAACGTGACCGCCGATTGCTTGGCCGAGCAACCGCAACGCGGGATGCAGACGCGCACCCGCAACCTTGGCACCTTCGGCGCGATGCACTGGGTGCAGGCTGGCGAACGTGAAACGGTTGATGTTTGGCAGGACAAAAAGCTGTTTAGCGCCACGCGCTATCTTAACAGCGATTCTTGGGAATTGATTAGCTTCAAGCGCGGCGACTGGGAGAGCGGCTTCCTTTGCGCCGCCTAAGCGCCCTTTACCAGATTGCGGCTGCGCTGGCTGCAACGGTGCTGACCGCATCGCTTGCCACCGCGCAGCCGCTCACTTCGCTCACGTCGGGAGACGTTGGCTTGCTCAGTGCCGGGGCATCGTGCCCCGGCCAGATAGAGGAATGGAATATGAAGATCGCGGAACTGCTAGAGCAGCGGGCGGGCCTGGTGGACCGCATGACCACTGCCCACACAAATGATGATGCCACCGCCTTCGAGACGGCGGAAAACGAACTTCGCTCGCTCGACTGCAAGATTGACCGGGCCAAGAAGATCGAGGCAGCCGAGCGCACCGAAGCGGGCAGGCCCCTTCATGGCGGCGGCGACATTCAGTTCCGCGCCGAAGCCAGCAAGTTCAGCATCGCAAAGATGATTGCCCACAAGGCCGGTATGCCGGTGGATGCGGGGCGCGAAATCGAATTGCAGGCGGAACTGGCCAAGCGCGCCGGCAAGCCTGCACAGGGTTTCTATGTGCCCACTGAGGTATTCGAAAAGCGCGTGCAGACGACTGCGAACAGCGGCGGCATTATCAGCGATGACTTTCGCCCCGATCTGTTCGTTTCGGCCCTGACCAACGCGACCGTCATGAACCGCATGGGCGCAACTGTCCTGACCGGCCTGACCGGTGACGTGGTGATCCCGCGCGAAACCGACAGCCCCGCGGTTGGCTGGGTGAATGAGAATGAAGCGCTTTCGACTGATGACGCCGCGTTCGACAGCCTGACCCTGACCCCGCACCACGTCGGCGCAATCAGCGAGTTCAGCCGCCAGATGGTGATGCAGGCCAGCCCTGACGTTGAACGCCTGCTGCGCTCGATGTTGGCGCGAAATATCGCTTTGGAAATCGACCGCGCCGCCGTCAATGGCAGCGGCACCGGAGCCGAACCGCAGGGCATTCTGAACGACGGTGACGTGCCGACCGAGCCTTTCGCAACGGATCTGTTCACGACCGCTGCTAACATGATCGCTACGGCAGACCTCGCCAACGTGGATGCAGCCCGCGCCTTCCTCGCCACTAACGGCATCAAGTCCGATGCCATGAAGCTGCGCGACAATGAGGGCCACGCCATCACGATCGCGGAAACCTTCCATGGCGAGCCGGTGAACTTTACCAATCAGGCCCCGTCCAATCTCGGCGCGGGCACTAACGAGCACGCCTTGATTTATGGCGATTGGCGCGACTTCCTGGTCGGTGTCTGGAGCCAGCTTGACGTGCTGGTGAACCCCTACGCGGAAACCGCCTACAGCAAGGGCAATATCTTGATCCGCGCCATGGCTTCGGTGGACTTCGGTATCCGCCGCCCTGCATCGTTCGTGGCGGCATCCGGCGTGACGGTGGGCTAATATGGACCCCTTTGGCCACACCTTCGACAGCGCATCGGATCCGGCCCGTAATCACGCGGCTGTGACCACGCATAACACGAATGCCCTGCCCGATGGGGTGGCCAAGGCCCTCTACGTCGGAACGGGTGGCGACGTGAAGTTGCGCGCGTCCAACGCCAGTTCCGACGTGACGTTCAAGAACGTGCCGAGCGGCTGTTTCCTCCCGGTGCGGACAGAATACGTTCGCACAACCGGAACGACGGCTGCCGACATGGTGGCGCTCTACTGATGGCCGGGGCGCTTCACTCCCGCCCCGCTATCGAGCGGCGTGCCTTCAATGAGATCCGTGCTGACTCCAAGCAGCGCAAGATCGGTGGGTATGCTGCCACGTTCGGCGCGGAAGCGAACCTTGGATCTTTCGTGGAAACGATCGAACCGGGTGCCTTCCGCGCCGCACTAGCCGGTGATGTGCTGGCGCTCTTGGACCACGACCCGGCGAAGGTGCTGGGGCGGACCAAGAGCGGCACGCTTACGCTGCGCGAAGATAGCCGGGGTCTGGCATTCGAACTGCAGGTGCCCGACACGCAGGCAGGGCGCGACGTTCTGGCGCTGGCCGAACGTGGCGACCTTGGCGGCATGTCCTTTGGCTTTGTCGTGCCGGAAGGCGGCGAAAGTTGGAATGGGCGCACCCGCACCCTTCGCTCGATCGGGCTGCGCGAGATCAGCGTTGTCTCTGCCTGGCCCGCTTATGAGGGCACCGAAATAGCACTTAGGGCGCTGGCGCATCACGACGGCGCACAGAGGCGTGCGAGGGCACTGCGATTGGCGGAGGTAAAGCAATGGGCCTAATGACCCGTCTTGCGGCTCTGGCGGGCTATGAACGACGCAGCGACCTTTCACCGCTGGACCCTAGCTGGCAGGCGCTCAGCCCCGGCGGTTATTACGCTGGTATGAGCGCGAGGGCCGCAGAGAACCTGTCCACCGTGCTTGCCTGCACCACAGCTATCAGCACGGCACTCGCTTACGTTCCGGCGCTTGTTTACAAGCGCGACGGCCTGACCCGGCTAGAGCACCCCGCACACCCGCTATCTCGGCTGGTGCGCGGCGGGCCAAATTCGGCGATGACCTGGCCGGATCTCGTGGAGCACTGGATCGCATCGGCCCTGCTCACCGGCAACGGGCTTATCGAGATTGAACGCAGCGGCAACGGGCAGCCTTCCGGGCTTGTCTATGTGCCCTGGTCGAACGTGGCCGTGCAGGAGCTTGCAAGCGGGCGTTTGGCCTATGACGTAGGCGACGGCAAAGGGCGCGTGCGCCGCCTGCTGGAGGGCGAGGTGCTGCACCTTCGCGACCGCACCGACGACGGCAAGATCGGCAAGTCACGACTAGCGCGATCGGCTGATACCGTCAGCGGGGTGGATCTGGCGAATCGCCATGCACGCACGTTCCTCGCCAATGGTGCAAACCCTTCCGGCGTGATCCAGTCGGACGGCGTGATGACGCAGGAAATTGCCGAAAGGCTCCGGGCACAATTCGCTGAGCGACATGCTGGTGCCGGTAATGTTGGCAAAACCTTGGTGCTGGATGGCGGGCTGACGTGGAAGCCTGCGCAAATCTCGCCTGAAGACGCTGAACTGCTGGAAACCCGGCGCTTTGGCGTGATCGAGATTTGCCGCCTGTTTCAGGTGCCACCGCCGATCGTGCAGGCATACGAAAACAACACTTTCACGAATGCCAGCCAAGCGGGCCTGTGGTTCGCGACGTTCTGCCTGGCGCCATGGGCGAGGAAGATCGAGGCAGAGTTTGCCCGCTCGCTGTTCCCGACGAACGGGCCTTATGAACTGGAACTCGATCTGTCCGGCTTCCTGCGCGGCGATCCCGAAACTCGGTGGAACGCGCATAAGATCGCTTTGGAAACCGGCGTGCTCGATCCCGACGAGGTTCGGCAGGTCGAAGGCTGGAATCCGCGCAGCGAAAGCGTCCGTAGTGATCCCCCGTCAAATGAGGGAGAACAAGCAGCGTAATGGCATCACGACGCGCCTTGATATCGAAAGACGACCTAGACCGCATGGCAACTGCCGTCGCGGCCCATGGCGTCGTTCTGAAGGGCCGCGTCGATCCTATGGGCGGCTTTACCTTCACTATGACCCCGCAGCCGGAAGCTGGGGCTTCCACTGGGCGCGATGACTTCGACAGCCGTTTCGATGATTGGGCCGCTTCATGACAAAGGCATTCCCCTACGTCTCCAGCTTCAATGATCGCCACGGCAAGCGGCGCTATCGTTTCCGGCGCAAGGGCTATCCCCCGGCCTATTTCCATTCGCCTTTCGGAACGAAGGAATTTGAGCGGGAATATGCTGCCTTCCTAGAGGCTGAGAAGCCGTCAGTGGGTGCTGGTCGAATTCGACCTGGCAGCGTGTCAGACGTGATCGTCCGCTATTATTCGGACACTGCTTTTCAGGATCTGAAGCCCGCCACGCAAAACGTCTATCGCGGCGTGTTAGAGCGATTCCGCAAGACGTTCGGTGATGACCCGATTGCACGCTTCGACGCTGGCCACATTCAAAGTCTCATGAACAAATGGCGGCATAAACCCCATGCCGCCGCTCGGCTTCGCAAGCTACTCGCACAGCTTTTCATCGTGGCCCGTCGCGAACGCATCGTGCCTGGCACGTTCGACCCGGTGAAAGACACCCGACCACCGAAAGCCGAGGGTGATGGCTATCACCGCTGGAGCGAAGAGGAACTTGCCCAGTTCGAAGCAAAGCACCCGCTGGGCACCAAGCCCCGCCTTGCTTTTGCGTTGTTACTCTATGGCGCACAGCGCAGCGCGGACGTTCGCTTCCTGACGCACAAGGCCATCGCGGATGATCGGATCAGGCTTAAGCAAAGCAAGACCTCAAATTCTGTCGATGTGCCCGTGGTGGCACCACTGCGCGAGGCTTTGGACGCTGGCCCGCTGGGTGATGTTTTCCTGATGGAGAACAAGGACGGGGCCACCTTCACCGCCAAAGGCTTTTACAACATGGTGAAGCGCGCCTGCATCAAGGCAGACCTTCCGCACTGCTCTGCGCATGGCCTGCGAAAGGCCGCAGCACGCCGTTTGGTGGACTGTGGCTGCACCGATGAAGAAGGCATGGCGATCACCGGCCACAAGACTGTTCGCGAGTTCCGGCGATACGCTGGCGACTCAGGAAATGCGGCCCGCGCAGATAGCGCAATGGCCAAAGCATACGGGAAGGAAGTGTCTAACCCCGTCGAATAGTTAGACACCGCATCACGCTAAACCCTTAGGGAGTATAGGGAAATGAGTGCACAGTGGATGCCCCGTGAGGATTCGAACCTCAATTGACGGAGTCAGAGTCCGTAGTCTTACCATTAGACGACGGGGCATCGATCTCTGGTGAGGGGCGGGCCATTAGCGCGCGGCTGCCGTCCGGTCAACCGCCTTTCGGTTGCAGCACCGCCCGATGGCCCGATGCGCCCGCCGCCGTATCGCAGCGGGGTGTCTGCGGCGGCGAGCGGTGCTGCGCTTGCCAGCAGCCATTGCCGTCGTTAGCATCGGCGTCAGGTCCCCCGCGCACCCTATCCGCGCGGTCGATGTGAATTTGGAAAGTTGAAAAACATGGCGGAATCGCTTCCGCCGGCATCGCATGACGGGGATCGGCGCGGGCAGCGCGGACGCCGCCATGCAAACGCCGATCCGGACAGAGCGGCCCGCAAGGGTCAATCGGGTCCCGCTGCCGGCGCAAAAAGCAGGGATGGCAAGGCCAATGGCGCCGCATCCCGCAAGAATGGCAAGGATCTGCCCGAACGGCGGAATGGCGAAGCGACGCGCGCTTCGAAACCCGCGCCTTCAAAACAGGCCCCCGCCTCTCGACAGGCCTATGCCGCGATCGACCTCGGCACCAATAATTGCCGCCTGCTGATCGCCCGCGCGCAGGGTGAGAACTTCATGGTGATCGACGCGTTCAGCCGCGTCGTGCGTCTGGGCGAAGGGCTGGCGCAAAGCGGCCGCCTGTCGGACGAGGCGATGGAGCGGGCGCTGGGCGCATTGAAGGTCTGCTCGCAGAAACTGCGCCGCCGCAACGTCCACTTGGCTCGCAGCGTCGCGACCGAGGCCTGCCGCCGCGCGTCCAACGGGCAGGCGTTCATCGACCGCGTGCGCGAGGAAACGGGCATCGTGCTCGACGTCATCAGCGCGCAGGAAGAGGCGCGGCTGGCGGTGCTGGGCTGCCACGTGCTGCTGGAACGCGGCGAAGGCCCGGCGATGATCTTCGACATCGGCGGCGGATCGACCGAGCTTGTGCTGATCGAAACCGGCGATGTCGTGCCCCGCATCCTCGACTGGCAATCGGTGCCATGGGGCGTCGTCTCGCTGACCGAAAGCTATCCTGCGGCGGAAGGCGAAGACGACGAGCAGCGCCTTGCCCGTTACCGCGAGATGCGGCGCAGGGTGGCGGACAGCTTCCGCCAGTTCTCGCGCCGGCTTGAGCCGTTTCGCAACCTGCCGCGCGCCGAGGAGGACGACGGGCCGCGCCTGCTGGGCACCAGCGGCACGGTCACGACGCTGGCCAGCGTGCATCTGGGGCTGGAACAATATGACCGGCAGGCGGTCGACGGGCTGATCGTGCCCTCGCTCGCCATGCGCGACATCGCGGCCAGCCTTTCACGGATGAGCTTTGCCGAGCGCGAGGATCTGCCCTGTATCGGGCGCGAACGCGCCGAGCTGGTCGTCGCGGGCTGCGCCATTCTGGAAACCATCCTCGACCTGTGGCCCGCGACCAAGCTGGGCGTCGCCGACCGCGGCATCCGAGAGGGGATCCTGCGCTCGCTGATGGGCGGGACGCATGCGCACTCGCGCCCCCTATCCCCGCGCGAAAAGCCGCTGTAGGGCCCGCCGATGAGCAGATCGGGAAGCGACCGCCAGAAGCTGAAAAGCAACAAGAAGCGCACGGCGAGCAGCGCGCGCTGGCTGGCGCGGCAGCTGAACGACCCCTATGTCGCCAAGGCCAAGGCCGAGGGATATCGCAGCCGCGCCGCGTTCAAGCTGGCCGAGCTGGACGAGAAATTCGGCCTGCTGAAAGGCACGCGCGCCGTCGTCGACCTGGGCATCGCGCCGGGCGGCTGGGCGCAGCTGGTGGCCAAGAAAAGCCCGCAGGCAAAGATCGTCGGCATCGATTTGCTGGAGGTCGAGCCGATCGCGGGGGTCACGATCTTCCAGATGGATTTCATGGACGACAAGGCGCCCGACGCACTGATGGACGCGCTGGGCGAAGCGCCCGATCTGGTGCTGTCGGACATGGCGGCGAACACGGTGGGCCACAAGCAGACCGACCATTTGCGCACCATGGGCCTTGTCGAGGCCGCCGCCGATTTCGCGATCCGCACCTTGGCCGAGGGCGGCACCTTCGTCGCCAAGGTCTTCGCGGGCGGCACCGACACCGCGCTGCTCAGCATCCTCAAGAAGCATTTCACCACGGTCAAGCACGCCAAGCCGCCCGCCAGCCGCAAGGACAGCAGCGAATGGTACGTCATCGCCAGCGGCTGCAAGGGCACGCCGGAGGATCGCGCGATCTGACGATCTTGGCGACTGGCGAAACGAAACGGGGCGGAGCGTCAGTCATGACCCGCATCGATTACCGTGAAGCGTTAACCCGCACCGGGGTCATGGAGGCGTTGCAACCCTACGATCCCCACATCGCGGGCACGCCGCCGCTCGGTCTCGACTTGCCGGGCAGCGACATCGACATATTGTGCCACGCGCCCGACCCGGCGCGGTTCGCGCAAATCCTGTGGGATCGGTTCGCCGATTGCGCGGATTTCCGCGTGTGGCAGTGGAGCCGCGACGACCGGCCCGTGCTGGCCGGTTTCGCCGCACACGGCTGGCAGTTCGAGATCTTCGGGCAGGCAAAGCCCGTCTCGCAGCAAGCGGGCTGGCGCCACTTCATCGCCGAACGGCGCCTGCTGGCGCTGGGCGGGCCGCGTCTTGCCGATGTGGTGATGAAATGGAGGCGGACCGGCCTGAAAACCGAACCGGCCTTCGCCGCAGCGCTGCGTCTGAAAGGCGATCCCTACCGGCGGCTGCTCGATCTGGCGGAAAGCGACGATGCCGAATTGTCACGGCTGATCGACGACACCCGCTGATTGGGGCGCTACAACTTCCGGCCCACCGCCTTCGCCGCCTTCCAGCCCATGAAGAAAAACACGGCCGTCGCCACCAGCGCGATCACGAAGATGACCAGCGCGATATTGGCCAGCGTCCCCGCCAGCCCGCTAAAGCCCAAAATCGCCGCGACCAGCGCGACAAGCGCGAACATGATGGCCCAACCGTACATATGCATTTCCTTGATAAAATTCGGGGTGTCTGCCCTCTCAATGGGCCGTCGCCGCCATCGTTCCGCTGCGGCCTATTGGGCGACGCCCTTCAGCATCGCCTCGCTGAGGTGATCGCCGTGCAGGACGGAGATGTCCCCCGTCGTTTCCAGCACCACGGCGCGCACTTCGGACAGGTCCATCACGTTCGCCTCGCGCAGCTTGGCGACAAGGTCGTTGCGGCTGACGCGGGTGGCCTTCAGCGCCTCCTCGCAATATTCGCCGTTGCGCATCAGGATCAGCGGCGTGTTGCTGATCGCGGCCTCTACCGCGTCCGAGGATTTGCGCAGGCGCGCCGCGGTCCATTGCACCGCGAACAGCGACACCATCGCCGCCAGCCCCTGCAGAAACGGCAGGATCTTCTCGGACTGCGACGCCGATGCGATCAGCGAGCCCATCGCGATCGTCATCACGAAGTCGAAATTGGTCATCTTGGAAAAGCTGCGCAGCCCCAATATGCGGACCAGCAGCACCACCCACATCAGTGCGATCGCGCCCAGCACCAGCCCGCGCAGCACCGCCGCACTCCAGTCTTCGCCGAATAGCATGTCCATGCCGCGCTCCCTTGCCATGACACTTTGCGAACCTACGCCCCCCGCCGGTCGTCGTTCCCCATATCTTCGCCGCCCCGCACTTGCCGTGATCACACCCGCTGCCTAAAGCGCCGCAACGCCATTTTTCCAAGGACGCGACGACGACATGACCAGCCATTCCAAGACGCAGGCGCTGATGGCGCGCGGTGCCGAATTCCTCGGCAGCGAATATGCGATCCTGTGCGGCGCGATGAGCTGGGTTTCGGAGCGCAACCTGGTCTCCGCCATGTCCAACGCGGGCGGGTTCGGCGTGATCGCCTGCGGCGCGATGACGCCCGATCTGCTGGATGCCGAGATCGCGGCGACCAGGGGCATGACGGACAAGCCCTTCGGCGTGAACCTCATCACCATGCACCCGCAGATCATGGAGCTGATCGATGTGTGCAGGAAGCACGGCGTCGGCCATGTCGTGCTGGCAGGCGGCCTGCCCCCCAAGGGCAGCGTCGAGGCGATCAAGGCATCGGGCGCCAAGGTCATCTGCTTTGCCCCCACGCTGGCGCTGGCGAAGAAACTGCTGCGTTCGGGCGCGGATGCCATGGTGATCGAGGGGATGGAGGCAGGCGGCCATATCGGCCCCGTCTCGACCAGCGTGCTGGCACAGGAATTCCTGCCCGAACTGGCGAACGATCACCTCGTCTTCGTGGCGGGCGGCATCGGGCGGGGCGAGGCCATTGCCGGCTATCTGGAAATGGGCGCGGCGGGCGTGCAGCTGGGCACGCGTTTCGCCTGCGCAACCGAAAGCATCGCCCATCCCGACTTCAAGAAGGCCTTCTTCCGCGCCGGGGCCCGCGACGCGGTCGCCAGCGTGCAGGTCGATCCGCGCCTGCCGGTGATCCCCGTCCGCGCGCTCAAGAACAAGGGCACCGAGGCGTTCACCACCAAGCAGCGCGAAGTGGCAGGCCTGCTCGACAGCGAGGGGCTCGAGATGATGGAAGCGCAATTGCAGATCGAGCATTACTGGGCAGGCGCGCTGCGCCGCGCGGTGATCGACGGCGATATCGAGAACGGATCGCTGATGGCGGGCCAGTCGGTCGGCATGGTGAAAAAGGAAGAACCCGTCGCCGACATCATCGCGCAGCTGCTGGACGAGAGCGAGGCCGCGCTCACCCGCCGCTGACGCCATGTACATTCGGGCGGTTGCTTATGCCCGGTCAGCGCCTATTCTCGCCGCCGAACATGCGAGGAGAATGCCGATGTGCGACGAACGCCAGCTTGCCGAAATGGCGAAGAATTCGGGCTCGATGAGTGGGGACTCGATGGGCGCGGGCGCGATGAACCGCCGCAGTTTCGCCGCGATGGGCGGTGCGGCGCTGCTGGCCGGATGCGCATCGGGTAACGAAGGCGCCACCGCGCAAGAGGCCGCCGCGACCGCCACGGGCACAGGTGCTGCCGTCACGCGCAGCGAAGTGTCGATCCCCACCCCCGCCGGAACCGCCGACGCGACCTTCTATCACCCTGCCGAGGGCAAGCACCCCGCCATCATCATGTGGCCCGACATCGCCAGCGTGCGCCCCGCCTCGCAGCAGATGGCCGAAAGGCTGGCGGGCGAGGGCTATGCGGTGCTGCACCCCAATCCCTATTACCGCTCGGTCAAGGGCCAGCAATTCGCCGATTTCGCCGGTTTCATGAACGATGAGGGCTTCTCCAAGGTCGGCCCCTGGCGCGAGCAGAACACGCCCGACGCGGTGATGGCCGACACCAGGGCCTTCGTCGCATGGCTGGATGCGCAGGATGCGGTCGACACCGCGCGCGGCATCGGCGCGAACGGGCATTGCATGACCGGTTCGTGGACCTTCTACGCCGCCGCCGCCGTGCCTGCCCGCGTCAAGGCCGCCGCCTCGATGCATGGCGGCGGGCTGGTCACCGATTCCCCGCAAAGCCCGCACCGCATCATGCAGGCGGGCACATCCTACCTCGTCGCCATCTCGCAGGACGACGACGCCAAGCAGCCCGAAGCCAAGACCGCCCTGCGCGAAGCGGCCGCGGCGGTGGGCGCACCCATCGAAGTCATCGTCTATCCCGCCGACCACGGCTGGACCGTCCTCGACAGCCCCGCCTACGACCGGGCCGAGGCGGAAAAGGCATGGGCGCAGATGCTGGCGCTTTACGCGGGGCTGTGACACCGCCCCACGAATAAGCGCAGCCGCCGCTTGCCACCTGCGTCATCCCCGCGCAGGCGGGGGTCCACAGCGAATTGGCGCCATGTCTCGCAAGGTTGGCCTTTGGCCACTCATGCTCCCGCCTTCGCAGGAATGACGAACGCGGAGGTGGGCGACGTCTGCTTATGAAGTGCACTGGAATGACGGGAATGAGGTGGTAAGCTGACGTTGCCGTGGTATCTCCTAGTGATGTTCGACATTTCATCAGTCCTCGTCGAAATTCAGCGACGATATGCCGTAGATTGGGAGGGCCAAGCACCTACTGAGGCCGATTTGCTCGCTTGGTCCGGTGGTTCAGGGCAGGCGCTAGCTCATCTTTACGATCAGATCGCTACAAAGCTTGCGGTGGGTTACCATGAGAAGCGTTTCTCATTCGAATTCTGCGACGAGGTAGTGAATCATCTTTATGGCATGATGATTGGGCAGCAGGCCGGAGGTTCGCCGCCACCGTGGCCGACGTTGTTTTTTCGGGTCTTCGAGGCATTTGATGCTGGGGAGTTTGCTAGTCCGAATTTGCCAACTCATGACCCGGTAAAAACTTACACCGACCCTGAGATCGCCGAAATCGTGCGAAAGCTTTAACAACCGCTTTCGGTCGTAACTGGAATGCCCCCTTCCGACCCATAACCCGCAAAACCCGCCGCTACGCCCCAACCCCGATCAAACTAATCTGCCGCCCATACCCATCCTCACCCGCCAGCGTCGCGCGGCGGTACGAGAAGAACCGCTCTTCCTCCGCCAGCGTGTCGTGCCCGGTGATCGCCACCGTGCCGATACCCGCGCCTGCCAGCCGCGCGGCGACATAGCCAGCCAGATCGAATTGCTGGTGGCCGGGCCTGCCGGGTTTGAAGAAACGCTCGTTCGCCGGATCGTCCTGACAGAACCGGACGAGGAAGCCTTTATCCACCTCATAGCTTACCTGCGCGATGCAGGGGCCGATGGCGGCGGCGATGCCACTGCGGTTCGCGCCCAGCGCTTCCATCGCGGCGATGGCGGCGTCGGTCACCCCGCCGATCGCGCCCTTCCACCCCGCATGGGCCGCACCCACCACGCCCGCCTGCCGGTCGGCCAGCAGCACCGGCGCGCAATCGGCGGTGAGTATGCCCAGCAATACGCCGGGGCGGTCCGTCACCATGGCATCGGCATGGGGCCGCTCGGCCAGCGGCCGCGGCGCGATCACGCGCTCGCACAGCGCCGAATGCACCTGATAGACCGTCGCCAATGCCGCGCCCGGCAGCACCGCATCCGCCGCGATCCGCCGGTTCTGCTCCACCAGTGCGGGATCGTCCTCGGACCCGGTGCCGACATTCAGCGAGGCATAGGCCCCGCCCGACACCCCGCCGCGCCGGCCCAGAAAGCCATGCGGCAGGCCCTCCAGCGGGGCGGCGGTGATGATGTCAGGCACTCGCGTCGAGGCTCTTGGTCACCTGTTCGCGCACGTCCTTGGAGAGCGTCTTGACCTCGGCCATGCGGGTCAGCTCCTCGCGCATCATCGCGGCGCGCACCGGCTCGATCTTGCGCCACCGGCCCAGCCAAGGCACGAAACGCGCCGCCGTCTGCGGATTGATCGGGTCGAGTTCCAGCACGAGGTCGGCGATCATCCGGTAACCGCGCCCGCTCTCGTCATGGAACGCCGCCGGATTGCCCGCCATCGTCATATAAAGCGCGCGCACGCGGTTGGGGTTCTTCATGGTGAAGTCCTCATGCTTCGCCAAAGCCTCCACCGCATCGAGCACGTCGCCGCGCAGCGCGCTCGCCTGAATGGCGAACCATTTGTCGATCACCAACGCATTGCCGGCATAGCGCGCATGGAAATCGTCCAGCAATTCGCCGCGCGCGGGCACGTCCAGCCCCGACATCACCGCCAATGCGCCCTGCCGGTCGGTCATGTTGTCCGATCCGCGATATTGCGCCTCGGCGCGCTTCGCCGTCTCGGCCGCATCGGCGCCCGCCAGCAGGATCAGCGCCTGCGTCTTCACCTTGCGCGCCCCGCGGCTGTCCGCATCCAGCGAGAACGCGACCCTGGACGCCCGGTCGTGCAGCGCGGTCAGCCGATCGCGCAGCCGCGTGCCCAGATAGGCCTTCAGCCGCTCGCGCGCATTGTGCAGCGCCAGCGGGTCGGCGGGCGCGGCCAGTTCGATCAGGAAATTGATCGCGGGCAGCATCAGCAATTCGCCGCGCATCATGTCGTCGATGGCGGCGTCGTCGATGATCGCGCCCATCGCCTCGGCAATCGCGGCGCGGCGGGCCTCGTTCGGTCCCATGTCGACCGCGCCCAGCAATTCGCGCGTCTCCAGCTGCTGCAGCGCCTCGTAACGCGCAAAGCTGTCATCGTCCTTCGCGGCCAGGAATTTGAGGTCCGCGTCGCTCGTCTCGGTCTCAAGCTGGATCGGCGCGGAAAAGCCGCGATTGGCCGACAGCACCGGAGCCTTGGCAAACCCGTCGAAGCTGAAGCTCTCGCTCGCCTTCGTGATGTTCAGCGTGATCTCGCCGCCATGCGTGCCGGTGTCGCGGTCGAACAAAGCGATCTTCAGCGGGAAATGCATCGGCTTCTTCACCGGCTGGCCGGGGGTGGCGGGCACCTTCTGCTTCACCTCCAGCGTCACCGTGCCGCTGGCCGCGTCGTGCTTCATATGCGCGGTGACCTGCGGCGTGCCTGCCTGCTCGTACCACAGGCGGAACTGCGACAGGTCCAGCCCCGCGCCGTCCTCCATCGCCTTGACGAAATCCTCGCAGGTCGCCGCCTCGCCGTCATGGCGCTGGAAATACAGGTCGCTGCCTTCGCGGAACTTGTCCGGCTCCGCCATGGTGCGCATCATGCGAATGACTTCCGCGCCCTTGTTATAGACGGTCGCGGTATAGAAATTGCTGATTTCCTGATAGGAATCGGGGCGGATCGGATGCGCCAGCGGGCCCGAATCCTCGGGGAATTGGGCGGCGCGCAATATGCGCACATCCTCGATCCGCTTCACCGCCTCGCTGCCCATGTCCGCGCTGAACATCTGGTCGCGCAGCACGGTAAAGCCTTCCTTCAGGCTCAGCTGGAACCAGTCGCGGCAGGTGACGCGGTTGCCCGACCAGTTGTGGAAATACTCGTGCCCCACCACGCCCTCGACCGCGTCGAAATCGCCATCGGTGGCGGTATCGGGATCGGCCAGGATATAGCGCGTGTTGAAGATGTTGAGGCCCTTGTTCTCCATCGCGCCCATGTTGAAATCGCTGACGGCGACGATGTTGAACGTGTCGAGGTCGTATTCGCGGCCGAACACCTCCTCGTCCCATTTCATCGAATTGATCAGGCTGCGCATCGCATGTTCGGTGCGGTCCTCGTCACCGGGGCGGACCCACACGCCAAGCTCCACCTTGCGCCCGCTCATGGTGGTAAAGCTGTCCTTGCGCGCCACCAGATCGCCCGCGACCAGCGCGAACAGATAGGACGGCTTGGGCCACGGATCGGTCCATTCGGCCCAATGCGTCCCGTCGTCCTTCTCGCCGCTGGCGGTCATGTCGCCGTTCGACAGCAGGATCGGGAAATCCGCCTTCGGCCCGCTCATCCGCACGGAGTAGCGCGACAGCACATCGGGCCGGTCGGGAAAGAAGGTGATGCGGCGAAAGCCCTCGGCCTCGCACTGCGTGCACAGCATCCCGTTCGAGGCATAGAGTCCCATCAGCTGGCTGTTGGTCGCGGGATGCAGATGCGTCTCGATCGTCACCTCGTGCGCGTCGCCGGGCAGCGGCAGCAGCAGGTTCGATCCGCTCATGCTCCAGCCCTCGGCGGGCTTGCCGTCGACCATCAAATCCATCACCGCGATATTGTCGCCGCACAGGTGCAGCGTCTGGTCGCGCGACGCATCGGGGTTCTGCCGTACCGTCAGCGTGGAGCGCACCTTGGTCAGTTCGGTGCCAAGCTCGAACTCCAGCGCGATGTCGGGCACCAGCCACGCGGGCGGCTGGTAATCGAGGCGGCGGATCGTGTCGGGCGCCGAAGGCTCGGGCGCGGCGTCGGCCAGTTCGGGGTTGCCGGGAATGCTGGTGGGGTTGCGGGCGATATCCATAATTAATCCTAGATGCGGTTTGCGGCGGTTTTCTCAAGCCCTATTCTGCCTTCGCGCCGCCCTGTCCGCCGGAATTTATCCGCAATCGTGCGCCGACCCCTACGCGGCGGGGCGCAGGGACCCTAACTAGGGCCGATGCGACTTCTGATCTTTGGCCTCGGCTATACGGCGAAACATGTGGCGGCGCGGCTCGAACCGCATGGCTGGGCGGTCGAGGCGACGGGACGCGACGGCACGCTGGACTTCGCCGACAAGGACGCTGTGCAGTTCGCGCTGGGTAAGGCGGATGCGGTGCTGTCCTCGGTCCCGCCCGACCGGCAGAGCGGCAGCGATCAGGTGCTGGCGGACTATGGCGCGGATCTGGCGCGCTTCGATGGCTGGATCGGCTATCTCTCCTCCACCGGCGTCTATGGCGATGCGGACGGGGCATGGGTCGACGAAACCGCGCCCACCGGCACCGGCAGACGCTCGGCCCGCAGCGAGGCGGACGAGGCATGGCTGGGCCTTGGCGCGCGGGTATTCCGCCTGCCCGGCATCTACGGACCGGGACGCAGCGCGCTCGACCGCGTGCGAGAAGGCCGCGCCAACCGCATCGACATTCCCGGCCAGGTGTTCAGCCGCGTGCATGTCCGCGACATTGCCGAGGGGGTCGCCCTCGCGCTGAAGCAGCGTGCGCCGCGCGGTGCCTATAATCTGTCCGACGACCTGCCCTGCCCGCAGAACACTGTGATCGAGGAAGCCTGCCGCCTGCTCGGCACCGCCCCGCCGCCCTTGCAGACGCTGGAGGAAGCCGATCTCTCCCCCATGGCGCGCGGATTTTATGCCGAGAACCGGCGCGTCGCGAATATCAAGGCAAAGCGCGTGCTGGAATGGCAGCCCGCCTACCCCACCTACCGCGAGGGGCTAGTCGCCTGCCTCGCGGGCAGCGACTCGGCCAGCCTCGCGGATGGCGGTCTCGGCTGACAGCGGCGGTTCGGCCTCGCCCTCGGTGCTGCGCGGCTTGGGGCGGGTGCGGATCGCGATGATCAGCCCCACCATCGCCAGCGCCACCCCGCCCGCGGCCATGACGCTCCACTGATAGCCTTCGAACAGGGTCGAGATCAGCATGGCGATCGGCGGCACCGCCACCCCGACATAGGCCGCCTGCCCCGCCCCCATCGTGCGCACCAGCCCGAAATAGAGCGGGAACGTCGCGACCGACCCGATGATCGCCAGATAGCCGACCCCCGCGTAATAGCGCCAGCCATCGGGCCACACCGGCCAGCCTTCCATCCCCAGCGCCAGCGCCGCGTCGATCAATGTCCCCAGCGCCATCGACCATGCCAGCATCGGCAGGAACGGCTGGCGATGCGCGGCGGGCGTCGCCTGGGTGATATTGGCGATCGATGCGGCCAGCATGGCCAGCGTCGCCAGCACGATGCCCGCGACGACCCCGCGGTCGACCCCGGCGGTCCGGTATTCATGCGCGAACAGCAGCATGATGCCCGCGATCGCGATGGCGGATCCGACGATGAACCGCCTGGAACTGCGCTGCCCCAGCACCAGCCGCGACAGGATCGCATTGGGCACCAGCAGCAGGCCGAAGAACACCGCGACGATGCCCGAGGTCAGATATTGCTCCGCGCGGTAGACGAACTGGAAATTGCCGGTGAACTGGCAGATCCCCACCAGGCCCACGACCGGCAGCCACCCCGGTTTCAGCCGCCAGCCGTCGCCCCTGACCGCGCACAGCACGAACATGCCGACGGTCGCGATGGCAAAGCGCAAGGTGATCGACCAGCCCGGCGTGCCCAGCCCGATCTGGTCCTTGATGACCAGCCAGGTCGAACTCCAGATCAGCGTCACAAGGACGAACGGCCCCCAGCGCTTCAGCAGCGAGGCCTGCGTATCCGTCACAGCGCGGCCAGTGCCTTGGCCAGCGCATCCGCATCCTCGGCGCTGGTGTTCCACGCGGTCACGAAACGCGCCGATGTGTCCGACCAGTCGTAGAACGCGAAACCCTGCGACCGCAAAGACTCGCGCTCCGCTGCCGACAGCCGCATGAAGACCTCGTTCGCATCGACCTGATCCAGCAGGCGTTCGGGCGCGGCTTCGGCCACGATCCGCGCGGCGCGATTGGCGGCGCGCCCGTTTTCCAGCCAGATGTCGTCGTCCAGCATCGCGTGCAGCTGCGCCGCCATGTAGCGGCCCTTGGACTGCAGCTGCCCCGCGCGCTTGTGGCGGCGGCGGCACTGGTCGGCCAGCGCGGTGTCAAACAGCAGCAGAGCCTCGGCCCCCATCCCGCCGTTCTTGATGAAACCGAAAGAGAGGCTGTCGATCCCCTGCACCGCCGCCGCCTCGGCGGGCGAGCAGCCCAAATGCGCGACCGCATTGGCGAAACGCGCCCCGTCGAGATGCACCCGCAGCCCACGCCCGCGCGCGAAATCCGTCAGCGCCGCCAGCTCGTCCGGCGTATAGACCCGCCCCTGCTCGGTCGCCTGCGTCAGCGCCAGCGTCACCGGCTGCACGCGGTGCACGTCATCCCGGATCGGGTCGATCACCGCCGCGACGGTCTCGGGCGTGACCTTGGCGCCCTCGCCGTCGGCAAGCATCAGCTTGGCGCCATGGGTGAAGAACTCGGGCGCGCCGCCCTCGTCCGCTTCGACATGGGCGTCGTAATGGCACACGATCCCGCCATAGGGCGGCGTCAGGCAGGCCAGCGCCAGCGCATTGGCCGCCGTGCCGGTGCCCGCCCACACCACCGCGCATTCGCGCCTGAACAGCGCGGAAAAGCGCGCATCCAGCCCCTGCGACAGCGCATCGCCGTCATAGGGCATGTCGGGCGCATCGGCGGCGCGCATCGCCTCCCACACATGCGGGTGGACGGCGGCGGAATTGTCGGAAACGAACAGGCGGGTTGTCATGCCCGCGCCATGCGTCGCGCGTATTCCGCCGTCAAGCGGCGCCTTCGCCCTTGTGGCGGTCCAGCTCGTCGCCCTGCAGCGTGACGACATGCAGCAGGTTGGTCGCGCCCGGCTTGCCGAAGGGCACACCCGCCAGAACCACCACCCGCGCACCCGCCGCGCCGAACCCGTGGCGCAGCGCCATGCGCTTGCCCTTGCCGATCATCTCCTCGAAACTGCCGATGTCCTTGGTCCGCACCGCATGCGCGCCCCAGAGCAGCGCCACGCGCCGCGCCGTGATCTGCGAGGGCGTCAGCACCAGCAGCGGCACCTTGGGCCGTTCACGCGCCACGCGCCGCGCCGACGATCCGGACGAGGTGAACACCGTAATCGCCGAGATCTTCAGCGCCCGCGCAATCGACGCACATGCCTCTGCCAGCGCGTCCGAGGTGGTCGCATCGGGCGTCACCCGGCCCAGCGAGATGCGCTCGTCATAGCCGGGGTCCTTTTCGACCTGCTTGGCGATGCGGTGCATGATGGTGACCGCTTCCTCGGGCCACTGGCCCGCCGCGGTTTCCGCCGACAGCATCACCGCGTCCGCGCCGTCATAAACCGCGTTGGCCACGTCGGACACCTCGGCGCGGGTCGGCGCGGGGCTCTCGATCATGGATTCCAGCATCTGCGTCGCGACGACGACGGGCTTGCCCGCCTTGCGCGCCTCCTGGACGATGCGCTTCTGCAGCGGGGGCACTTCCTCGGGGTTCAGCTCCACGCCCAGATCGCCGCGCGCGACCATCAGACCGTCCGACATCTCGAGGATCTCGTCCAGATGGCGCACCGCCAGCGGCTTCTCGATCTTGGCCATCAGCGCGCCGTAACCGCCCATTAGCTTGCGCGCCTCGGCCAAATCCTCGGGCCGCTGCACGAAGGACAGGCCGATCCAGTCGGCCTTTTGCTGGATGGCGAAGGCCAGATCGCGGCGGTCCTTGTCGGTCAGCGCGGGGATCGGCACCTCGGCATCGGGCACGTTCACGCCCTTGCGGTCCGAAATCACGCCGCCGACCTCGGCGCTGCACAAGATCTCGTTCTCGTCCGCGCGGATCACGCGCAGCCGCAGCTTGCCGTCGTCGAGCAGCAGGCGCTGCCCCTTTTGCAGCAGGCCGAACAATTCGGGATGCGGCAATTGAACGCGCGTCTCGTTCCCCGGCTCAGGGTTGCGGTCCAGCGTGAAATGGCGCCCGTGCGGGATCACGGCCTTGCCGTTCTCGAACTTGCCGACGCGCAGTTTCGGCCCCTGCAGATCGCACAAGATGCCGATCGGCTGGCCGATCTTCGCCTCGTACTCGCGGATCGCGGTAAAGGTTTTCGCATGCGTCTCGTGGTCCGCATGGCTCATGTTGATGCGGAACGCATCGGCGCCGGCGCGGTGCAGCCTTGCGATCATGTCGGGATTGGCGCTGGCAGGGCCCAGCGTGGCGAGAATCTTGACCTTGCGGTCGCGCGGTTCGAACTTTGCCAAGATAGATGCCCGATGATAGCTGGATGGGGATAGATTCAGCGACTGACCTATTCAGACGCATGGCATGGCGCAAGCCGTGTCAGGGGCAATTGCCCGACAATTGCGAAACCGGAGTGACGACGATGGACGATTCTACCCCGCACGACCCGCTCGACCAGCTTCCCGACGATGTCGCGGCCGATGCGTTCCGCCGCCTCGTCCGCCATCTGCAGCACCGCCACGACGCGCAGAACATCGATCTGATGGGGCTGGCGGGCTTTTGCCGCAATTGTCTGGCCGACTGGATCCGCGACGCGGGCTATCCCGGCGACAAGGCGCAGGCGCGCGAGCTGATCCACGGCATGCCGATGGACGAATGGAAAGCGACCCGCCAGACCCCGGCCTCGGGCGAGCAGATCGCGCGGATGGAGGACAGCGTGGCGAAGAACCAGGTTCGCAGCGCGCTTCCCTGACCCATCGGGCGGGGGCCGGCCACTTATCCACGCCATGGGGATAACTTGCCGCGCCGCGTCTTCACCCGGGGGCCCTCGCTGCCTATCAGGCCGCTCTTTCGCGATTCCCTGATTGATTCTCACCGGAGCTGACCCGATGGCCGAAGCCGAAAACACCGACGATCGCCTGCGCCTTCTGATCGAGCGCGTCGAACGCCTCGAAGAGGAAAAGAAGGGGATCTCCGACGATATCCGTGACGTCTATGCCGAGGCGAAAGCGGTCGGCTACGACGTCAAGATCATGCGCCAGATCGTGCGCCTGCGCAAGATGAACGCCGACGACCGCCGCGAGATGGAACTGATCCTCGAAACCTACAAGGCCGCGCTCGGCATCGGCTGACCGCCGACCTGACGGGTTTTACTGTCCTACATCCGGCAAAATGGCGATTGAGGCCGCGGCGCGATTCTTCCGCCGCGGCTCTTTCACGCGTAATTCTCTCTCGCAGGTCGATGTGTCACTTTTGGCCCGCAAAGCGCGCAATCCCGCGGGTTTGCGGCGGGTGACAGTGCCTGTAGGACGTGTCACCGTTGTCACTTTTCGCGCCTATAGTTCGGCGCCTATAATTCAGTCAGGACGGGCAGCAATTCGTCGTAATGGTCGATGACCCGGTCCGCGCCCAGTGCCGCGACCGCCATCCCCGGATAGCCGAAGCTGACCGCGATCCCCGGCACGCCCGCCGCGCGCGCCGCCTTCATGTCGAACGCCGAATCGCCGACGAAGGCCATCTCCCCGCCGCCGCAGGCCTCGGCCATGTGGTGCAGCATGTCGGGCAGCGGCTTGGCACGGTCGGTCCCCAGCGTGTCGCCGCCGACGATCGCGGCAAAGCGGTCCGCCAGCCCCATCTGCCCCAGCAGATCGGCGGCCAAGGCTTCCAGCTTGTTGGTCGCCACGCCCAGCACGGCGCCCTGCTCCGCAAGCGCGTCCAGCGCCCGCTCAAGCCCGTCATAGGCCCGCGTCTCCACCGCGATATGGGCGGCGTAATGGTCCAGCAGCATCCGGTAGAGCGGCGCCAGCTCGTCCTCGGGCACGCGCGCCCCTTGGCCCAGCGCTTTGGCCAGCAGCTTCTTGGCCCCGCCGCCGATCATCGGGCGCACCTCGTCAAGCGGCAGCGCGGGCCTGCCCGCCGCGCGCAAGGCGTGGTTCAGGGCATGCGCGATATCGGGTGCGGTATCGAGCAGCGTGCCGTCGAGGTCGAAGCCGACGATGGCAAAGCGGATGGGCCGGAAACGGATTGCGGGTTCGGGACGTTCGGACATCTGTGCGCGCATGCCTTGTGCCTATGGAAACCGCAACAATTTGCTGGCAAGCCTGCCCGCAACCCTGACCAACCCCTGATTACCGGGACCGCCGTGACAGAAACGAACCAGCTTGCCGTCATCATCCTTGCCGCGGGCAAGGGCACGCGCATGAAAAGCGCGCTGCACAAGGTGCTCCACCCCATCGCGGGCCGTCCGATGATCGAGCACCTGATGGCCAGCGCCGCCGCGCTCAATCCCACGCGCTTCATCGTCGTCACCGGCGATCTGCGCGAACAGGTCGAGGGCGCGCTGAAGGGCAAGGCCGATTTCGCGGTGCAGGACCGGCAGCTGGGCACCGGCCACGCGGTGCTGCAGGCGCGCGAGGCGCTGGCCGGTTTTTCGGGCGATGTGCTGATCCTTTATGGCGACGTGCCCTTCCTGCGCGGCGCGACGATGCAGGCGATGCAGCGCCGCCTCCACGCCGATGACGCGCCGCCCGCGGTGGTGCTGGGCTTCCGCCCCGGCGACACCAAGTCCTATGGCCGCATCATCGCCGAAGACGGTGGCCGCATCGCCAAAATGGTCGAGCACAAGGACGCCAGCGACGAGGAACGGGCCTGCACATTGTGCAATTCCGGCGTGATGGCGGTGCGCGGCGATGCGCTGTTCGCTCTGCTGGAACGGGTCGGCAACGACAATGCGCAGGGCGAATATTACCTGCCCGACATCGTCAATCTCGCCACCGCCGACGGCCGGCCCTGCGCGGTGGTGGAAACCGACGATCCCGGCGAAGTCGCAGGCATCAACAGCCGCGCCGAACTGGCCGAGGCCGAAGCGCAGTGGCAGGATTTCCGCCGAGCCGAGGCGATGGACGCGGGCACCACTTTGCGCGCCCCCGAAACCGTATTCTTCAGCTGGGACACCGAGCTGGCCGAGGATGTCGTCGTCGAACCCAATGTCGTGTTCGGCCCGGGCGTGAAAGTCGCCGCCAACGCCACGATCCGCGCCTTCAGCCATCTGGAAGGCGCCGTTGTTGGCAAGGGCTGCGACGTCGGCCCCTATGCCCGCCTGCGCCCCGGCGCGGTGATGGAGCCGGGGTCGAAGCTGGGCAATTTCGTCGAGATGAAGAACAGCACGCTGGGCGAAGGGGCCAAGGCCAACCATCTTTCCTATCTGGGCGATGCCACCATCGGGGCGGGCGCGAATATCGGGGCGGGCACGATCACCTGCAATTACGACGGCTATTTCAAGCACCGGACCGAAATCGGCGAGCGCGCCTTCATCGGATCGAATTCGGCCCTGATCGCGCCGCTGAAGATCGGCGCGGATGCCATCGTCGGGGCGGGCAGCGCGGTCACCCGCGACGTCGGTGACGGAGAATTGCGCATGGTGCGCGGCGAGCAGCTGGTGAAACCCGGCTGGGCCGACCGATTCCACGATGCGATGAAAAAGAAGAAGAAGGAAGGCAAGTGACGACGCCTGCGCCAAATACAAGGTACGACAACAAGCCGTTCCTGCGCCTGCTCGATGCCTATGTGCTGGCGGCGACCGGCAATCTGGACCCGGTGGCCGACAGCACGCTGACATCGATGGAACCGCAGTTCCACAAGGCGTTCGGCCAGACCGGCAGCTGGCGCTCCATCGTTGAGCGGCGAATGAACTTCCGCCCCGGCATGGACAGGGCCATTCGCGAAGTGTGGGACAAGGGCCGCGTCAAGTTCCTGCAGGCGAACGGCAAGCAGCCCGATCCGCGCGAATTCACGCGCCATTTCGTCGACACCAATTTCCCGCACTGACGGGCCAGAAGGAACAGAAGTTCAATGTGCGGTATCATCGGCATCGTGGGCGCAGAGCCCGTGGCGGAGCGGCTGGTCGACGGGCTGCGCCGCATGGAATATCGCGGCTATGACAGCGCGGGGCTTTGCACCATCAGCGATCATACGCTGGTGCGCCGCCGGGCCGAGGGCAAGCTCGCCAATCTGGCCCGCGAAGTCGCGGCCCGCCCCGCCCCCGGCGATGTCGGCATCGCGCACACCCGCTGGGCCACGCATGGCGCGCCGACCGAGGCGAATGCCCACCCACACGCCACTGCCGAGGTCGCGCTGGTCCACAACGGCATCATCGAGAATTTCCGCCCCCTGCGCGAGGAACTGATCGCGCAGGGCCGCCAGTTCGAAAGCGAGACCGACAGCGAAGTCGTCGTCCATCTGCTGTCCAGCCGCATCGAACAGGGCATGACGCCAGAGGAAGCGGTGCGCGAGGTCCTGCCCATGCTGCGCGGCGCCTTCGCGCTGGCTGTGGCGTTTCGCCAGCATCCCGACATGCTGATCGGCGCGCGGCTGGGCTCTCCGCTGGTGGTCGGCTTCGGCGACGGTGAGACCTTTCTCGGCTCCGACGCCTTGGCGCTGGCTCCGCTGACGCAGGATATCACCTATCTGGAAGAAGGCGACTTCACGATCGTCACGCGCGATGGTGCGCAGATTTTCGACGCCGATGGTAACCCGGTCGAACGCCCCGTGGTCAAGTCGGGCGCCAGCGCCGTCGCGATCGAGAAGGGCAATTACCGCCACTTCATGCAGAAGGAGATCTTCGAGCAGCCGACCGTGGTGGCGCAGACCCTGCGCAGCTATATCCGCCAGCTGGAACGCACCGTCGCTTTGCCGCAGATCGATTTCGACATCAGCCGCATCGACCGCGTCACCATCGTCGCCTGCGGGACGAGCTACTACGCCGGCATGGTCGCGAAATACTGGTTTGAGACGTTCGCCCGCGTGCCCGTCGACATCGATGTGGCCTCCGAATTCCGCTACCGCGACCCGGTGCTGGAACCCGGCGGGCTGTCGCTGTTCATCTCGCAAAGCGGCGAGACCGCCGACACGCTGGCGGCGCTGCGCCATTGCAAGCAGGCAGGGCAGACCATCGCGGTCGTCGTCAACGTGCCGACAAGCTCCATGGCGCGTGAGGCAGACCTGTTGCTGCCGACCCACGCGGGGCCCGAGATCGGCGTCGCCTCGACCAAGGCGTTCACCTGCCAGCTTGCCGTACTGGCCGCGCTCGCCGCGCATTTCGCGGTCAAGAAGGGCCGGCTGAGCGAGGCGGAAGAACGCGCCATCGTCGATCATCTGCTGGAAGCGCCCGCCTGCCTCAACGAAGCGCTGAACCATGACGAGGACATCGCCGCCATGGCGCATCTGATCGCGCCCGCGCGCGACGTGCTCTACATGGGCCGCGGACCGGATTATCCGCTCGCGCTGGAAGGCGCGCTCAAGCTCAAGGAAATCAGCTATATCCATGCCGAAGGCTATGCCAGCGGCGAGATGAAGCACGGCCCCATCGCGCTGATCGACGATCTTGTCCCCGTGGTCGTCCTCGCCCCGTCGGGCCCGCTGTTCGAAAAGACCGTGTCCAACATGCAGGAGGTTCGCGCGCGCGGCGGCAAGATCGTGCTGATCAGCGATGCCGAAGGTCTTGCCGAAGCGGGCGAAGGCTGTCTCGCCACGATCGAAATGCCCAAGGTCCACCCGCTGATCGCGCCTCTGGTCTACGCCGTTCCGGTCCAGCTCCTCGCCTATCACGTGGCGGTGGCCAAGGGCACCGACGTCGACCAGCCGCGCAACCTGGCCAAATCCGTCACGGTGGAATGACGGGTTCCATCGGTGCGGTCGCAAGCCTGTTTCAACGCGCGGGTTCCGCCCGCGACATGCTGATTATCGGATTGTAAATCGGGTCGTGCTACTAGACTAAGCCCCGCGGATTTGGACACCGGGCACTGCCCGGGTTGCACGCATGTGGATCGGTGAGCTCTATGAATGTGGTTCGACAATCCGATCCCGCCATCCAGCCGAAAAAGCGCAGTCCCGTCATCCCTCTCGTCCAGATCGCCAGCTTCATCGGATTGCTGGCGATCATCATCTCGCAGATCGACACCGCAAAGGTGCTGGATGCGATGTCGGAATTCTCGGTGCCTGCCATCGCGGCAGCCGTCGCGCTGCATATTGCGATCGTGGTTCTGCTGTCGTGGCGGTTCATCGTGCTTTTCCAAGGACAGGGCTTCGCCGGTCTCTTCGCCCTCATTGTCTGCCGGATGACGTTCGGCGCCACGCTTGCCAATCTGCTGCTGCCGACCGGGTTGTTGGGAGATGCGGGCAGGGTCTGGCTGATACGAAAGCATGGCGTGGACACAAGGCTGGCGGTCAATATCGGCATTTCGGACCGGTTGGCGGGTCTGGTGGCACTGGCGCTGGCGGCTGCCACCGGCGCGCTTGCCGCGCCATCGCTCGTCCCGGACGGACTGGCCATCATGGCTGTGCTGCTGGCTGCCGCGCTGTCGGTCGCGCTCTATGTCTTCCTCCCTGCTGCGGGCAGCACGCGCAGCCTCGGCAAGTTCGTGGGCTCGCTTCTCGGCCTCTCGCTGGTGGGACATGTTGCGGCGACCGCGATCGCCTATCTGCTGCTTCACTCGGCGGGCGAGTTCGTTTCCCCGCTTGCGTTGCTGGCGGTGTTTCCAGCCCTTCTGCTCGCAGCCGCCATGCCGGTTTCCATCGGCGGCTGGGGAAGCCGGGAGCTGGCCGCCATGGTCAGCCTGCCCCTGATCGGCATCGATGAGAATATCGCCGTCGCCATGTCGATCATGTTCGGGCTGACGCAGGTGGCGGCGACACTGGTCGGACTGGCCATACTCACGCTCTTGGCCGAGAGAGCATCGTGATGCAGCGCGATACGATGGGTTTTGCAGGGCTGGGCTTTCTCTGGCTGCTGCTCAGCGGCCTGATCCTGTTCCATTTCCACGACCAGTTCTGGTGGGGCCCGGACGAGGGTGTCTATGCCTATGTCGCACAGCGTTTCCTGGCCGGCGACACGATCCACAGGGATCTGATCGATATTCATCCGGGCTATGGCAATCTCCTCAACATCCTCGCCTTTTTCGTTTTCGGCGAGGATCTGCTCAGCCTGCGCTATCCGCTGGTCGTGCTGACGCTGCTGCAGGGCGCAGCCGCGCTCTGGCTGCTCAGGCCGCAGGGCAACATGGCCGCATTCATCGGCGCTTTTGCCGTGACCGCCTTTTCCTTCATCCAGTTCCTCAACCCCAGCGCCAACTGGCACGCGCTGGCTGCGTTTTTCGCGCTTGCGCTCTGCCTGACCAAGAGGCAGGCCGGATCGGCCTCGCGCCTGCTATTGGCCGGCTTCATCGTCGGTATCGCCTTCTTCACCCGGCAATTGAGCGGGGTCTTTCTCGCCATCGGACTGATCGCAGTCCTGCTGTCCGAGTGCAGGGACGACAGATCGGCCAGCCGCGTTCCGGCCCTCATTTTGGGCGGCGTGCCTCTGCTCGGTCTCGCGGCCTATGTCATGTCCAAGGGTCATCTGTTCGGCCTGCTTTTGATCGGGATCTGGCCGCTGGCGCTGCTCGCCATCCTGACGTTCAGGGCTCGCCTGAACTGGGGCGGGTTTTTCAGGCTTGCCCTCTTGCTGGGCGCGGGGTTCCTGCTGGCGGGCCTTCCGGTCGCGCTGTTCATGGCGATGGTCGGGGCATTTGGCGACTGGCTACACGACATCCTGTTCTCTGCGCTCGTCATCAACAATCAGGACTTCATATCGGCGCGCAGCTACTCCGATATACTCGTGCTGGCGCTGGCAAACCTGTTCCGGACCGGCATCGTCGGCGCGATATCCGGCACCGCCTGGACGGCGCTGCTGCTGATCTTCCCGGTGGTGGGGATCCTCGCCGTCGTCAGATTGCGCGACGGGTTGTCCCTGTCTCCGAAGGTCATGCTGGCGGCGGTCTGGGCGTGCAGCGCGCTTCATTACCAGATCCCGGTGTATCTGATGATGGCCGTCGCTCCCGCCATCCTCGCGCTTATCAGTCTGTCGAACCGGCCTGCCGTGCTCGCCGGTGTTGCGGCCCTGTCGGCATGGGCCGTGTTGTTTCAGGCGGCGCGGCCGATCGATCGCAGTCTGGCGAGTATCGTCGCAAGCGAAGCCTATGAGCCATATGTCGCCAGCGACCTGCCACGGGTCTCGCTCCGCATCGGCGAGGACAGCCGCGCGGAATATGCGCAGATCATCGAGGCGATAGAACGCGGTTCCGGCGCGGACGAAGCCCTGATGACCGTCCAGATGAACCCCGAGATCAATTTCATGACGGCCCGCCGGTCCCCGGTGCCCTATTACGGCACCCAGCTGGGCCTCAAGACTGCGGCAGATGTCGAAGCGGCCATCGCCGCGCTGGATAAGGCCGCCCCGCTATTCGTCGTCCACAAGCCGAACGACAAATATCTCACTCCGCAAGGCGCAGAGCTTTTGAAGGCCGTTCAGGCACGCTCGCCTGCGCCACAGCGGCTGGGATCGTTCGAACTGTATCGCTATCCTGCGCCGGAATGATTGTCGCAGGGTCATGCGCCGACGCGACCTCCCGGACGATGAAGCCGGGGCGGGATTTCACCTCGTCATAGATCTTGGCGAGATACATGCCGATGATCCCCAGTCCGATCATCAGGATCGATCCGATCACGATCAGCAGCAGGATGACCGTGGCGAACCCCGGCAGGGCCTGCCCGGTCCACAGCAGCCACACGGTTCGGATAGAGAGGCCGACCGCCAGAAGGGCGAACAGCCCCCCGACCAGAGTCATCAGTTGCATCGGCAGGCTGCTGAAGACCATGATCGATTCGATCGCCAGCCGCGCCAGCCTGGTGAACGACCATTTGCCCGTGCCGATCTCGCGCGCCGCGACGTCGAATGCGATGGTCTCCTGACGGAACCCCACCCAAGCCACCAGCCCCCGGAAGAACCGGGTGCGTTCGGGCAGTTTCTTCATGCAATCGACGACCGACCGGTCGAGCAGCTTGAAGTCGGCGGCATTGCCGATCTCCATGCCTGCCAGCCGCGAGAAGAAGCCGAAATAGCAATGCACCAGCCAGCGCTTGAGGCTGCCTTCCTTGCCGCGCGAGCTCTTGTGCGTATTCACCACTTCGGCCCCGCCGCGCCAAAGCTCGATCATTTTCCCGATCAGTTGCGGCGGATGCTGCAGGTCGGCATCCATGACGACGACCGCATCGCCCTTCGCAGCGGACAGCCCCGCCGCGATGGCCCCCTCCTTGCCGAAATTCCGCGACAGGGAAAGGCCGACGACCTCCTTGTGCGCGGTCGCCAGCTGCTCGATCACCTTCCACGTATCGTCGGTCGAGCCATCGTCCACGATGATATATTCCCACCGCGCCAGCGGCTCGGTGTGCTGCCGGATGATTTCGAACGCGGCCTTCAGGCCCTCGGCCTCGCGATAGGCGGGGATGACCAGCGAAAGGAAAGGCGCAGGATTATTCATGAGACACCTCGTCTGCCCATGTAGCACACCGTCGTTGCAGGCAGCTTGAGATTGAACCGTGCCGTCCAGCGCGGTGCCGGAAGGCCAAGCTTGTTCAGGATCAGCGAAAGCGGAAAGGCGTGCGGATAGGGCAGCCGCGTCACCTGCCCAAAGCCTGCCCGCTCGAACAGCGAACGCAGCGTGTCCTCATCGTAGAAGGCGACATGCTCGGGATATTTGAAGGACGGCCAGCGGTTGCCCATCGCCTTGCGAAAGACGCTGCCCATGTGCGGCGCGGCCAGTACCAGCACACCGCCCGGCGCAAGATGCTGCTTCAAACGTGTGGCAAAGCCGACCGGGTCATAGACATGCTCGATCACATGGGTCGCGACAATGCAGTCGAATGTCTGCGATGGATCCAGATCATCCAGGCTTTCATAAAGCGTTGCGCCCGAAACCTGCGCCGCTTTCGCCCGCGCCCCTGCCGACATCTCCACGCCGCTCACGGTGTCGAAGTAATCGCCCGCCTCGGAAAGCAGATAGCCAAGACCCGCCCCGACCTCCAGCAGATCGCCGCGCGCCGCACCCGCCCGGTCCAGCGTCCGCATCAGCAGGGCGAAGGTTTGCCTGAGGGCGTCTGCCTGTTCTTCGTAGCCCGAATAGCCGATGCCCTGCCCTTCGGACTGGAAATAGCCCTGCCCGGCATAATAGCGCATCATCTCGGGCTCGGGCAGCCGCGGGCTGAGGAACCATAGGCGGCAGTCGCTGCATCGCCGCAGGGCGAACGGCGCCTTCCCGTAGGGCGTCGGCTCGCTCTTCGCGCTTTCGCACATCGGACAGCAGGCCTGTTCGAGTTCCGGCTCAAACCCGGCGGCGTTTTCCTGCATCATCGGTGAAAACCACTCTCGTTGCTCGCCGGTGCATGGCACATGGGGATTGGGTGCGAAATCATGCGTGCGAAGGCCGCCGTTCGCGTCAATCCGCGACCGCGTTTCCGGGCACGACGGCATCGGCCGGCTCCGCCTCTTCCCGGCCGGTCTGCCGGGGCTTGAAGGGATAGGCCAGCGACCCCAGAAAGGTCCTCGGCACCGGGTCGTTCACGCCATATCTGTCCGGGCCCTCGTCCTGCTTCATGATGGCGGTGCCGAACACAAGATCCCAGACGGGAAGCTGGCCGGCAAAGTTCTTGTCATAGGCCTCTTCGACATTGGCGTGATGCCAGTGATGGAAGGTCGGCGTCAGATACAGCCAGCGCAGAGGTCCCCAGCTTACCGACACGTTCGAATGCTTCAGCAGCGAATGCCATGAAAACTGAACGCCAAAGATCAGGATCGCCAAAGCGCCGAAATCGAACAGCAGCGCAATGATGAACGCGCCCGAATTCGTGATCGCGGTATCGACGGGATGCGTGCGGTGCGCCGCGATCCAGTCCATGTCCTCGATCGAATGATGAATGGCATGGAACTTCCACAGGACCGGCAAGGTATGAAACAGCCGGTGGGCCCAGTAATAATACAGATCCCCCGCGACGATCAGCATCAGCGCCTGCACCACGAAATTCTGCGAGCGGACGAAGGACCGGGCCGATTCCGGCACCAGCGGACCGAGGAGGACGACCGCCACGGTGATGAAGATGGCCGAAAGCAGCATGATCGCAACCGCCCCCAGCAACATGTACATCACGTCGAGCTTGAGATTGTCGCGGATCCAGCCCTGCCGCCTGACCCGCGGAAACACGCGTTCGAGCGGAATGAAGACCAACGCCGCGCTGACCAGGAAAATCAGCTTGTCGAGATAGTTGTCGAGGAAATTCATCACCCGAAAGCTCCGGTCCCTGCCGTCTTCGTCGCGCTGCCCGACACCGATGCACGCCCGGGCGATGCAGTATCGATAGTAAACAGGCATGCATCATGCACTGCGCGACCTGAAAAAGACACTCTCAACTTCTCCTTGATCGCGCCTGTTCGATCCCGTTCGGCAGAACAAATCACTCCATGCCTTGGCTTCGGACATTACGGAAACAAAGTTAAGGGCGGGTAAAACGGGCCTGTCATCGCCCGCGATACTTCGGCTTGTCAGTCTTCGCGCAAGTTCGCAGGGTCTGGGCAAAAGGCCGCCGACAGCAGATCATAGGTCAGGCCCTTGGCCTGCCACACCTCGCCGAATTCTGCCGAGGCATCGTTGGTGAACAGCACCACGGCCCGGCCCAGCGATGGCGCGATCACGTTGCGAACCTGGGTCCCGCCAAAATCACCGCGCCGTTCGACCAGATGCACGGGCGCGGCGCATCCGTTCAGTCCCGCCGGATAAGACCACACGCCAAGCGCCATAAAGCCGAGCGCGGGATCGCCCTTCCACGCCATGTCGCGGGCCTCAGCCGACAGCAGGCCGCCCCCCATCCATGCGCGGTCGAGACGAGCGAGATCGCGCGCGGTGCCGAGCAGCGCCGCGGCAGCGCCGCCGGTCGCGACATTGATCTCGGCCACCCGCCCGGACGCGCCATACCCCCTTGCCGCAGCGCCGCCCCAGGCGGCCCCGTCGACGGCCAGATGCGGCCCGTCCAGCCCCAGCGGCCGAACGAGGCGCTCCTCCACAAGCGCGTCATAGCCCAGACCCGTCACGGCTTCGAGGACGGCGCCCAGCACCATGTAATCGCAATTGTTGTATTCCCAGTCACCGCCGTTTGCCTTGGCCGTCGGGCCCGCGCAAAAACCTGCGGTGCGGCCCCGGTCCGTGATGTGTTCGCCGGATTGCGTGTAGAACCCCGATGCCGCGTCGGCGGAGGGATTGGGAAGGCCGGAGCGGTGCTGCAGCAATTCGCGTATGGTGATTTCCCGATTGCCCCCGAACGCCGGAAGATATTTCCCGACGGGGGCGTCGAGGGAAATCCGGCCGCGATCGACCTCCTGCATCACCAGCGTGGCGGTGACCTGCTTGGTGACCGATGCCCAGATCCATGGCTGCCCGATCCTGTTCGGGGTCCCTGCTTCGCGGTCGGCCAGCCCGAATGCAAACGACCGCTCCGCCCCCGCGACATCGGTGACGACCAGTTCGCCGGGAAGCCCCGCGGCCCGCATCACCTCGGCAGTGCGGGCAGATGCGTCTTCCAGTGGCGGCGCGGCACCGCCGGGATCGGCGGCAGCGGGTGCGGCAAGCGCAGCCAGCATCGCCGCCGCGACCGCATTCAGGCAAAGCTTGTTTCGCTGCACGATCTCGCACCCGGCGCATCCTGTCGGTCCATATCTACCACAGACCGGTCCGCTGTCATCGCCTGCGCTTCAGGCGGAACAGGAGCCAGCCAGATCGCGGGTCACCGAATTCGCAATGCTGGAGACGGGCGCGCCGACGCAAGGCGGATGGCAGCAGGCGGCGGTTCGCAGCGGGCTGGGCGAGAATTTGATCCCGGCATTACCCCGTAAGGATACTCGCAAAATTCGCATCCGACCTTAAATTGACGGGCAAATGCCAGAGCGGGAAGGCCTTCGTGCTTGCCGCGCGCTCAGGCCAGGGCTTGCAGACCGACCACTGACCATCCGTCATAATGACGGGCGACATGTTTACGCCCGCACGGATGTGCAGCCGACATTGCAAGAATGGAGAGGAACGATTTCGTGATTGCCTGACGGCTCCATACGGGGCCGCCGCTCTCGCTCGCCTCTCTTGCTGACGATGTGAAGTCACTTGCGGGGGACGCGGCGTGGCATATGATTCGATAGTTTCCGATATGCGGCGGGACATGCAATCCCGCCACCTCAACGCCGCGGCGCCGGCGGAGGCGGAGGCATGGCCAGATCTGCCCGATCATGCGGGGCACGGCGACGAGATGATCGCGGCTCTGCGCCGCTTTTGCGCCTGTGCCGAACTCTACGCCATCTGGCACGGCGCCCATGCCGAAAGTGTCTTGCTGGCCAGCGACGATCCCGGCCATCGCTTCTCTTTCGAGTGGCACCGCATGCAGACAATCATGACTCTGGCGGAACTGGGTGACGATCCGCTTGAACCCGGTTCGTTCCGCGTCTCATGGCGCAGCAGCATGTTCGTCGCCGCCATACCGCTGGACGACGGCACGCTGACACTCGCGGGCACCCCGATGACGAACGGGGATGCGAGTGAGGGTCTGGCCGCCGCGCTCGAGACGCTGCGCCCCTTCGTTATCTCTCACTTCCGGCAAATGCTCGCCAATCGGCGGCTCCAGCAAACGGTGCGCAGCCTGCATGGCGCGATCGAGGGAAGCGGCATGGCCACGATCGTTCTCGATTGCCATTCGCATATCGCCTACGCAAATGCGGCTGCCGAGGCCATTTTCACGCAAGGCGACGGCTTGCGCCGCAGCGGCGAGCAACTGGTGTGCGCTTCGCTGACCGATACCGTGCGCCTGCACGCCGCAATCGAACATCTGTGCGCGGGTCCGTGCGCCAAGGTCGACCTCAATCCCGTTCTCGCCGTTCGCAGGGGGCGCCGCCGCCCGCTGAGCATTGCGCTGTCCGGTCCGATGACCGCAGGCAACGGCACGGCTGAACCCGTCATCACCGCCCATGCGGTCGATCCTGAGGAAAACCTCAACGCCATGATAGAGCCGGTGTGCCGCCTGCACGGCCTGTCGCACCGCGAAACCCAGCTGACCTGCGCACTGGTGGCGGGAGACCTGCTTGCGGAAGCAGCCGAACGGCTGGGCATTCAGGAGCAGACGGCCCGGTCCTATCTCAAGCAGGTCTTCGCCAAAACCGAGACAAGCCGCCAGACAGAGCTGATAACATTATTGTTAAAAGGCGCACCAAGGCTGTTTCAGCCAAATATGGCACATGCCGTCATGTAAGTAACATACATATAAGAGTCTCGCCTTCATTTGGGGGTGTTCTTTTACCCACCTCTGGGGGTTGGAGCAGCAAAGGAGATTGGTCGATAGCATTGGCACGCTGCCATGCAGCTCCACTCGCCGGATTCGCAAAAAGGGCGGGTGGCCAACTTTGGAAGAGGAAGGCCCGACCATGAAGACCGCTTTTTTTCAAGGCTGCTCTCTCGCAGCCCTGCTGATCGCCGCACCGGCATTTGCGCAGGACAACACCAACAACGACCGCAACTATTCGGACAATTCCGTCAATAGCGCGGCCAGCGGCGGCCAGACCGGCGCCAACGGAGGCTCCACCGCCACCAGCGACAACAACAACATGAACAACGATTCGTCCGACAACTCGATCACTACGAGGGATTCGGGGAACGACTATTCGCGGGTCGATGCCTCCGACAATTCGATGACCGACAATTCGGATAACTCGATGACGGACAATTCCGACAATTCGATGGCCGATTATTCGGACAACTCGATGACGGATAACTCCGATAACTCGATGACCGACAATTCGGACAATTCCACCTATGAAGTCGCCGATGCGATGAACGACAAGTCGACCAACAACAGCAACAACGACAATAGCAACAACAGCGACAACAGCAACAACAGCGACAACAGCGATAACAGCGACAATTCGGCCAACAGCTCGGCATCGGGCGGGCGGTTCGCGGCCAATAACGGTAGCACCGTGAACGACAGCTCGAACAATTCCGACAACCGGCAAAACGCCAGCTATGTCACCGAGCAGCGGGATGTCGGCAACGACAAGTCGACCAGCGACAGCATGAACGACAATTCCGACAACTCCACCAACGACAGCATGAACGACAACTCCGATAACTCGGTCAGCAACTGGGCCATGACGGTGCGCGATTCGGGCAATGATCATTCGATCGACGCCTCGGACAGCGCATCGGTCTTTGGCGACGGCGCGATCGTCGCCGCCGCCTCGCTGTCCAGCTATGTCAGCGGGGTCGGCGTCACCTATGGATCGGGCGCCCCCGATGGCGAAATGGCCACCGCGGACAACAGCCTGACGACCAGCGGCAGTGCATTCCAGAATTTCGCCGGAATGCAGGCGCTGAACCAGAACACGGGCGTCGGATCCGTACAGAACGCGAATGTCTCGGTGGCCGTGTCCACCCGCGACGTCAGCTTCTGAAGCAATCGGCAATGGCCGGCCCCATGCCCTGCGGCAGGGGCCGGCCATGACCGGGGAGAGAGACATGAAAAGCAGATTGTCGATCGGCCTTGCGGCAGCCGCGGCCCTCGCGCTGTCCGCCCCGCCCGCGCTGGCGCAGGATGCGGCGGCCCGACCCGATTCTGAACCCCACGCATCCAGTGCACAGGCCCAGCCCAAGGAACTTACCAGCGCCCCGTTCGCCAGCGCCGCCGTGTCCGACGACACCTTGCAATCCATCGCCGGGCGCGAGGATACGCGGCAATATTCGCAGGCCGATCTGAAGGCCGGGGTCGCGAACAACAGCGTCGGCGACCACGCGGTGACCGGGGCTGCCGAGATCGACGGCAATGCGTTCCAGAACATGTCGGGCCTGTCGATCCTGAACGTCAATACCGGCAATAATGTCGCGATCAACGCGGCGATGAACGTCAATATCTCGATCAGTCCGGGCCAGTGATCCGCCTGTTCGTCACCGCTCTCGCCCTTGCGCTGACAGGATGCGCGGGGCAGGTCGACGGCGGCCCGAAGCGTTTCGCCATGGGCATGTCGGGCGCGGGCGACATCGCCGTTCCGGTGCGATCGCTTCAGGAAACCCGCTTTTCCGGCGTCATTGCCCAGCAATATGATTTCAGCTGCGGCTCGGCCGCGCTCGCCACCCTGCTGCGCTATCACTACGATTATGACGTGGACGAGAAGACCACTTTTCGCGGCATGTGGGCGCATGGCGACAGGGACCAGATCCGCGCGCTCGGCTTCTCGCTGCTCGACATGAAATCGTGGCTGGCCAGCCGCGGGCTGGCGGCGGATGGATATCAGGTCGACCTCGACCAGATCGCGGCCAGCGGAGTGCCCGGCATCGCGCTGATCGCAGTCAAACAATACCGGCATTTCGTGGTCGTAAAGGGCGTTCGCGGGGACGAGGTTCTGCTAGGCGATCCCTCGCTGGGCATCACGGTCATGCCCAGGGACGAATTCCTGCAGGCGTGGAACTCGATCTATTTCGTGCTGACCGAGGAACAGGAGCGCGGGCGCCGCAGCTTCAGTTCCGATGCGCAATGGGCCAGCTATGCCCGCGCCCCCATCGGAAGCCCCATGGCAGAGCCGGTCAGCCACCAGGCGCTGATGCTGGCCGCGCCGTTCTACCGGGACATCTCATGATCGAGGAAGCGGCCATGATGCTGCAGGCGGTCGCGGTGCAGGGCGCAGCAGCCGAAACCGGCGCGGGGCCGTTCGCGGCGGCAAGCGCCGTGCCCGACGATGTGCTGGCGCAGCAGCGCGGCGGCATTCGCCTGCCCGGCGGGATCGACGTCTCACTCAGCATCGACACGGTCACCGCGCTGGACGGCAGCGTGGTGCTGCAAACCGTGACGCGCATCGCCGAGGGCGCGCCGGTCGTGGCGGCCTATGCTCCCGCCGACGGCGAAACCGTGGCCCTGCCCGCGCAGACCGGCACCTCCGCCGGGCCCCAGGCTACTCCATATTCCGGGCCCAGCCTGTCCTATGACCGGCAAAACGGGTTCAGCATCACCGTCCAGCGGCCAGCGCCACAAATCGAACCGGCTGCGGCCAACGGCCAGACGCCCGCCGCGATTGCCGGCCTGCACCCCGTCGACCTGACCGAGGCGGTCGCCACCCCCAATGGCGTGATCCACAGCATCGTAGGCGAGCGCGTGGGCGGCGTCGAACTGCAGGGCGCCGACATCCGCATCATGCATCTGACCGGCAGCGCGCTGGGATCGGCCATTCTCAACACCGGCAGCGAGCGCGCCATCGACACGCGCACCACCCTGTCCATCGAACTGGGCAATGTCGGCCCCGACGTGCTGGGATCGGCGATGCTGCGGGTCGAGGATGTTTCACTGGGGATCATGCGTTCGCGGATTTGATCGGACGGAGCGTCCGGATGCAAAAGGGGGGGACATGTCGGCAAAGGCGAATATCGCGGCAATAATGGCAAGCACCATGCTCGGCACCGCCGCCCACGCGCAGCAACCCGGCGAGGACATTCGCGCGGAGCTCGACCGGGCGATGGAGATGATCCGCCAACAACAGGAACAACTCGACCGCCAACGCGAGGAGATCGCAGAACTGCGCCGCCGCCTCGACAGCGCCGCGCCCGCCGTCGCCGCCGCTTCCCCCGCCGCCCCATCAGCCGTCCCGTCATCGCCCGCCGAAACCGCGGTGGCCGCGTCCGCCCCCAACGAAACCGTCCCCCTGCAACGCGTCGGCGTCGCGCCCGAGGATGACGACCGCCCGATCGAGATCGCGGTGCTCGACAACCAGAGCAGCGTGGTCACCCCCACCGGGCGGCTGATCGCCGAAGCGCAGTTCGATTACGCCCGCGCCGACCGCAACCGCGCGGTGTTCCGCGGCGTCGAACTGGTCGAGGCGGTGCTGATCGGCGTGTTCGACATCAACGAGAGCCGTCAGGACATACTGACCGGCAGCCTCGGCCTGCGCTATGGCCTTGCGGACCGTATCGAGATCGGCGCGCGCCTGCCGTTCATCTATCGCAGCGACACCTCGATCGTGGCGCCCATCGCGGGCAGCACCAACAATGACGAGGCGGCGACCATCAACAATTCGGTCAAGGGTAACGGCATCGGCGATCTCGAACTCACGGCGCGCTACCAGATCATCGACGGGCGCGACGGGGCGCCTTATGTGCTGGCGAACCTGCAGGGCGTGATCCCAACCGGATCCGATCCTTTCGACGTTCCGCGCGACGATCTGGGCCGCGCGCTCAAGGCCGCGACGGGCGCGGGCTTCTTCGCGCTGTCGCCCAGCGTGACCGCGATCCTGCCCAGCGATCCGGTCGTGCTGTTCGGCACGCTCGGCTATAATTTCAACTTCGGACGGTCGGTGGACACAGTGATCCCGCCGGTGCGGATTTCCTATGTCGATCCGGGCGATTCCATCGCGGCATCGGCGGGCATCGGCATCTCGTTCAACCAGCGCACCAGCGTGAACCTGGGCTACGCCCACACATGGGCCTTTGGCACAAGGACGACCACCAGCCTGCTCGACCCCACGCCCAGCTGGCCCGACGTGCGCGACACCGTGTCGCGCGATCTTCAGCTGGGGCGGCTGCTGTTCGGCATCACCTATCGCGCGACCGACCGGATCAGCGTCAACTGGGCCGTGGAAGTCGGCGCGACCGAAGACGCGCCCGACCTTCGCACCACGCTGCGCGTACCATTCGCGTTCTGAAGGGGCGGATCGGTTTCAACCGCGCCGGTGCATCACCCATGCGATCAGGTTCGTCGCGGCCACCGGTCCAATCCAGTCCAGCCATTGATCGGCGGTGGTCCACACCCGAAGGTCGAACGGGCCCCACCAAGGCATGTCCGCCCGAAGCCCGCCGCCATATAGCTCGATCCAGCGATACTCCGCCTGCGCGATTTCGCGGCCGACGAAATAGGCCGACGCGATCCCCGCGCCCAGCCACCAGCTGCGCGTCAGCCGCGCGATCGCGAATTGCAGCACCACGGCGATAGCCAAATGCTCGAACATCCCCATCACGGCTTTGCCGTACCGGGGGCCATACCGGGGGCCGTGCCGGGGCCCGTCCTGCGCACGGCGTGGCGCCGGATCACCGCTGCGTTCTTCGGCGGCGCGGGGTCAACCCCTGGCCCGGGCGATATAGGCATCGACCTGCCGCTCCAATGCGTCCAGCGGCAGCGCGCCCTGCCCCAGCACCGCCTCGTGAAAGGCGCGGATGTCGAAATCCGGCCCCAGCTCGCGCTCGGCCCGTGCGCGCAGTTCCGCGATCTTCAGCTGGCCGATCATATAGCTGGTCGCCTGCCCCGGATTGTTGATGTAGCGGTCGACTTCCTTCCTGATGTCCCGCTCCGAATTGGGCGAGTTCGCGCGGAAATAGTCGATGGCCCGCTCACGCGACCAGCGCTTGGAATGAATGCCGGTGTCGAGCACGAGGCGGATCGCCCGCCATATCTGCAGCGACAGCATGCCGAAACGCTGCTCGGGCGTGGTATAGACGCCCATCTCGTCCGCCAGCCGTTCGGAATACAGGCCCCACCCCTCGGAATAGGCGCCGTACCCGCCAAAGCGGCGGAACTTGGGCAGGCCTTCCAGTTCCTGCGCGCGGGCGATCTGGAAATGGTGGCCGGGCGCGCCTTCATGCGCGGCGATGGCGTCGGTCTGCACGCGGTTGACCTGGTTCATGTCGGCCAGATTGACATAGAAGATGCCGGGCCGCGATCCATCGGGCGCAGGCCGGTTGTAGAAGGCGACCGACGCCGTATCCTCGCGGAACGGCTCGACCGCGCGCACTTCCAGCGCGGCCTTGGGCAGGCGCTCGAAATATTGCGGGGCCTTGGCCATCACGTTCGCGATCAGCGTGCGCGCTTCCTCAAGATAATTCTCGCGCCCCTCGGCGGTGTCGGGATATTTATAGGCCGGATCGCTGCGCAGCGCGGTGAAGAATTCCTCCAGCGTGCCGGTAAAGCCGATCTCCCGCTTCACCGCCTCCATCTCCGCGCGGATCGCCGCGACCTGCTCCAGCCCGATGGCGTGGATCTGGTCGGCGGTAAGGTCGGTGGTGGTCCAGTCTGCCAGCCGGTTGGCGTAATACGCATCGCCGTCGGGCAGGCTCCACGCCCCGTCATTGCCCCTGGCCTGCGGCTGGACCGCCGCGATGCCAGCGATCAGCGTGTCCACCCCGCTGCGGAACGGCCCGACCAGCGCGGCGCGCCCCTCGTTCAGCAGCCGGGTCTTTTCCGCGTCGGCAATCGCCAGCGCGTTCACCTTTTCCTGAAAATCGGCCCACAGCGGATTGTCCTCGCCCGCGGTGAAAGGCGCGCCTTGCAGGATGCTGCGCGCATCGGCGGTCGCGGGTTCAAAGACCATTTCGGGCGGCACGATGCCCATCGCGGCCTGCTGCCGCATCACCGCCACCGTCTCGTTCATCACGCGCTGGCTGTCGCGCAGCCGGGCGATATAGGCCTCGGCATCGGCGCTGCTGTCGATCTTGTGCTGGTTGATGAGGAACACGGGTATCTCGCCCGCCGGGGTGCCATTGGTCGACACCGGGAACGCATAGGCGCTGAACCGCGCGCCCTCGCGCTCGCGCTCCACCTGCCGTTCGAAGAGTTCATAGCTGAGCCGCGCCGAAGGCCCCAGGGTCGCGGGATCGAACTGCGCGCGCATCTCGGCCAGCTGCCGCTCGGCCAGCGCGAGCGAGCGCGCCTCCGCCTCCAGCGTGTAATCGTCGAGCTTCCCGTAATCCTGCTTCGACCCCAGGCTGGTCAGCGATTCCGGGCTGAGCGCCACCTGCGCATCGAAGGCCGCGTCGAGGAAATTCAGCAGGCGCGCATCCTGCTGCGCAGTCGATTGCGCGGTGCCCCCCGTCTGCGATGGCGCGCCCTGCACCGGTGGAGCCGCGGGCACGCCCTCCGTCTGTGCGGCGCAGCCGGCGAGAAGGAGGACGGGAAGCAGACGATACATGCGGGCAAATCCTTTCCGGTGACGCGCGCAACCTAGAAACTTTGACGGATTTTTAAAAGCCCATCAATAGCTTGGCCGCAAATCGGCGGCACCGCCGCGCGCGCCGGGATCGGAACGGATCGCCCTATTTCGGCAGCACCTTCACGTCACCGGCAATCCGGAAACCGGCCCGGACGCCCGGCGCGGCCTGCAGCCCCGGCCTCGACACCGGCTGTCCGCCGCCGACCCACACATCGACCTGTCCGGGCCGAACGGCACGCACGCCCTGCGCATCGACGGTGCTCAGCGCGCGCTCGTCCAGCGTGAAGGTCACGCTGCGCTTCTCGCCCTGCGCAAGGCTGATGCGGTCGAAGGCGGCCAGCGAACGGATCGGCTGGTCGGGCTGGTCGGGACGCGACAGATAAAGCTGCACCACCTCGTCGCTGTCCATCGCGCCGGTATTGGCGACATCGACCGTGACGGTCACCGTGCCGTCGGCGTTCACCACAACCTGCGGATCCGAATAGGCAAAGCTGGTGTAGGCCAACCCATGCCCGAACGGATAGAGCACCTCGCCCGTGTGATATTTATAGGTGCGGTTGCGCATCGAATAATCGGTAAAGCCCGGCAGATCGTCCACCCCGCGATAGAAGGTGACCGGCAGGCGTCCGGCGGGGCTGTAATCGCCCGCGATCAGCTGCGCCACCGCGTGACCGCCGCTGCCGCCGGGATACCATGCCTCGACGATGGCGGGCACGTTCTGGTCCGCCCAGTTCACCGCCAGCGCGCTGCCGTTCATCAGGACGAGGACCATCGGCTTGCCGGTCGCATGCACCTGTTTCAGCAACGCCTGCTGCGGGGCCGGCAGGTCGATCTTGGTGCGGTCGCCACCCACGAAGCCGTCGGCCTCGACCTTCATCTCCTCGCCCTCGATCCGCGCCGACAGCCCGCCGACGAAGATCACCAGATCGGCATCCCGCGCCGCCTCGACCGCGCGCGCGCCGGTGTCGTCGGGTCGGTTCCAGACAAGGAACTGCTCGCCGCGCTGCCCGCGCTGCCATGCCTCGACCCGGATCGGATAGATCTTCCCGGCCTCCAGCGTGGTCGTGCCCGACATGATCGAGGGCGCATCGCCCACGCCCCATTCCTCGACCACCGGCTTGCCATCGACATAGACGCGGTAACCGTTCTCGGACGCGAAGCGGAAATTATAGGTCCCCGTCTCGGGCGCCTTGATGAAGCCGGTCCAGCGGATCGACGTCTCGCGCCCGTCGCTGCGCCACTGGACATAGGGCCGCTCCTCGACCGTGGTCTCGGTCGGCGTGCCTTGCAGTTCGCGGTTGTCGAAATGCTCCGCCGTCAGGCCCGGCCGCGTGCACGCCGCATCGGCGCACAGGACCGAGGCATCGACATCGGATTCGGGCGCGCCGATCAGGCCGGTGCCCTGCACATAGTCGATCCGGCTGTCGGGAAAACGCGCCCGCAGCCCGTCGAGCACGGTCACCGGATCGCTGGGCGTCCCATAGTAATTGCCGACCAGCGTGTCGAAACTGTCCGCGTTCGGTCCCACCACCGCGATCCGGCGCGGCGCGGATTTCAGCGGCAGCAGGTTCCCCTCGTTCTTCAGCAGCACCATCGAGGCCTTCGCCATCTCCAGCGATTTGGCACGGTGTTCCGGCGTGTCGAAATCCTGCGCGGTGATGTCCGCCCAGGGCAGCGTTTCATAGGGATCGAACATGCCCAGCTGCATGCGCGCGGTAAACAGGCGCACCAGCGCGCGGTCCAGCACGTCCTCCGGCAGCACGCCGGTCTGCACGCCCTCGACGATCTGCTCCGGCTCGGTGTTCAGCCCGTCGCGGTAATCGCCGCAGATGACATCCATGCCCGCCTTGAAACCCAGCGCGACGCCCTTCACGCGGTCCCGCTCATAAGCCAGCGCATCGTCGCGGTAGATATTGGCCGCGCCGCCGCAATCGGTCACGACATAGCCGTCAAAGCCCCAGTCCTGCCGCAGCCGCTCCTCCATCAGGAAGTCGCTGGCGCAGGCGGGAATACCGTAGAGCGCGTTATAGGCGCACATGATCGAACCGACCTCTCCGTCGATCACGGTGGTGCGAAACGCGGGAAGATAGGTTTCTTCCAGATCCTTTGCGGTCGGGTGGAAATCCTGCTGATGGCGGCCCTGTTCCGGCCCCGAATGCACCGCGTAATGCTTCGACGTGGCGATGGTCTTGTAATATTTCGGATCGTCGCCCTGCAGCCCGCCGATGAAGGCATTGGCGATGGCGCCGGTCAGCACCGGATCCTCGCCATAGGTTTCCTGCCCCCGGCCCCAGCGCGGATCGCGGAAGATGTTGATGTTGGGCGACCACACGGTCAGCCCCTGGTAGAACCCGCTCGACCCGTCGGGCTGCAGCGTGTCGAGATATTTGGCGCGGAACTCGTCGGAAATGACGGTCGCGCTTTCGTGCATCCGTTCGGTGTCCCATGTCGCCGCCATGCCGATGGCCTGCGGGAGCACGGTGGCGACGCCCGCGCGCGCGACGCCGTGCAGCCCCTCGTTCCACCAGTTATAGCCCGGCACCTTCAGCCGCGGGATCGCGGGCGCGGTATGCCCCGCCTGCCTCGCCTTCTCCTCCAGCGTCATGCGCGAAACGAGATCCCTGGCCCGCGTCTCGAAATCGAGCGACGTGTCGAGATAGGCCGCGTATCCGGCCGCGTCTTCCGTGGGGGCCGATGCGGTGGCGGCAGGCGGCTGCGAGGCGGTGGACGCGCAGCCCGTGGTCAGCGCCGTGGTCAGCGTCAGGATCACGGGGACGGCGAAAGTCTTGAAACGATGCTTCACGGGGGCTCTCTCCATGGGCGGTCTTGATGCCGCCGCTCATTCTTCAAGCGATCAGTGCCTTGCAGCGCCCGGGGGGTCAATAGTTAGCGCTACCATTTATCGCTGCAAGCGGGTTACAGATACCGCCGCGTCAAGGTTCCAGCATGGGATCGGCGTAGCGACTGATGGGCCGTGATCGGCCGGATTCGGGTGGGGAGACAGATCTATGATGAAACAGGCACTGGCATCGGCGGGCGCGCTCGCGCTGGCCGGCTGCGCGACGCTGCCGGCTGCAAACGATATGGCGGATCGCAGCTACGCACCGGATTGCGCCGCGATCGGCAGCTTCCTCGACAGCGCGGTGGCGCAGGGCCGGACAGTCGGGGCCTCCGCCCTTGTCTGGAAGGACGGACGCGAGGTCTGCTTCGACAGCGCCGGGCTCGCCTCGCGAGAGGACGAACGCCCGTTCGCGCGCGACACGCTGGTGCAGATATTCTCGATGACCAAGCCGGTGACCGGCATCGCGCTGATGCAATTGTGGGAACAGGGCAAGTTCGGGCTCGACGACCCGCTCTACTGGCACCTGCCGGAATACAAGGATCTGAAGGTCGCGACCGGGCTTGGCCCCGACGGCCAGCCGGTGCTGCGCGATCCCTTACGCCCGCCCACCGTGCGCGACGTGCTGCGCCACACGGCGGGCTTTACCTATGGCGGGTCGGAGGAACCGGCCGATGTCGTCTGGGCGCAGCTGCAGCCGCTTTCGCCCGACAACACGCTGGCGCAGTTTTCGCAAAAGATGGCGCAGGTGCCGCTGCTGGCTGATCCGGGCACCCGCTGGATCTATTCCGCCAGCGTCGACGTGCAGGCCCGCCTTGTCGAGGTGCTGTCGGGCATGGCGTTCGACGATTATGTCGCGGCCAATATCTTCACCCCGCTAGCCATGACCGACAGCGCGTGGAAGCGCGAGAGCGGCGATCTGGACCGTCTCGCGCGCATTTATGTCGCGGATGAAAGCGGCGCGCTGCAGCCCATGCCGCGCGAGATCTGGCTGGAACCCAATTTCGCGGGCAAGCCGATGACGATGGGCGGCGCGGGCATTGTCACCACGGTCGACGATTACATGCGCTTTGCCCGCATGCTGCTGAACGAGGGCGAGCTTGACGGCCAGCGCATCGTGCAGCCCGAAACGATCCGCCTGATGTCGACCGACATGCTCGACCCGCGCATCCCCACCGAAAACCGCATGTGGCTGCCCGGCAAGGGGAGCGGCGGCTTCGGCCTCGACTTCTTCGTGCGCACCGCTCCGCCTGCCACGGCGGAGGAAAACCGCGGCACGGTCGGCGAATTCTTCTGGGACGGCTTTCCCTCGATGCTGTTCTGGGTCGATCCGGCGCAGGACATGGCGGTGGTCTTCGCCACGCAAAAGGTGCCGTTCGACAATGCGCTGCATCACGGTTTCCGCGATGCCGTCTATGGCGCGGACTATGCGGGTATCCCGCCCGAATAGGCGCGCAAGGCAGCTGGCGCGAAGCGGGGAAGGCTGGCCTTCACAACCCCGGCCTTCCCAATCCCGGCAACCCATGATACCGCTACCATCAATCGACGGCGCACAAGAACGGGCCGCGGGCGGGGGATGAGGGATGATGACGGCAAACCGGCGTACGATCATGGCAGGCGCGGGCGCGGGTCTCGCGGTGGCCTATGGCCTCGGCAGCGGGGCGCGTGCGAACGCAGCGCAGCCGCAACGCAAGCTCGGCTATGCCATCGTCGGCCTCGGCTATTACGCGACGCAGCAGATCATGCCGCAGTTCCGCGACTGCGAATTCGCAAGGCTGACCGCGCTGGTCAGCGGCACGCCGGAAAAGCTGGAACGATACGGCGAAGAATACGGCATCCCTGTCACGCACCGCTACAGCTATGCCGATTACGATTCCATCCGCGACAATCCGGACATCGACATCGTCTATGTCGTGCTGCCCAATGCGATGCATGCCGAATATTCGATCCGCGCGGCGCAGGCGGGCAAGCATGTCATGTGCGAAAAACCGATGGCGGTCAGCGCCGCCGAATGCGAGGCGATGATCGCGGCCTGCCGCAAGGCGGGCACGAAGCTGATGATCGGCTATCGCTCGCAGTTCGAACCGCACAATCTGCACGCGATGGCGCTCGCGCAAAGCGGCGATCTGGGGCCGACGCAGATCATCACCTCGGAACACGGGTTTTATGCGCAGCCGAACCAATGGCGGCTGGAACGTCCGATGTCGGGCGGCGGATCGCTGATGGATATCGGCATCTACAGCCTGCAGGCCGCACGCTATCTGGCGGGCGAGGAACCGGTCGAGGTCACCGCCATGGAATCGACCGACCGCAGCGACCCTCGTTTCGCAAGCGTGGAGGACCGGATCGACTTCGTGCTGCGCTTTCCCTCGGGCATCATGGCCAGCTGCGTCAGCTCCTATTCCTCGAACCATAACAACTTCCGCCTTCACGGTACGGAAGGCTGGCTTCGCGCCGAACCGGCGACCGCCTATACCGGCCATCGGCTGTGGGTGGAACGGGACGGGCAGACGCAGGAGATAAACTTGCCTCCACCGGACAAGAACCAGTTCGCGGCGCAGCTCGATCATCTGCCGCAGGCGATCATGGCGGGCACCCAGCCGCGCGCCTCGGGCGAGGAAGGCTGGCGCGACCTCAGCATCATAGAGGCGATTTACCGGTCCGCACGCGAAGGCCGCGCCATCCGGCTGCCCGAAACCCTCGCAACCGGACCCGCAGGCGCATGAAGCTCGACCGCCGCAGCCTGATCGCGGCAGGCACGCTGCTCGCCGCCACCGCCCGCTTTCCCGCGCTCGCCGCGCCTGCACAAAAACTGTCTTCCGCGCAGCGAAACCGCATCGACACGCTGCTCGCCGCGATGACGCTGGACGAGAAGATCGGCCAGATGGTCCAGATCGCGGGCGGACGCCAGATCGCGCTGAATTCCCGGCTGGACGAGGCCGCGCTGGACAAGGTGCGCGCAGGCCGCGTCGGGTCCTTCCTGCATGTCGCGGGGGCGCAGCCGCTGCAGGCGCTGCAACGCGTCGCGGTCGAGGAATCGCGGCTGGGCATTCCGCTGCTGTTCGCGATGGATGTCGTGCACGGCTATCGCACGATCTTCCCCGTGCCGCTGGCGATGGCGGCCAGTTTCGATCCCGATGTCGCGCACCAGGCCGCCCGGATTGCGGCGGTTGAGGCTTCGGTCAGCGGGCTGCACTGGACCTTCGCGCCGATGATCGACATCGCCCGCGACGCGCGCTGGGGCCGCGTGGTCGAAGGCGCGGGCGAGGACCCCTATCTGGGCGCGCGCATCGCAGTCGCGCAGATCGAGGGCTTCCAGACGGCGGACCCCGCCAATCCCGACACGGTGCTGGCCTGCGCCAAGCACATGGGCGCCTATGGCGCAGCGATCGGCGGGCGCGATTACGACAGCGCCGAATTGTCCGAACGCACATTGCGCGAAACCTATCTCGCGCCGTTCCATGCCGCATCCCATGCAGGCGTCGGCACGATGATGACCGCGTTCAACGATCTGTCCGGCGTGCCCACGACGGGCAACGAAGCGCTGGTGCGCGGCATTTTGCGCGAGGAATGGGACTATCAGGGACTGGTGGTCAGCGACTGGAACGCGATTAAGGAGCTGATCGCCCACGGCGCGGCGGCGACCCCTGCGCAGGCCGCGGCGCTGGCGCTGCGGGCCAGCGTCGACATGGATATGACGAGCAACACCTATGCCGACCACCTCGCCCCGGCGGTAGCGGCCGATCCGTCGCTGCTGCCGCTGGTCGACGAAGCGGTGGGCCGCATCCTTGCCGCCAAGGCGCGGCTGGGCCTGTTCGACGATCCCTATCGTTTCGGCGATGCCGCGCGCGAAAAGACCGTGCTGCAATCGGCGGACCACCGCGCCGCCGCCCGCCGCGCGGCGGAGCGCTCCATCGTATTGCTGCGCAACGAAGGCGCGACGCTGCCGATCCGTTCGGGCCGGACCATCGCGCTGATCGGCGCGCTGGCGGACGATGCCAACAGCACGCTGGGATCATGGCGCGCGCGCGGGAACAAGGACGAATCGATAACGCTGCGGCAAGCGCTGGCCGAACGGGCGACGGTCCGCTTCGCCCCCGGCGTCGATACGCGCAGCGGCGATACTGCGGGCATCCCCGCCGCCGTCGCGGCAGCCGAACAAGCGGACATCACCATCATCGCTCTGGGCGAGGATTACGATTATTCGGGCGAGGCGCGCAGCCGGTCGGACATCACCCTCCCCGGCGCGCAGCTTGCCCTGATCGAGGCGCTGCGCGCCACCGGCAAGCCCATCGTCGCCGTGCTGATGAATGGCCGTCCGCTCGCGCTGGAATCGGCGCTGGAGGGTATCCCGGCGGTGCTAGAAACATGGTTCCTCGGCAATGAGAGCGGCCATGCCATCGCCGACGTGCTGATGGGCCGCGTGTCTCCGGCTGGGCGCCTGCCGATGGGCATACCGCGAAACGGCGGACAGCTGCCCCTGTTCTACGCGCATCCCCCGACGGGCCGCCCCGCCAATCCGGATCTCGCCGTCGACAGCGCGCGCTATCGCGACGCCGATATTGGTCCGCTGTTCCCGTTCGGCCACGGCCTCTCCTATAGCCGGTTCGACTATTCCGACCTGCGCGCCGAAGGGCAGGGCGCGAAAAACCACATGGTCGCCGTCACCGTCACCAATTCGGGCCCTGTCGCAGCGGACGAGGTGGTGCAGCTCTATATCCGTGCCCCCGTCCCCGGCCTTGCGCGTCCGGTCAGGGAACTACGCGGTTTCGCAAGGATCACGCTCGCCCCCGGCGAATCGCGGCGGGTCGGCTTCGCGCTTTCCAGCGACCAGTTCGCCTATTGGGACGACGGCTGGAAGGTCGCGGCAGGGCCGGTCGAATGCATGGTCGGCGCATCGTCCGACGACATCCGCCTGACGACCGCCATCGCCGTGCCGTCCGCCTACGACCTCGCCGCCGGTGCGCTGGCGGGGGCCGCGCTCGCCACGCAAGTCACGCTGGGCTGATATTACGATGAGCGCCGGTACCGGACCCGTCCTCGTCATCGTCGCACTCAGCATCGCGGCGCTGATCGGCCTGGTGCTGCGCTTCAAGGTGCCCGCCTTCATTGCGCTGCTGGTGGTCGCGCTCGGCACCGGCCTCGCGCTGGGCGGCAAACCCGACGAGGTGATCGAGGCGGTGCGCACCGGCACCGGACAGGCGCTGGGCTTCGTCGCGGTGGTCATCGGCCTCGGCGCGATGCTGGGCGGATTGCTGGAGGCGAGCGGCGGCGTCGCCGCGCTCGCCCACCGGCTGCTGGCCGCATTCGGAGAGAAGCGCGCGACATGGGCGCTGACCGCGATCGGCATCATCGTCGGCATACCGCTGTTCTTCGATGTCGCCTTCATCGTGCTCGCCCCGCTGGTCACCACTCTTTCGCTCAGGTCGGGTCGGCGGGTCACCTTCTTCGCGCTTCCGCTGCTGGCCGCGCTGATGGTCATGCATGCGCTGCTGCCGCCGCATCCGGGGGCGGTCGCGGTGGCGGAACTGCTGGGCACCGATTACGGGCTGATGGTAATCTACGGCTTTGCCTGCGGCATACCCGCCGCCATCGTCGCAGGCCCGATCTATGCCAGGCTGGCCCATGGTGCGCCCGGGTTCGGCGATCTGTCGCCCCCGCCCCGCCTGAACGAGGGTGCCGCGCCGATCCATCCCATCGGTTTCGGTCCCGCGCTGGCGGGCATGCTGGTGCCACTGGCCCTGATCATGCTGGCTGCCGTGGCCGAATGGCTGATGCCCGCCAGCCCGCTCCGCCAGGCCGTGCTGTTCATCGGCCACCCGTTCAGCGCCTTGCTGATCGCCTGCGCCTTCGTGGCCCTGTGGCTGCGCTTCGTGTCGCACGCATCGCTGGGGATCATATCCGACGTCATGACCCGCGCGCTGGCACCGGCAGGCCTGATGGTCCTCGTCGTCGGGGCGGGCGCAGCCTACAAGGAAGTGCTGATCCAGTCGGGCGCGGGCGAGCGGATCACCGATCTCGTCGCCTCGGCCAATCTTTCGCCGCTCGTCTTCGCCTTCCTGCTGTCCGCTTTCGTCCGCGTGGCGCAGGGTTCGGCGACGGTGGCGATGGTGACGGCAGGCGGCCTCGCCGCGCCGCTGATCGCGGCCGCAGGGCTTTCGCCGGCGCAGGTCGCGCTGGTTACCGTGGCCATCGGCGCGGGCGCCACGGTGGTCAGCCATGTCAACGATACCGGCTTCTGGCTGGTCAAGCAGTTCCTTGGCCTCACCGAAGCGCAGACACTCAGGAGTTGGACCATATGCTCGACAATCGCAGGCTGCATCATGTTCGTCATGGCGGCGATCCTTTGGCCGTTCGCATGAACGTCACGCGCCGGGCGCTGATCGCCGGCATGGCCGCCGCACCGCTGGCCGCCTGCGCCGCGCGCATGGAAGGCGCCCCGCCGCCGCCACGCGAATATGTCGGCGGGGTAGAGCAGTTCGATCCCGCGCTTTTGCAGATCGTCGACCCTGCCGCCCGCCCCGAAGTGCTCGCCACCGGCTATGGCTGGGCCGAAGGGCCGGTGTGGGTGCCCGCGGGCTATCTGCTGTTCAACGACCCCGGCAATAATGTGATGTACCGCTATGTCCCCGGCGGAGAGGTGGAGGAATTCCTCCGCCCCTCGGGCCTCGAGGGCACCGTCCCGCCCGAGATCCGCGAGGCGGGGGCGAACGGCATGGCGATAGATTCCATGGGCCGACTGGTCTTCGCCGACAGCGGGTCGCGCAATATCTCGGCGCGCGATCTTGCGACGATGCAGCGCACGGTGCTGGTGGACCGCTACGACGGCAAGCGCTTTAACAGCCCCAACGATCTGACCATGGCGCGCAGCGGCGCGATCTATTTCACCGATCCGCCCTATGGCTTCGCCGATGCTGAGCAATCGCCGCTGCGCGAAGTGACCTCCAACGGGCTGTACCTGCGCCGGCCCGACGGGACCTTGCTGCTGCTGGACGAACACCGCAGGCCCAACGGCGTCGCGCTCTCGCCCGACGAACGCACGCTCTATCTTGCGCTGTCGGACGAGCAGCGACCGCAGGTGCTGGCCTATCCGCTGGGGGCGGACGGCACGCCGACCGGTCCGGCGCGGCTGTTCCACGACATGACCGCATGGCACGAGAAGGGCCTTCCCGGCCTTCCCGACGGGATCAAGACCGACAAGGCGGGCCATGTCTTCGCCACCGGACCCGGCGGCGTCCATGTGCTGTCGCCGGACGGCACGTTGCTGGGTCTGATCGGCACGGGCACGGCCATCGCCAATTGCGCGATCGGGCGGGGCGAGGACGGCGGCGCGGCGCTCTATATGACCGCGCACACCATGCTGGCCCGCATCCCGCTGCGCATCGCGGTCTGATCGCGGCGCGCGGCGCAGGCGGGGGCTACCCTCGTTCGGGGCCGTAGATCGACATCAGCGAGTCGGCGAAATCCTGTTCGCGGCTCGAACACACGCCCAGCACCTGCGCCTCGTCGCAGCCGTCGGCGACGACATAGGCGTGGCCCATGTCGGAATCGATATAGATGCCATCGCCCTTGTGCAGCGTGACCGGTTCGTAGAACTCGGTATGCACGACGATGCTGCCGTCGAGGACGTGGATATATTCCTCGCCCGGATGGCGCACCAGCCTGCCGAACTCCTCTGCCGTGCGGGCGCGGATCGTGGTGATGATCGGGATCATCATCTTCTGCCGCAGTTCGGGGCACATGTAGTGATAGTCGTAATTGGGCGTCGTCACCCGCACCGCGCGGTCGGCCCGGCCGATGCTGCGCCGTCCGGTGACCGCCCGGTCCTCCTCGCGCTCCGCCGGCTCGGCGAACAGCTCGGACAGCCGAATGCCCAGCCGCTGGCTCAGCTGCATCAGCTTGTCATAGGTCAGCGTCAGCCGGTCATGCTCGACCTTTGACAGCGTCGATACGGGGATGCCGGTTTCCGCGCTCATTTCCTTGAGCGTCCAGCCCTTCCGGCTGCGCAGCCCCTTCAGCAGGCTGCCCAGCGTCGGATGCCGGTCCGGCGAGGAGATCGCTTCAGATTTCCCCATTTGACAATTCTCTGATTAGGATCATTATGTCCCGATTACGTCAAAAGTTTGCCGCTCGAGGTTAGCCGCGAAACGCGGTCGAGGCAACATGGGTCGGATTTTGGGGGTTCCATGCGCATAGTCAGATTTCCCTTCGCGGGCGTGCTCGCGCTCTGCATGCTTCTCGCTTCGCTCGGCACGATGCTGATGGCACAGGCCCCCGCCCCGGGGGCGCCGGAACAGGCGCAGCCCGCCAACGCGGCCTCCGCATCGGGCGATTCCACCATGCCGGACGGCAATGGCGCGCCGTTGACCAAGAACGACCTCGACGCATGGCTCGACGGCTACATGCCCTATGCGATCGGCGACGGCGACATCGCGGGCGCGGTGGTGGTGGTCGTCAAGGACGGCGAGATCCTGACCCAGCGCGGCTTCGGCTATGCCGATGTCGAAAGCCGCACGCCGGTCGACCCCGAAAAGACCCTGTTCCGCCCCGGTTCGGTATCCAAGCTGATCACCTGGACCGCGGTCATGCAGCAGGTCGAACAGGGCAAGATCGACCTCGACGCCGACATCAACCAATATCTCGACTTCGAGATTCCCGCCTATGACGGCCAGCCGGTGACGATGCGCCAGCTGATGACGCATACCGCCGGTTTCGAAGAGCAGGTGAAGGACCTGATCGGCAGCGACCGCGACGCGATCCCGCCCTATGACGAGCTGCTGAAGCGCTGGATCCCCCGGCGCATCTTCGCGCCCGGCACCACGCCCGCCTATTCCAACTACGGCACCTCGCTCGCCGGCTATATCGTCGAGCGCGTATCGGGCGAGCCTTTCGACGATTATGTCGAGCGGCATATCTTCGGCCCGCTGGGCATGGACAATTCCAGCTTTCGCCAGCCGCTGCCCGCCAATCTGCAGCCGAACATGGCGACCGGCTATGACAAGATGTCGGGCGAGGTCGTGCCGTTCGAGATCGTCGGCCCCGCGCCCGCCGGATCGATGTCCTCGACCGGCGAGGACATGGCGCGCTTCATGATGGCGCATCTCAACAATGGCGAGCTGAACGGCAATCGCATCCTGAAGCCTGAAACCGCCCGCTACATGCACACAACGGCGACCACGCTGCTGCCCCCGCTCGACCGCATGATGATGGGTTTCTTCGAAACCAACATCAATGACGAGCGGGTGATCGCCCATCTCGGCGACCTCGGCGGCTTCCACACCTCGCTGCACCTGTTCATGGACGAAGACGTTGGCCTCTATGCCTCGTTCAACAGCGGGGGCGAGGAAGGCGCGGTCAATGGCGTGCGCATCAACCTGTTCACCGAATTCGCCGACCGGTACTTCCCCGGCGATCCGATCACCAGCCGCGTCCCGCCCGAGGAATCGGCACGGCACGCGCAGATGCTGGCGGGCAACTGGGTGGCTTCGCGCCGCGCGGATTCGACGTTCCTCAACATCACCCAGCTGATCGGGCAGTCCACCGTGTCGGTCGGCCCCGATGGCGAGCTGATCCTGCCGCCCGGCATGGGCCTGGCCGGCCGCCCCGCCAAATGGGTCGAGGTCGAGCCCTTCGTCTGGCAGGACCTCAACAGCCACACCCGCCTCGCCGCGCGGGTCGAGGACGGCGAGGTCACGCGTTTCAGCCTGTCGATCATGTCGGCCTTCACCGTGTTCGAACGCCCCGTGTGGTACAAGAACGCCGCGCTGCTGATGCCGCTGATCGGTGCCGCGCTGGTGATCCTGCTGCTGACCGCCCTGCTGTGGCCGGTGCGCGCACTGGTGCGCCGCCATTACGGCGCGCCTTTGCCGCTGGAGGGCCGCCAGAGGCTCGGCTACCGCCTGTCGCGCCTTGCCGCGCTGCTGATGGTGCTGGTGCTGGTCGGCTGGGGCGTCCTCATCACGATGATGTTCGCCGACCTTACCAATCTGGGCGGGGCGTTCGATGCCATCACCATCGTGCTGCAGGTGCTGACGCTGGTCGTCTTCATCGGCGGTCTGGCGGTGTTCGCCTGGTATCTGTGGCAGGTCTGGACCGGCCGCCGCCGCTGGACCGCAAAGGTCTGGAGCGTGCTGCTGCTGCTGGCCGGCATCGTCATGGTCTGGCTGGCCGCCGCCTTCCATCTCTTCGGCATCGGGACGAACTACTGATGAGCCATCTTACGCTGGACACAAGGCGCGAAAAACTGCGCCTTGCCGCCCCTTTCCGCATCTCGGGCCATGTGTTCGAGGAGACCGAGGTGGTCGTCGCCACCCTGTCCGACGGCACCCACACCGGCCGCGGCGAAGGCGGCGGGGTCTATTATCTGAACGACGACGCCGACAACATGATCGCCGACATAGAGGCCGCGCGCGGCGGGATCGAAGCGGGCATCGACCGCGCCGCGCTGCAGGACCTGATGCCCGCGGGCGGGGGCCGCAACGCGGTCGACTGCGCGCTCTGGGATCTCGAGGCGAAGCAGAAGGGCGTCCCCGCATGGCAACTGGCCGGGATCGACGCGCCTAGGCCCGTCGTCACGACCTTCACGCTGGGCGCGGACAGCCCCGAAAAGATGGCGGCAGGGGCAAAGGCCTATGCCGCCGCCCGCGCCATAAAGGTCAAGCTGACCGGCGAACTTAATCTCGACATCGAACGCGTGCGCGCCATCCGGCTTGCGCGGCCCGATGTCTGGCTGGGCGTCGATGCCAATCAGGGCTTCACGCTTGCCGAGCTGGGCGAACTGGCCGCCGCGCTCGACGCCTGCCGGGTGTCGCTGCTGGAACAGCCGCTGGCGCGCGGGCGCGAAGCCGATCTCGAAGGCTTCACCAGCCCCATGCCGGTCGCGGCGGACGAAAGCGCGCTCACCAGCGCGGATGTGCCGGGCCTCGCCGGGCGGTTTACCGTCAACAACATCAAGCTCGACAAATGCGGCGGGCTGACAGAGGCGCTGAAGATCGCGAAGGCCAGCCGCGAGGCGGGCCTGCAGGTGATGGTCGGCAACATGGTCGGCACCAGCCTTGCGATGGCCCCAGCCTTCGTCCTCGCGCAATTGTGCGATTTCGTCGACCTCGACGGCCCGACCTTCCTCGCGCAGGACCGCGAGCCTTCGGTCACCTACAGTGACGGCACGATCTGGGCGGGCGACGACATCTGGGGCGGGCCCGACGCGCCGTGACCGGCGGCGCCCCTCCCGCTGACGGCAAGAGCTGGTTCGGCCAGCCGCGCGGGCTGACGATCCTGATACTGACCAATATGTGGGAGACGTTCTCCTACTACGGCATGCGCGCGCTGCTCGTCTATTACATGACGATGGAACTGCTGATCGAGCAGGGCATGTCCTCGGTCATCTACGGCACCTATACCGCCTTTGCCTATTTCACGCCGATCTTCGGCGGGATCATCGCCGACCGCTGGCTGGGCAAGCGCCGTGCGGTGATCCTTGGCGGGTCGATCATGGCGCTGGGTCATTTCATGATGACCTTCGAGCCATTGTTCTACATCGCGCTGGGCACGATTGCGCTGGGCAACGGGTTCTTCCTTCCCAGCCTGCCCAGCCAGATCAACGATCTGTATTCGGCGAACGATCCGCGCCGCCCGTGGGCCTATAATATCTACTACGTCGGCGTGAACATCGGCGGCTTCCTCGCGCCGCTGATCTGCGGGACATTGGGCGAATTCTACGGCTGGCACTACGGTTTCGGCGCGGCGGGCATCGGCATGGCGGCGGGACTCGCGATCTATGTCTGGGGCGGGAAATATCTTCCGGTGGAGGATCGCTCGCCGGTCACGCCCACAGGCGGCAAGGTGAAATTCTGGGACGGCTTCGACCGGGCGACATTGATGCTGCTGGGCGGGCTGCTGCTGGCGGTGACCGTCTTCCGCAGCGCCTACGAGCAGGTCGGCAACACGGTCGCGCTGTGGGCCGACAGCGGGGTGGACCGCGCGGCGGGATCGCTGGAGATCCCGATGACATGGTTCCAGTCGCTTAATCCGCTGCTGGTGATCCTGATGACGCCCTTCCTGCTGGCACGCTGGCGGCGGCAGGCGGCGGCGGGGACAGAGGCTTCGCCGCTGCATAAGATGGCGATCGGCGCGCTGATCGTGGCGGGCGCCTATGTACTGCTGGCGCTGGTCGCGGGCGTGCAGGACGGCGCGCGCGCCAGCTGGCTGTGGCTCGTCGCTTTCTTCGTCGTCCTGACCACGGGCGAACTTTACATCCTGCCCAATGGCCTCGGCATCTTTGCACGCCTCGCCCCGCAGCGCCTGGGTGCGAGCACGGTGGCGAGCTGGTTCTTCGCCACCTTCACCGGCAGCCTTGCGGGCGGCCTTGTCGGCAGCCTGTGGAGCGTGCTTCCGGTGCCCGCCTATTTCGCGCTGCTGGCTGCCATCGCCGCAGCCGCCGCGCTGTTCCTGCGCATGCTCGACAGACCCGCGCGCGCGGTGTTCGCCGCCCGCGCGGCCACCGATGCCGCATCGGGCGAGAACGACGCCCACGACACTATCCCGCGACCCAATCCGGAGGCCATACCGTCATGATCCGCACATTGCCGCGCCTGCTGGCGCCCGTCTCGCTCGTCCTGTGCCTTGCCGCGGCCCCGGCCGCCGCCGAACCGCCCGCCGAACTGGAAGCGCGGGTGGACGCGCTGCTGGACACATTCGGCGCGCCCGGCGCATCGGTCGCCATTGTCGAAAACGGCGAAGTCACCTTCGCCAAGGGCTTCGGCGTCACCGATCTGGACAATCCCGTGCAGGTCACCGCCGACACCAATTTCGCGATCGGTTCGGTCACCAAGGCGTTCACCGCCGCCGGGCTCGCCATACTCGTCGACGACGGCAAGATCGCGTGGGACGATCCGGTGATCGACCACATGCCCGAATTCCGCATGGCCGACGCATGGATCACGCGCGAGATGACGGTGCGCGACCTGCTCGTCCATCGCAGCGGGCTGGGGCTGGGCGCGGGCGATCTGCTGTTCGTGCCGCGCAGCAGCCTGACACGCGCCGACGTGGTCGAGCGGCTGGGCAATATCCCGATCAAGAACGATTTCCGCGGCAGCTATGCCTATGACAACATCCTCTACATGGTTGCGGGCCGCCTGATCGAACGGGTCAGCGGGCAAAGCTGGGAACAGTTCACCACCGAACGCATCCTGCGCCCCGCCGGCATGACCCGCGCCACGGTGCAGAACGACCAGCGCGGCGACGAAAGGCTGATCGCCGATCCGCATGCGCGCATCGACGGCCCGATCCGCGGCCTTGGCACGATGGAGCGGCTGGACGATTCGCTTGTCGTCGCGCAGGTCGCCGCGCCGGCGGGCGGGATCGCCGCCAGCGCCAACGACATGGCCCGCTGGATCGAGGCGCAGCTGGCCCACGGCGACCTGCCCGATACCGGCCCCGAGGACAGGCGCCTGTTCAGCGAGGAACAGGGCCGCGAAATGTGGAAGCCCGCGGTTCTGATGCCCGCCCCCGGCTTTCCCGCCCCGCTCGACCAGACCGCGCCGCTGTTCAACACCTATGCGCTGGGCTGGAACGTGCGCGACTATCACGGCACGCGGGTTATCATGCACGGCGGCGGCGTCTATGGATCGATCACGCGGCTGATCCTGCTGCCCGAACAGGATGTCGGCATCTTTCTTGCCACCAACAGCGAGGAAGCGGGCCTGCTGACCGGCCTGCAGTTCGAACTGATCGACCACTACCTTGGGATCGAGGGCAACGACTGGCCCGCCGCCTTCGGCAAGTTCATCGACGATTATTTCGGCAATGCCGCCAAGGCGCTCGCCGCGCCCGAGGCGAAGCCCGCCGACGTCGGCCCCTCGCGCCCGCTGTCGGCCTATGCGGGACGCTACAACGACCCATGGTTCGGCACGATAAGCATCACCGAGCGGAACGGCGCGCTCAAGGTCGATTACCCGCACTGGCAGGGCGTCACCGCTACGCTGGAGCACTGGCAATACGACACCTTCGTCACCCGCTATAGCGAGGAGGGGTTCGAGCCTGCCTATGTCACCTTCCAGCTGGACGCCGATGGCGCGGTCGACCGGATCACGATGAAGGCGGTCTCACCCGTGGCGGATTTCAGCTGGGATTACAGGGACCTGCTTTTCACACCGGTCGCGGAGGCTGGCGGCCAGTAAACGCCGCGCCTGCCTGACACCCATACTCGGCCGGTCGCCGCTGCCTGTCCTCTGGTCCGCCGGGTGGCTTGCCAGCGCGCGCGGGCAGGCTAAAGCGGTGCCCAGCGAGGACATCGGGGCGGCGCTGGCCCCGTCAGGCAGGAGAGCGAGACGATGGCCAATCCCTGGAGCAACGAAGGCGACGGCGGCGGCATGCTGGTCACCACCACCGCCGTGGTCGAAGGGCGCGCGGTGCGCGACTATCTGGGCATCGTCACGGGCGAGGTGATCGTCGGCGCGAACCTGTTCCGCGACATCTTCGCCTCGATCACCGACCTCGTCGGCGGACGTTCGGGCAAGTACGAGGAAGTGCTGGCCCGCGCGCGCAAGGAAGCGCTGGCCGAAATGCGGCAGGAGGCTTTGTCGCTGGGCGGCAATGGCGTGATCGGCGTCGACATCGATTACGAGGTGCTGGGCCAGAACGGCTCGATGCTGATGGTCAGCGTGTCGGGCACCGCGGTCGTGCTGGCCTGAAGCCGAACCAGACCCAACAGAACCGGATTGATAACAGCTTGACTGATTTCCGCATCAGGCGCGCGCGGGCGGACGACGCCGCCGCCTGCGCCGCGATCTACGCCCCCTTCGTCACCGACACATGGATCAGCTTCGAAACCCAGCCGCCATCTGCAGGCGAAATGCTGAAGCGCATCAGCGCGTGGGGCGGCACCTATGGCTGGCTGGTCGCGGTGCGAGGCATGGCGGTGATCGGCTATGCCTATGGCAGCCCGCACCGCTCGCGCGATGCCTACAGCTCGTCGTGCGACGTGGCGGTCTATGTCGATCCGTCGATGGCGCGGCGCGGCGTGGGCACCGCCCTGTATTCGGCGCTGCTGCCGATGCTGAAGGACCGCTATCACGCGGCTTTCGCGGGCATTTCGTTACCGAACGACCCCAGCATCGCATTGCACAAGAGCTTCGGCTTCGAACAGGTCGGCGTCTATAAAGAGGTCGGCTGGAAGCTGGAGGACTGGCGCGACGTCAGCTGGTGGCAATTGCTGCTTTAGGCTCCCCGGCGGCGGACCAAGGCGTATCGTCCAGCGCCCGCGAAGCGCGTTTCGCCGGGCGATAGACCAGATCGGCGATGGCCACGCAGGCAAACGCCAGCACGCCGCCCGCCGCCAGGTCGACGACATAATGCCAGCGCGTCGCCACCGCCTCGACCAGGATGAAGGCGAACAGCGGCACATAGGCGCACAGCAGCCAGCGTTCGTGGCGCCAGGCAAAGATCACGAAGATCGCCGATACGGCGGTGTGCAGCGACGGCATCGCCGCAGGGCCCGCCAGCAGATTGGCGCGGCCATGCACCGCCAGCCAGTCCGCGCCGCCCGCCCGGATCGCCGCGACCAGCCGCTGCATGTCGGCCTGCGCGGCGCTGGCGACGGCATTGGCCCCGTCCTCGTAGATGAACGGCCCCAGCGCAGGCCACGTCAGATAGCCCGCCGCCCCGAGCAGATGGACGCAGAACACCGCCACCACCAGCCGCCGGAACACCGCGATATCGCGCACCGCGTGCACGATGAAGCTGGCGTAGAACATGGCGATAAAGGCAAACAGATAGGCCGCGTCGATATTGCCCAGCCGGTCCGCCAGCCAGTGCCGGACCGCGAAACAGGCATCGACCACCGGCTGCAGGGCCCGGTCGGAGCGCATGAAGGCCGCGTCATGGTTCGCGCCGTTCACCGCCGTCACCCACAGCTTCAGATTGAAGTGCACGATCAGTACGCCGAGATAGCAGACGAAAGCAGCCGCCAGATAGACCAGCACCCTGGGCTGGCGGTTGCGCAGAATCAGCAATCCCCACCCGATCAGCGTCACCACCGGGACAAGGTAATGCACTCCGAACGCACCCAGTGCCTTCTGGCTGGGCAGCAAGATCGGCAAATCATTGACGAACGCGACCACCAGCGCCGCGCAGATCCCCGCCAGTAGGATCGCGACCTCGGGCAGAGGCCAGCCGCCATAGGGCTCCGCCTCGCGCAGACGCTTTTCTTCATGGTGCCCCCCTTCACGCTGAGGGGTAAGGCAATCTGGATCGTGCACGCTCATCGAATGGGATTACCCGGCGGTTGCTCCTGCCATGGCAATGCCGCGATATGGTTAAATATCGCTGAAGCCCCGCGCACCCACGCCGGTCAGGCTTCTTTGGCCCCCGGTTTTCTCGCCCCCGCCGCCTTCGCCTCATCAGATGTCGCCGCACTCACCACCGAACCCGCGCTGAACCCGTGCACCAGTGTCGACAGCACGATGGTGAAAGTGACCACCGCCCACAGCGGCCCCGCGTCCTGCAGGTCGATCGCGCCCGCCGCATAGGCCAGGTAATAGATCGACCCCATGCCCCGCACGCCATAGAACGCGACCACGCCGCGCTGCTTCACCGTCATATCCGTCCCCAGCAGCGCCAGCATGCCGAACGCGGGCCGGATCGCAAACACCAGCGCCAGCCCGATGATCGCCTCTCGCCAGCCCAGATAGGGCAGCAGATCGGGGATCGCCCCGCCCAGCAGCACCAGCAAGATCGCCGTCACCGCATGCTCCAGCGCCTCCGAGAAGCTGTGCAGGCGGCCATGGAACTGGTGCTCATGCTCTTGCAGGCGCAGCACTACGCCCATGACGAAGGCCGCGATAAAACCGTATCCCTCGACCAGCTCTGTCAGGCCATAGGTGAACAGCACGCCTGCCATCGCGATCACGCCGGATCCCGTTTCCGCCAGCGGATTCCCGCGCGGCCAGGTAAACAGCGCCGCCCCCAGCAGCTTGCCCGCGAGCACGCCCGCCAGCACCCCCACCGCGATCTTGTAGAGCAGGTAGAACCCCGCCCATTCCAGGCCCCAGCCCTGCAGGTCCAGCCCCATCGAGGTGACGAAGATCGCCAGATAGACGAACGGAAACGCCAGCCCGTCATTCAGCCCCGCCTCGGCCGTCAGCGCAAAGCGCACCGGATGCTCGCGGCCCTCCAGCGGCGCGCCCACCTGCACGTCGGCGGCCAGCACCGGATCGGTCGGCGCCAGCACCGCGGCCAGCAGGATGGCGCTGCCCAATGCGAAGCCCGCCAGCGTACCCATCACAGCCACCGCGACCATGCACAGCGGCATCGCGACCGCCAGCAGCCGCACCGTCGGCGTCCACAGCCCCCGCCCCGCGATCCGGTCGATCCGGATGCCCGTGCCGAACAGCGCGATGATGACCGCGAATTCCGACGCGATTTCCCAGAAACCGGGGCGGTTGACCGGGCTGAACACCTGCGGAATTCCGGGCACGATCCCGAACACCGCCAGCCCGCCGATGATCAGCAGACCCGACGCGGCAGGCTCTTTCCCCGAAATCCAGCGCGGCAGCCAATAGGCGAAAATGATCACCAGCCCGCACCCGGCCATCAGCAGGTGATAGGGCGCAAATTCGAAAAGCGGTTTGTCCATGCGTCAGGGTAACGAGCGGGAAAGGGGGTGGTGCCCTGGGGGGATGGTGCGGAAAGCTTGATAAAGCTGCTAAGGTTTGATTTCGGGGGGTATTGCGGTTCGAGCTATGGTTTAGGATGCGACGAGTTTGGGGACGCTTACCACGTCACATGGTTGGACCTCAGACAGATCTGCCAAACCTCCAAGCCTATGGAGATGAACCGTGTTCGGCTTCAACCTCCAGCAACAAGACCCAGTCTGTCCCCGGCCCGGAGGAGGGCGGATCAAACGATTGGATGCCCTGGTTTTGCTCGGTGCGGAACGGATATTCAGCACCGTAGCGCGGGTCGAACCATGTCTGCGTGTGCATGCCGCCGCCAGCCAGCTCGCCCAGATCGAGGGTGAAGGGTTCGCCCTGAGGCGAATAGACGATTATGCGCGAACCGTCTGATGCGCGAGCGGCGCGAATTTTCGCCGCTCCATGTGCAGGGCCGTCCAGTATAATATCCTGACGCGGCTCGAGGGTCTGGAACTCGTGCTCTTCCATGAAGTGACGAAGGAAGCCCATTTGCCGGGCACCTGGGTCCTGAATTGCATCGAACCATGGGCGGTTGGCACCGATCGCCGGTTCCCGTCCAGCAGCCCACATTTGCCAGACATTGTTATTGCCATAGGTATGCCCGGCCGCCCCCGCCAATACGGACCACCAGGCCGCCTGCCGTGCATCGTCATCGTTGAAGCGCAGACGGGGATCGTAGCCTTCGTTGTAGAAACCGACTGGAATTCCCTCATAGCGAGGTTCGCCGTCGATCACTGGCCGCTTGGGCTCGAGCGCGAGGTCATGTTCGACATAGAGACCCGTATCGAGATTGCGCGCTGCGTGGGAGGACTGGTTCATGTAGAAGTCGAGCCATTCCGCATCGCGCAATTGCTCCGATGCCAAGCCGGGGCCGCGCGGATGGAAGGTGATAAGGTGTTTGCCGCCATCACCGTCCTCAAGCCCATGGGCAATTGCATCGATGATCGAACGCTCTTGATCAGACCTGACGTTGGAATCGCCGCCAAGGATCCAGATTACATTGGCGTCGCGATAGCGATTGCCAAGGAATCGTCCGTAGGAGCGTGCGCTTTCTACATCGAAAATTCTCCGGTCGCCATCACGCCAGTAATGGCCCCAGGACGGGAGAAGTCCCACGGTCAGACCCAGCTGGTTCGCCCGTGAAATGACATGATCGATATGAGCGAAATAGGCTTCATTCGGTGTTGACGGATCCCTGTTGACGAGCGGTAGCTCTCCATAGGCGTTTGGCGTGTCCAACCCCTGCAGTTCTGCCAGAGCGACGGCCTGGATGACGGTAAATCCCTTGGCGGCGCGGTCCCGCAGATACTGGTCCGCCTCTTCTCGTGTCAGCCGGTGGAAAAGAGCCCATGCGGTGTCACCAAGATAAAAAAACGGCTTGCCATCCTCTTCCTGCAGATGCCGCCCGTCGGGTGCCACTTCAATGCGGGCTTGAGCTTGTACGACTGGCGCAGACTGCAGCATGGCAATCACGACTGTACTCAAGAAAAAGGCGCGCATCGCAAGTATCTCCCGTCAGAATTACGCCTCCTCGATGTTATTGCCTTGCGAGGCGGTAACCGGTGTCATAAGCGAGTTTTCAGGACCTGCAAGCGCCATGATCTATCGCGCTTGCAAACCTTGTCTATGAAGCGAGCGGTTCTCTCGGATTTGCATGAACTGCAAGTTCGCTAATCTCGACTATCCGTCCCTCAAGCCAACCCGCGACAACCCCGCAAGCCGTCGTTCGCTCACCTCCGCGCCAGGCCCCAGCCATGGCAAAGCCGCGGCTGTGACGTCGAACGACACGCTGCGGGCCTGATGGCCCTTGCGGTCCCAAAGGCTCTTGGCGTCCGGGTCGCCGCCACTGGCGCCTTAAGGCTGCGCTCGCGTTGCGATGCTCGCCTTACGACGCGGGCGGCTCTTTGAAATTCAACTCCACTCTCGTCCCCTCCGGCCCGAACACGAAGATCTGCCGCACGCCCGCGGTGTCGCGCAAATCGCTTTCCGTCACCTCGTGCCCCGCGCCGCGCAGGCGGGCGAGGTAGTCGTCATAGCCGGTGCAGGCAAAGGCGACATGGTTGATCGGGCCCGGCTCGCGCGGGGCGGGGCGGGTATTCACGTGGATCAGCGCATTGCCCGCCCCGTCCACCATCCAGCTGTTCAGCTCGGGATCCATCCCCGGCGGCGGCTTGGGGACCAGCCCCAGCATGTCGCGGTAAAAGGCGACCGTCGCGGCAAAATCGGTCGTGCTGATATTGATATGGTCGATGCGGCTGATGGTCATGGCTGCTGCGCCCCCCCTGCGTCGTTTGATTATCGCGTCGTCTTATTTTCGCGTCGTTTTATTGTCCTACTCGCGCGCCGTTTTCTATCGGGCTCGTCATCAGGTGACGCATGCTCTTTCAAATCCGTGAAATTTCCCCCGACCCCCCGGCGTGTCACTTTTGGCCGCGAACACCAGCATTCCTGCGGCCTCGCACCGGGTGACAGAGAGTGTAGGACATGTAACCTTTGTCACTTTTCGCGCGCGCTTGCCCTGCCCCTGCCCCCTGCTGTAAGGGGCGCCCAAAGCCGAACAAGCACACCGAACAACACTGAGGACGTAAGCGGCAATGGCCGGCCATTCCAAATTCAAGAACATCATGCATCGCAAGGGCGCGCAGGACAAGAAGCGCTCCGCCATGTTCTCCAAGCTCTCGCGCGAGATCACCGTGGCGGCCAAGATGGGCACGCCCGATCCCGACATGAACCCGCGCCTGCGCCTGGCCGTGAACAACGCCAAGGCGCAGTCGATGCCCAAGGACAATATCCAGCGCGCGATCGACAAGGCATCGGCCAACGAAGGCGACGATTACGAGGAAATCCGTTACGAGGGCTATGGCCCCGGCGGCGTGGCCCTGATCGTCGAGGCGCTGACCGACAACCGCAACCGCACCGCGACCAATGTGCGCACCGCGTTCAGCAAGAACGGCGGAAACCTGGGCACCGCGGGTGCGGTTTCGCACGGCTTCGAACGGCTGGGCCTGATCGAATACCCCGCCAGCGCCGGTGACGAGGAAAAAGTGCTTGAGGCCGCGATCGAGGCCGGCGCCGACGACGTCGAATCGTCGGAGGACGGCCACGTCATCTGGACCCAGATGGAAGCGCTGCACGAAGTCGCCGGAAACCTCGAAAAATCGCTGGGCGAGGCCGAGAACGTCAAGCTGGCGTGGAAGCCCAACATCACCGTCGACGTCGACGAGGACACCGCAGGCACATTGTTCAAGCTGGTCGATGCGCTGGACGACGACGACGACGTCCAGACCGTCTGGGGCAATTACGAAGTGTCCGACGACGTGATGGAAAAGCTCGGCTGATGCTGGCCCTGGCCGCGAAGGCGCTGCTGGCCGGCGTCATGATCGCGGCCATCGCCGAGATCGGTCGCCGCCTGCCGACGCTGGGCGCGCTGGTCGCCTCGCTGCCGCTGGTGTCGGTGCTGGGCATGATCTTCCTGTGGCACGCCCGCCCCGACGCCGAGAACATGGCCCGCCATGCCGAGGCGACCTTCTGGTACGTGCTGCCCTCGCTTCCGATGTTCCTATTGATCCCTGTGCTGCTGCGCCATGGCATGGCCTTCTGGCTGGCGCTGGGGGCCGGATGCCTGCTGACCGTCACCCTGTACCTGCTGATGCAGGCGCTCGCGCCGCGCCTTGGCCTTCCGCTTTGACCTCCGCGGCTCCAGGGTTCGTCAGAGCATGATCGTACGATGATCGTGCGATGATTGTTTTGGGACTCGATCCTTCGCTGACCTGCACGGGCTGGGGCGTGATCCGCAAGGACGGGTCGCGCCTGTCCCATGTCGCCAACGGACAGGTGCCGACCAGCAGCAAGGACGAGATGGCCTTCCGCCTCGCCGCGCTTCAGCAGGCGCTGGCCGAAGTCATCGCCAGATACCGCCCTGATGTCGCCGCCGCCGAAGAGGTGTTCGTCAACAAGAACCCGCAATCGACGCTGAAACTGGCTCATGCCCGCGGCGTGGTGCTGGCGGCATGCGGCGCGGCGGGGCTGGCGGTGCACGAACATTCCACCAAGGTCGTCAAGAAATCGGTGGTGGGCACGGGCGGGGCCGACAAGAATCAGGTGCAGGCGATGCTGAAAGTGCTGCTTCCGGGCGCAGAAATCGCCGGATCGGACGCAGCCGATGCACTGGCCGTCGCAATCGCCCACGCTCATCTTGTGCGAAGGCTTTGAATCTGCGCCGTTTACCATCGTACCCCCCGGAATTGCTGTGCTGCACTTGCGAAATGTTGTTGCAGACATGGCCCGAGGCGCGGACTCTGCCCCCCCTGGCGCACTGCTTTTCGAGTCGAAAAGGCGCCGATGAAACGGGGGTTTTGTCATGAACAGCCTCGCCGAAGTTCATCCGATGGCCGGCAGGCCGCAAAAGACCGCATCCGCGAAGCGGACGCGCCACGTGATGTTCCTGATGTGCAAGACCGACTGCAATGACGGGATCTATTCCTATTGCATGACGCTTGCGGCAGGACTGAAGGAACAGGGCTGCAAGGTCTATTTCGTCACCAGCGCCATCTATGAGGCTGGCGCCGATGAAGAGCGGGTCGGGCAGGTCGACCGCCTGTGCGACGAAGTGCTGTGCATCCCGGGCCTTGGCAACAAGCCGCGCCTGTCCGACTGGCGCACGATCCGCGCCTTCATGCGCAGGAACGACATCGACAGCGTGAACGTGCATGGCCTTGGCATGATCATATGGGGGCGGCTGCTGTCCCTGTTTGCGCGCGTACCGGTGGTGGCGACGTATCATCCGTCCTTTCACGCGGGAAAATTGGATGTGGTGGGCAAGACCAACGCCTCGCTGTCCATGCCCGCACGCGCGGTCGTTTGCGCCTTTGCGGTCGATGCGATCGTCGTCCTGTCTGAAGAAACCCGCGCCCAGCTTGCCCGCGAATGCCGCCCCGTCGCGCACCGGATCCAGAAAGTCGTGGGCGCGATCGACGAGGGGCGGTTCCACCCGCCCACCGCCGAACAGCGCCGCATCTCGCGCGAACGACTGCAGCTTGGCGAGCGGGAATTCGTCTGCCTGCAAATCGGACGGTTAAGCTGGAACAAGGGCATCGACCTCCTCGTTCAGGCAACCCGCAAGGCGGGCGCGGCGATGGACCCTCCGATCCGCGCGATCCTTGTCGGAAGCGGCACCGACGAGGAGGAGCAGGAAATCCGAGACTACGCGTATCAGTCGGACAAGGACCGATCGGTCTTTCGCTTCGACGGGTTCAAGTCCGATGTCCTGAGCTATTACTGGGCCAGCGACGCATTTGTCCTGCCCAGCCGGGTCGAGGGATACGGTCTGGTGGTCGTCGAGGGCATGGCGACCGGGCTGGTCCCCGTCCGCACCCCCGGCGGCGGCGCGTCCGACCAGATCGAGCATGGCGAAAACGGCCTGCTTGTGGATTTCGAGGATTCGGACGGGCTGGCCGATGCCCTGCTTCGCCTTCATGACGAGGCGGAAAGGGCAAGGCTGGCGCAGGGCGCGATACGCAAGGCCCGGCGCGACTTTACCAAGCAGGCGCAGGCGCGCTCCATCCTGGAATTGTTCGATCAGGCATCGGGACCGGCCGCATCGCTGGCCTGACGGCGTAAGAGCCGATCAGCGCAGCTGGCTGTCCTTGCTGCCACGCCGATTGATCGCGCTGTGGCGAACGCTGCGGTCGTTCGCGGACTGGCACGGCACGCAGGTGCGCACGCCCGGCAGGGCCTTGCGCCTCTTCTCGGGGATCTTCTCTCCGCAGGTCTGGCAATATTCCAGACCCTCGCCCACCGGCATGCGCGCGCGGGCGCTTGCCACCGCGTCATTGACCGTATCGTCGATCTGGTCCTGCACCGCGCCATCTCGCGACCATCCGCCAGCCATATCCCGTTCCTTTTCGTAACCTCTGTTATTCGAAGCCTTGTGGGTGGATTTCGTTCCCCCCTCGAAACAAAGCGGAAACACCGCTAGGCAGCAATCATGATCGCGAAACTTGCAGGCAGGCTGGACGAAACCGGCACGGACTGGGCGGTGATCGACGTGGGCGGCGTCGGCTATCTGGTCCATTGCTCGGCCCGGACATTGTCCGCGCTGGGCGAAAAGGGCGAGGCCTGCACGCTCTATACCGATCTGCAGGTGAGCGAGAACGACATGCGCCTGATCGGCTTTGCCCGCGGGGCGGAGCGCGACTGGTTCCGCCTGCTGCACGGCGTGCAGGGCGTAGGGTCCAAGGTTGCGCTGGCGATCCTGTCCGCGCTGTCGACCGAGGAATTGCAGCAGGCCTGCGCCAAGGGCGACGCCGCCATGGTGGCGCGCGCAAACGGAGTCGGCCCCAAGCTGGCGGGCCGAATCGTCAACGAGCTGAAGGACAAGGCCGGCGGCATGCCGGTGGTGGCGGGTGCAGGCGGCACGGTCGCGGCACCGGTCGGCAGCAGCAGCGCCGATGCGGTATCGGCCTTGGAAAACCTCGGCTTCAAGCCCGCCATCGCCGCCAAGGCCGTGGCCGAGGCCGAGGGCGAACTGGGCGCGGACGCGAGCGAAACCGCGCTGATCCGGGCCGCGCTGAAGAAGGCCGCAGGATGATGCGCAGAATTCTGATCGCCCCCTTGCTGGCGCTTTCCGTCCCTGCGGCGGCAAAGGAATTGCCAAGCAGCATGACGCCCGGCCCCGTCTTTCCTTTCGGCCCCGTGGCCGAGGTGGAAAGCGACATGCCGATCCCCGAAGGTACCGAATTCAAAATGGCCTTCGACCTCAGCGATGCGGCCCCTGCCGGAGAGGCCAATCGCGGATTGGTGACGCTGGCGCGCTTCTTCAACATGCATGTCCGCGCGGGCGTGCCCGAACAGAATATCCATCTGGCAGTCGTGGTCCACGGCGCGGCGGGCGTCGATCTTCTGAACGAAGCCGCCTATGGAAAGCGCAGGGACGGCAAGGACAACGCCAATGCCGCGATCGTCGCCGCGCTGCTGGACAACGGCGTGCGCGTCATCCTGTGCGGGCAAAGCGCCGCCGCGATGGGCATCGCCAAGAGCGATCTGCTCCCCGGCGTCGAAATGGCGCTGTCCGCGATGACCGCCCATGCGCTGCTGCAACAGCAGGGCTATGCGTTGAACCCGTTCTGATGGCCGATCCCGTCCCCCTCCACTCGCCCGAGCGGCAGCCCGACGATCCGGACGCCGCGCTGCGGCCCAAGACGCTTGAGGAGTTCGTGGGCCAGCAGGCCGCGCGCGAGAACCTGCGCGTCTTTATCGAGGCGGCACGCTCGCGCGGAGAGGCGATGGACCATGTGCTGTTCTTCGGCCCGCCCGGCCTCGGCAAGACGACATTGGCGCAAATCGTGGCGCGCGAACTGGGTGTCGGTTTCCGGGCGACCTCGGGTCCGGTTATCGCGAAATCGGGCGATCTGGCCGCGCTGCTGACCAATCTGGAAGAAGGCGACGTCCTCTTCATCGACGAGATTCACCGCCTCAATCCCGTGGTCGAGGAAGTGCTCTATCCCGCGATGGAGGACCGCGCGCTCGACCTCATCATCGGTGAAGGCCCCGCCGCCCGCAGCGTGCGGATCGACCTGCCGCCCTTCACGCTGGTCGGCGCGACGACGCGGCAGGGCCTGCTGACGACTCCGCTGCGCGACCGGTTCGGCATTCCGGTGCGGCTCAATTTCTATACGGTCGAGGAACTGGAAAAGGTGGTCTCGCGCGGGGCGCGGCTGCTCAATATCGGAATCGATCCCGGCGGCGCGCGCGAGATTGCCCGCCGTTCGCGCGGCACGCCCCGCGTTTCGGGCAGATTGCTGCGCCGCGTACGCGATTTCGCCGAGGTGGCGAAGGCCCCGACGATAACCGACCAGATCGCCGACGACGCGCTGACGAGGCTGGAGGTCGACTCGCTCGGCCTCGACGCGCAGGACCGGCGCTATCTCCACATGATCGCGGATATCTACAAGGGCGGCCCGGTCGGGGTCGAAACGCTGGCCGCGGGCCTGTCCGAACCGCGCGACACGATCGAGGAAGTGATCGAGCCCTATCTGATCCAGCTTGGCCTTGTCGCCCGCACGGCGCGGGGCCGCTGCCTCAACGATCGCGGCTGGCGGCATCTTGGCCTGTCCCCGCCCCAGCCCGATCTGCCCCCGCCCGATCTGCCGCAGGGCAGGCTGTTCGAGGACTGATCGCCGTTCGGCGGGCATTCGAAGCGCTTCGTCGGCCCGCCATTCGCTTGGCAGAAGCGGGTGATGCACCGGTCGATGCGGCGCTGCATCGTTGAAAATGCGGCCTTATTCCTTTGAGCACAGGGGGCGTCCAGCCCTCCCGATCACAAAGGAACAAGCCATGCGCACGATCGCCATTGCATTCATCATGGGCACCATCGCAGCGCCGACGGTTGCCTCCGCGGAAAACGCAAACCCGGTGATACGCCACAAGACCGTGCCGGTTTCGGCACAGGATTTCGCCAGCGCCGAAAGCACCGAGCGGCTCGAACGCAAGCTCCGCAGTGCGGCGCGCGCCGTCTGCACGCGCAATCGCGGCTTCGAACCGCCGTCACGGGCGGAGCAGCGCTGCTATGAGCGTGCCGTCAGCAATGCGAAGCAGAGCCTCGCGCAAAAGCAGGCGGAGCACGGTTCGGCATTGGGCGGATAACGCCGCCAATCCGGCGCCAGACATGAAAAAGGGCGGCCCCTTGCAAAGGGCCGCCCTTTCCGATTTCCGGCAATGCCGCGCGGCTTAGTCGGCGGCAAGCTTGCGCAGGACGTAATGGAGGATGCCGCCGTTGCGGTAATATTCCATCTCGTTCGCGGTATCGATGCGGCACAGCACGTCGAAGCTGAAGTCCGATCCGTCCTTGCGCGTGACCTTCACGGTCACTTCCTGGCTCGGCTTCAGATTGTCGAGGCCCTGAATGGTAAACTGGTCATCACCCGTCAGGCCCAGCGTCTCGCGCGTGTCGCCCGCCTTGAACTGCAGGGGCAGCACGCCCATGCCGACAAGGTTGGAGCGGTGGATACGCTCGAAGCTTTCGACCAGCACCGCGCGCACACCCAGCAGGATCGTGCCCTTCGCCGCCCAGTCGCGCGACGATCCGGTGCCGTATTCCTTGCCGCCGATGACGACCAGCGGCGTGCCGTCTTCCTTGTGCTTCATGGCGGCGTCATAGATCGCCATCTGCTCGCCGTTATAGCTGGTGTAGCCGCCCTCGACCCCCGGCACCATTTCGTTCTTGATGCGGATATTGGCGAACGTGCCGCGCATCATCACTTCATGGTTGCCGCGGCGCGAGCCGTAGGAGTTGAAGTCCGCCTTCGCGACCTGATGCTCCTTGAGGTAACGGCCCGCGGGGCTGTCTTCCTTGATCGAGCCTGCGGGCGAGATGTGGTCGGTCGTGACCGAATCGCCCAGGATCGCCAGCGGCTTCGCATCGATGATGTCGCTGACCGCGTCGGGCGTCATGCCCATGCTCTCGAAATAGGGCGGGTTGGCGACATAGGTCGAACCGGCGCGCCAGCTATAGGTGTCCGAACCTTCGACATTGATCGCCTGCCAATGCTCGTCGCCCTTGTAGACGTCGGCATAACGGCTCTGGAACATGTCGCGGCTGATCGCGCCCTGCAGCACTTCGGCCACTTCGGCATTGGTCGGCCAGATGTCGCGCAGATAGACTTCGCTGCCGTCGCTGCCGGTGCCGATCGGAGTCTCGGTGATGTCCTCGGTCACCGTGCCCTTCAGCGCATAGGCGACGACCAGCGGCGGCGATGCGAGGAAGTTGGCACGCACGTCGGGCGACACGCGGCCCTCGAAATTGCGGTTGCCCGACAGCACCGAGGCGGCGACGACATTATTGTTGTTGATCGCCTTCGAAATCGGCTCGGCCAGCGGGCCGGAGTTGCCGATGCAGGTGGTGCAGCCATAACCGACCAGATCGAAACCGATCGCGTCGAGATGATCCTGCAGCCCCGCCTTGACCAGATAGTCGGTCACCACCTGCGATCCGGGCGCGAGCGAGGTCTTCACCCAGGGCTTGGGCATCAGGCCCTTCTCATGCGCCTTCTTGGCGACGAGGCCTGCCGCGATCAGCACATCGGGGTTCGAGGTGTTGGTGCAGCTGGTGATGGCAGCGATCACGACGTCGCCGTCGCCCACGTCATGATCCTTGCCGTCGACCGCGAAACGCTCCGCCCCGGCCTTGTTGTACAGCTTGGCCAGATCGGTGTTGAACAGCTCGTCCACCTTGTCGAGCGCGACCTTGTCCTGCGGACGCTTGGGCCCCGCCAGCGACGGCACGACCGAACCCATGTCGAGTTCGAGCGTGTCAGTGAAGATCGGCTCGGGGTTCGACGGATCGAACCAGAGGCCCTGTTCGCGTGCATAGGCCTCGACCAGTGCGATCGCGTCCTCGTCACGGCCGGTCAGGCGCATGTAATCCAGCGTCTTGTCGTCGATGCCGAAGAAGCCGCAGGTCGCGCCATATTCGGGCGCCATGTTGGCGATGGTCGCGCGGTCGGCCAGCGTCAGCTTGGCGGTGCCTTCGCCGTAGAATTCGACGAAGCGGCCCACCACGCCCTTTTCGCGCAGCATCTGCACGCAGGTCAGCACGAGGTCGGTGGCGGTGATGCCCTCGGCCATCTTGCCGGTCAGCTTGAAGCCGACGACTTCGGGGATCAGCATCGAAACCGGCTGGCCCAGCATCGCGGCCTCCGCCTCGATCCCGCCGACGCCCCAGCCCAGCACGCCCAGACCGTTGATCATGGTGGTGTGCGAATCGGTGCCGACGCAGGTGTCGGGATAGGCGATGTCGGCGCCGCTCGGGTCCTTCGACGTCCATACGCCGCGGCCGATATGCTCAAGGTTCACCTGGTGGCAGATGCCGGTGCCCGGCGGGACGGCATAGAAATTGTCGAGGCTCTTCGCGCCCCACTTCAGGAAGTCGTAGCGTTCGGCATTGCGCTGGTATTCCAGCTCGACGTTCTTTTCGAATGCCTTGGGATGGCCGAACTCGTCCACCATGACCGAGTGGTCGATGACGAGGTTCACGGGCACCTGCGGATTGATCTTCTGCGTGTCGCCGCCCAGCGCCTTGATGGCATCGCGCATCGCGGCGAGGTCGACCACGCAGGGCACGCCGGTGAAATCCTGCAGCAGGACGCGCGCGGGGCGGTACTGGATTTCGGGATGCGGGGCCTTGGGGTTCTGCTGCCAGTCGACGATCGCCTTCACGTCATCGGTCGAGACGGTGAAGCCGTCATCCTCGAACCGCAGCATGTTCTCGAGCAGGACCTTGAGCGAGAAGGGAAGCCGCGACACGTCGCCATATTTTTCCGCCGCCTTGGCGAGCGAGTAATAGGCATATTCCTTGCCCCCGACGCTCATGGTCGAGCGGGTGCCGAGCGTGTCCTTGCCGATTGCAGTCATGGGTGACCTTTCCCTTCAGATCTGGTCGCGCGCAAGACAGTTGAGAACCGCTCGCAGGGCGCGGGTTGCAGGTGCGAAATGTTTGCGGCGGCGATGGGCCGGATCGCCCGCCTCGTCAAGGCTGAGAAAGGTCAAAATTGGCTGTGGAACGGCGCACGCCCGTACGATTCAGCATGGCGAAAGCATGTAAAGAGGATTAGCGGAGCCGAAACCGCGCGGCGTCCTGTCCGTTACAATGAATGGAGACGTTGTAGCCATTAGGCGAATGCGGAAGTATGATGGCAGCCGGATAGCCGGGCTGCCTACCGGGAAATCATGATGACCATGGATAGCATTGTTTACCGGCCCTTGGGAAAGGGTCTTGTCACTCGAATGCTGGGCTCTGCGGCCCTGATTGCGGGCGCTGTCGCGCTGCCCGCCAATGCGCTGGCGCAGGCCGCGCCGGCTGCGGCCAAGTCGCAGCCCGCGCCCCTGTTTCCGACCGAGCAGGCCCCTGCGGCCCCTGTTGAACTGACATCGGCGCCGGTCATTCAGGAAATCCCGACCGATTATTTCACCGTGGCCCCGACATGGCAGGTGGCGCAGGCAGAGCAATTGCTCGGCTATATCCGCGCGATCGGGGGCGAGGGGCTGTTCGCCAAGGATTACCGGCCCGACGAATTGCAAGCGGCCATCGCCGCGGGCCCCGGCGCAAGGCTGAACGAGACGGCAACCCGCCTGTTCACCTGGGTCGCCGAGGATCTGCGCGACGGACGCACCGAAATGGATTCGCGCCATCAATGGTTCGTCGAGGATCCAGACTGGAAGCTGCGGCCGATCAAGCCCCTGCTGGAGGAGGCGCTGGCGTCGGGGCAGATCGTCGCCGCGCTTGATTCGCTCAATCCCACGCATCCGGATTACGCGGTGCTGAAACAGATGCTGCTTGAGACGAGCGAGGGCGACAAGGCCTCGCGCGCCAAGATCCGCGCCAACATGGACCGCTGGCGCTGGCTGGGCCGCGATCTCGGCAAGAACTATCTGCTGACCAACGTGCCCGAATATCAGCTGCGTCTGGTCGTCAACAACAAGGTCCACACCTCGTTCCGCACCATCGTCGGCAAGCCCGGTCGCACCGCCACGCCGCAGCTGGCCGAGAAAGTCGAGGGCGTGATCTTCAACCCGACTTGGACCGTGCCGCAATCCATCGTGGTCGGCGAAGGGCTGGGCGCGCGGGTCATGGGCAACCCCTCCTATGCGCGTAACAACGGGTACAAGGCCTACAAGACCGAAGCGGGCATGACGGTGGTCGTCCAGCAGCCCGGACCGGGCAATTCGCTCGGCCTGATGAAGCTGGACATGCCGAACCCGCACGCGATCTTTTTGCATGACACGCCGTCCAAGTCGCTGTTCAACAACGACAATCGCGCGCTCAGCCACGGCTGCATCCGGACCGAGAACGCGATGAAGCTGGCCATGATCATGGCCAAGGGCCTTGGCGGATTGTCGAGTGAGGAAGCGGTCGAGATCGCGAATTCGCGCGAATACACGCGCGTGCCGCTGACCAAGGAGCTGCCGGTCTATATAACCTATTTCACCATGGCCCGCGACATCGACGGCCAGATGCGCAGCTTCGACGACATCTACGGCCGGGACGAGCCGGTGCTGGCCAGCATGGCCGCCGCGCGCGTGCCCAAGACGGGCCAGCACAAGACCGACGAACCGATCGTCCCGATCGAGGCGCCGGGGGCCTGATTCGCGTCAGTAGCTGATCGGCAGGATCTGCGGCGCCGCAAGCCAGCCGATCAGCAGCAGCGCGCCAAGGGCCAGCAGCGCCGCCACCACGCGGCGCGTCACGAAATGCCTAGCCGGTCGGCATAGAGCAGCCGCCCGCCCGACAGGTTCCACAGGGCTTGGTTGAAATCGGCGGGGTCCATCGCGAAACAGCCGTTCGACCGCCCCAGCCGCCCCCATTTCTCGACATGCGCGCGGGTCGCATATTCGGCGGGATGCGCCACGATATAGCGCGGCAACGCATTCGAATTGTCAGGATCCAGCCCGCCCAGCCGGATCGACGTGCCATAGCGGCCCTTGTACCATTCATAGGTGACATAGGCCCCGCGGCTGGTCGCATTGGACCCCGGCGTGTTGGAAAAATTGTTGAGCCAGCCATCATGCTCGGGGTCCGAGCCGGTGCCATGCGCGACGAGGAAGCTGCGCACCGTCCCCGTCTCGACATTGGCGAAATGAAAGCGCGGAACCGACGAATGCACGCCGAAATCGGCGATGCCCGCCATGTCGCGGTGCCATAATACGTCGCCCGCGCGGTCCATCTGCGTCTTGGCGACGTCCAGAATGCGGCGCTGCGCCGGCGTCAGCGGGCTGGCCGAGGCAAAAACCGTGCGCGGCAGAGCCAGCGAAGCACCTGCCGCGATGGCCGCGCCCAGCACCGTCCGCCGGCCCATCGAAGGCCCGTTTCCACGCTGTGGCAGGGCTGCGGTGGCGGATATGTCGGTGCGCTTTCTCGTCATGACGAAAGACTATACCAAACCCGATCTGGCTTCAAAGTTAACCGCGATTTCCTGCCCTTATGGGCGGGGACAAGCTCAGTCACGCGACAGGATCATCGAATCGCCGTCGATCTCGACACGTTCAAACCGGCGCAGATAGCTCTGCCCCAGCAGCGTCACCGGCAGCCCCTCGGGCACGATGGCCCCCTCTATGTCGCGCATCTCGGTGCCGCCCAGTTCGATGCGGTCGATCATCACGGGCACGCCCTCGACGACTCCGCTGGCGCCGCGCGCGACCGGCTGCAGATCGGATTCGCTCCAGTCCAGCCCCGCCGCGCGGGCGTCATCGCCCGTCAGCGCCACGAAGCTCGCCCCCGTATCGACCATCACGTCGAGTTGCTGGCCGCCGATCGTGGGATTGGCATAGAAATGCCCGTCTGCCCGGCGCGACAACTGGATTTCGCCGCCCCACAGGTCCTTCTGGCCGGAAAGCGCCATGGCCGCCGCCGGATCCGCCGACACCGCGCCGCTCTCCAGCGTTGCAGGAGCCTCATCGCCCTCCGGCATGCCGGTCATGAAGGCGCCGGCCACGCTGGCGGCGAAGACGATCCAGAAGATCCTGTGCACGGTCATGCCCGGATCTTACGCCCGCTTGCTTAACCGGGCGTAAAACACGCAGGCCGACAGCGGCGCAGCCTATTCGGCGGCTTCCGCCGCCTTGCTCTCGTCGGCCTTCCCGGCGTCGGTCATGCCGCCCTCGATCTCGGCGGCCTTCGCCTCCACCAGCTTGACGATGTGGTCGAGCATGTCACCGCTCTGCACATGGTGGTCGGTGACGCCCGACAGATAGACCATGTGCTTGCCGTTGCCGCCGCCGGTGATGCCGATATCGGTCTCGCGCGCCTCGCCCGGTCCGTTGACCACGCAGCCCAGCACCGACAGCGAGAGCGGCGTCTTGATGTGCTGCAACCGCTCTTCCAGAGCCTGCACCGTGCGGATCACGTCGAAACCCTGCCGCGCACAGCTGGGGCAGGACACGACGCGCACGCCGCGGGTACGCAGGCCCAGCGCCTTCAGGATCTCGAACCCGACGCGCACTTCCTCCTCGGGCTCTGCCGACAGCGACACGCGCAGCGTATCGCCGATGCCCGCCCACAGCAGGTTGCCGATTCCAAGCGCCGATTTCACCGTCCCGCCAATCAGCCCGCCCGCCTCGGTAATGCCAAGATGCAGCGGGCAATCGACCGCTTCGGCAAGGCCCTGATAGGCCGCGACCGCCAGGAACACGTCGCTGGCCTTCACCGCGACCTTGTATTCGTGGAAATCGTGGTCCTGCAGCAGCTTGATGTGATCCAGCGCCGATTCGACCAGCGCATCGGGGCACGGCTCGCCGTATTTTTCCAGCAGGTCCTTTTCCAGGCTGCCCGCGTTCACGCCGATGCGGATCGAGCAGCCATTGGCCTTGGCCGCGCGCACGACCTCGGCCACGCGCTCGCTGCTGCCGATATTGCCGGGATTGATGCGCAGGCAGGCCGCGCCCGCATCGGCGGCTTCCAGCGCGCGCTTGTAGTGGAAATGGATGTCCGCGACGATCGGCACCTCGGCGGCGCGCACGATCTGTTTCAGCGCCGCAGTCGATTCGACGTCGGGGCACGACACGCGCACGATGTCCGCGCCCGCATCCTCGCAGCGGCGGATCTGGTCGATCGTCGCGCCTGCGTCGCTGGTCAGCGTGTTGGTCATCGTCTGGACGCTGATCGGGGCGTCGCCGCCCACGGGCACGCGGCCCACCATGATCTGGCGGCTCTTGCGGCGGTCGATCATGCGCCAGGGCCGGATTGCTGCGATGCGGTCTGTAGACATGGGCCTTCCTATACAGGCGCTTGTGTTAAGGGGCAAAGACGCATTTGCCTCAACTCCGGCGATGCGCCATCAATCCCGCGAACAGGGAGACGCATCTTTGGAAGAACAGCTTTACGACGACCAGAGCGGCGACAATGCGCTGCTGTTCGCCCGCGTGCTCGATGGCAAGGGCGGCGGGCGCAAGCTGGACTGGGAAGAGGCACGCAAGTGGAAGCCGTCGGCCGCGCATCCCCAGGAAGTGCTGTGGATGCATGTCTGCCGCACGCGCCCCGGCGTGCAGGAATGGCTGGAAGACAGCATCGGCATGTCCGAGCCGACCGCCGAACTGCTGGTCAGCGACCGCACCCGCCCGCGCGCCTTTCGCGAGGGCAATACGCTGGTCGCCACGCTGCGCGGCATCAATTTCAACCCCAATGCCGAGCCCGAGGACATGGTCTCGATGCAATTGTGGTGCGACGGGCGGCGGCTGATCACGCTGCGGCGCGAACGGCTGCAGACGCCGCGCGACACCTTGGCCGAGATCGATCAGGGCATCGGCCCTACCGACGCGGGATCGCTGATCACACAGGTCACCGAACACATGATCGCGCGGATGAGCCGGTCGATCATCGACATGAACGACCATATCGACACGCTGGAGCATGTGGACCCCGAGGACGAGCCCGAGGAAGTGCTGACCCGCATCACCACGATCCGCCGCAACTGCCTTGCGCTGAAACGCCACATGAGCCCGCAGCACGAGGCGCTGGAACGCATCAGCCGCGATGCCCCCGCCTGGTTCGAGGAGCACGACCGGCGCGAGATCGCCGAGACGATCGAACGCCTGCGCCGCTATCTCGACGATATCGACATCTCGATGGAAAGCGCCGTTGTGCTTCAGGACGAGATCCGCGCCCGCGCCGTCGCCAGCAGCGAAAAGGCGACCTATATGCTGACCATCGTGGCGGGGATCTTCCTGCCGCTCAGCTTTCTGACCGGGCTGATGGGCATCAATGTCGGCGGCATGCCGGGCGTGAACGACGGCGATGCGTTCTGGGACGTGGTGGGCCTGTGCACGGCGATTCTGGCGGTGCAATTGTTCCTGTTCTGGCGCTGGAAATGGCTGTGACCGGTCACAGCCGCTTTTCGTAAAGAAACTCGTCGTCGCGGTGGCTGCCGACCCAGAAGTCGATGTCAGCGATCTTGGCAAAACCGTGCCGCTGATAGAACCGCTGCGCTCCGTGGTTCTCGCTCCATACCGATAGCTGGACGGCGTCCGCACCGCGCGAGCGGGCCGTGGCCAGCGCCCAGTCCATAAGCGCCGCGCCCAACCCTTGCCCGGTACAGGCCGGATCGGTGTAGAGCTGGCTCAACCCCATCGGAGCGCGGGCTTCGGAATGGCTGGCATAATCGCTGTCGGCGGTCAGCTTGCAATAGCCCATCAGGCGGCCTGCATCATCCACGGCAAGCTGGTGGATATAGGCCGGATCGGCAATTTCGCCCGCGACTCTGGCAGGGTCGTGCGTCTCGTCCAGAAACGCGGCGAGATCCTCTGGCCGATAGAGATGACCGAAGGCCGCGGCGAAACTCTGCCGCCCCAGTAAAGACAGCGCCGCCGCATCACCGGCAACCGCATCGCGCAGGGTGAAATCCGTCATGGCCCGGTCCTAGCGGCGATGCGGCACAAGCGGAAGGGAAGGCGATGCGCCGCGCACCAAGCTGTCCAGCCAATCCATCGGGATGGGTCAAAAATCAAATATCACAAATTTGAACTAGCTGCCTGTTCACCTAGCGTTTATAATAGGGTTTCATGCCGGGGAGCAGGACCTCAGCGAAAGTTTCGCACCGGCATGACGTGCTGGCCGTTGTCGGGGGATGTCGGTCGGCGCGATACCAGTCCTGATCGCGCTGTCGCACCGCGCCCATGACCGTGATGCGGCAGCGCGAATTTGGTGCCGCCGCCGTCCAACCGATTCGCGCCCCAAACCGCGCCTTAACCGCGCTCGCGCGCCTGGCCATAGCTGCCGAGGATGCGCAGGTGCTTTGAATAGAACCCCAGCTCCTCCAGCGCGCGATCGACCGCGGGCTGGCCCGGCGCGCCGACGATATCGGCATAGAACTCGGTCGCGGCAAAGGCGGCGCCCTTCTGATAGCTTTCCAGCTTGGTCATGTTCACGCCATTGGTCGCGAACCCGCCCAGCGCCTTGTAGAGCGCGGCGGGAATATTGCGCACCTCGAACACGAAGGTCGTCATCGCGGGGCCGTCGATGGTCGCGGGATCCAGCGCATCCTTCGCCAGCACGACGAAACGCGTCATATTATCGTGCGCATCCTCGATATCGCGCGCGATGATCTTCAGGCCGTAAAGCTCCGCCGCCATTTCGGGCGCGATGGCGGCCAGTTCGGGGTCCTGCTGCTCGAACACCGTAGCGGCGGCGCCCGCCGTGTCGGCATGATCCATCGGCACCAGCCTGTCGGCACGCAGCCGGTGGCGGCACTGGCCCAGCGCCTGCGGATGGCTGATCACGCCGCGGAACGGCCCATTACCCAGCGCCATCAGGTGATGGTGGATCTCCATGAAATGCTCGCCCGTGATCGCAAGGCCCGATTCGGGAAGCAGGAAATGGATGTCGGCCACGCGCCCGTTATGCGAATTCTCGATCGGGATGATCGCGCGGGCGGCGCGTCCTTCCTTCACCGCCTCGATCGCGTCGGCGAACGAGAAACAGGGCATGGGCAGGCAATCGGGGTCGTGTTCCAACGCCGCGATATGCGAATTGGCGCCCGGCGCGCCCTGGAATGACACGGCCCGCGCGGGTTCCGCAAGCGCGGCACGGGTCATCTTGTTGACCAGCGCCATGGCCGGGGCGGCATAAGGGCTGGCTTGCTGGCTGATCGGCGCGTTCATGGGTCGATGCCGTTAGGCGCTCCCCGCGCGGCTGCCAAGAGCGTTAAGGGGCCATGCTAATCGCATTGCGGCATGAAACGCCCTTGTCATGCGCCGAACCCTTATTTAGAGCGACGCGCGAGCCATAATCGGCCGCGAAACATCGCTTCTATTCACGACCGCTTTCACGCGCGCATACGCAGACGGATATTTTCTCTGATGGACGGCAGAACCAATACCATCTTCGGCTGGACCCTGTTCGGCGGCGTCGTCGCCCTGGGCCTGTCCAGCATCAGCGGCCACATCTTCGACGCAGAACGCCCCGAAAACCTGGGCTATGTGATCGAGGGCGTGGAGGAAGAAGGCGGCGCCGAAGGGCCGTCGCTGGCCATGCTGCTGTCGACCGCCGATGTCGCCAAGGGCGAGGCGGTCTTTGCCAAATGCGTCGCCTGCCACACGATCGAGCAGGGCGGCCCCAACGGGATCGGCCCCAATCTCTATGCCATCATGGGCAAGCCGATCGGCAAGCATGCCGCCGGATTCGCCTATAGCTCGGCGTTGTCGAGCCATGGCGGCGACTGGGATTTCGCGAATATGGACGCATGGCTGACCAGCCCGCGCAATTTCGCCAACGGCACCAAGATGAGCTTCGCCGGCCTCGGCAATCCCGAGGACCGCGCCAATGTCATCGCCTATCTGAACAGCATGGGTTCGAACCTGCCCCTGCCCGAGGTTGAGGCCGCGCCCGCCGAGGAAGCCGGCGAAATCGACGCTGTGGACGAGCCCACCACCGTCAGCACCGAGGCTTCGGACGCCAGCGCCGGGACCTATCCGGAAGTCGCGGCGGACACGGACACAACCGCGCCCGTCGGCGAATAAACGCCGCGCAAAAAGCGAATCACCAAGGCCCCCGCCCGGCATCAGCCTGGCGGGGGTTTTCGTTTGTCGGTGTGAGAATGCAGCATGACAGGCGACGGCGGCGTGCGATCCGGCCGCCGAAACGCACCGACCGAAACAAAGCGGCGAGCATGTCCGGCAGGGTCGGCGCACCGGCTTCGCGAAACCGGACCACCATCACCGCCTCGCGGCCACTGGCGCGCGGCGCGTCAGGGAGAGGTGCTGTTACCCGCCCATCGCGGCGGTCAGGCGGCGTCCTCGACCGCGTCCAGCCCATAGGCGGTGTGCAGCACGCGCACGGCCAGTTCGGTCTCGTCTTCGTCGATCAGCACCGACACCTTGATCTCGCTGGTCGAGATCGCCTGGATGTTGATGCCGCGATCGGCCAGCGCCTTGAACATGGTGCTGGCGATGCCCGCATGGCTGCGCATGCCCACGCCCACGACGCTGATCTTGGCGACCTTGGGATCGGTGATGATACGATTAAAGCCGATCTGCGGCTTCTGCTCTTCCAGCAAAGCCTGCGTGCGGACAAGATCGGCGCCCGGCACGGTAAAGGTTACGTCGGTCTCGCCCTTGTCGCGGCCCACGTTCTGGATGATCATGTCGACGTTGATATTGGCCGCCGCCAGCGGGGTGAAGACGCTGGCCACCGCGCCGGGGCGGTCGGGCACGCGGGTCAGGATGACTTTGGCTTCGTTCTTGTCGGCGGCGATGCCGGTGATCAGCTGGCTTTCCATGTCGAGTCCTTCAAGCTCTTCCTCGCTGACGATCAGCGTTCCGGGCAATTCATCGGCCAGCGGCGCATCGTCGTCGATGAACGACGACAGCACCTGCACCGGCACTTTTTCCTTCATCGCAAGGCTGACCGAACGGGTCTGCAGCACCTTCGACCCAACCGAGGCAAGCTCGAGCATTTCCTCGAACGTCACGGCCTTCAGCTTGCGGGCCTTGGCGACAATGCGCGGGTCGGTGGTATAGACGCCGTCGACATCGGTATAGATGTCGCAGCGGTCGGCCTTGACCGCAGCGGCGACCGCGACGGCGCTGGTATCGCTGCCGCCCCGGCCTAAGGTCGCGACGCGGCCATCCTCGGCCAGTCCCTGGAAACCGGGGATCACCGCGATCTCGCCCGCCTGCATGCTGGCGATCACCTCGCCTGCGTCGATCTCGCCGATGCGCGCCTTGGCGTGGGCATTGTCGGTATGGATCGGCAATTGCCAGCCCAGCCACGACCGCGCCTTGCAGCCCAGCGCCTGCAGCGTCAGCGCCAGCAGCCCGCTGGTGATCTGCTCGCCCGCGGCGACAACCACGTCATATTCGGCGGGGTCGTACAGCGGATTGGCTTCGCGGCAGAAATTGACCAGCCGGTCGGTCTCGCCCGCCATGGCCGAAACGACCACCGCCACCTCGTGCCCCGCGGCCTGCTGGCGGCGCACGATATTGGCGACGCGGCGAATCCGCTCCGTCCCCGCCATCGAGGTGCCGCCGAATTTCATCACGATGCGCGCCAAGCTGCTTCGCCTTTTCTGTCTGCCTGCATGATCGGCCCACGCGAATGCTGGCCGGATGAATGGCGCGCTGTTAAGGGTAAGGCATGGCCAATGCAACAATATCACCTGTAACCATCCGCCCCGAAGAAGCCGCCCATTTCGGCGCGCTGGCGGCGGACTGGTGGGATCCCAAGGGGTCCTCGGCGATGCTCCACCGGCTGAACCCCGTGCGGCTGGCCTATATCCGCGAAGCGATCGACCTGCACTGGGGCGGCGACGTGCGTGCGCGCCATCCGCTGGCGGGCAAGACCGCGCTGGACGTCGGCTGCGGCGCGGGCCTGCTGTGCGAACCGCTGGCGCGGCTGGGGGCAGAGGTCACGGGCGTCGATGCGGCGGCGGAAAATATCGGCGCGGCGCGGGCCCATGCGCAGGCTGGCGGACTGGATGTCGCCTATCATGCTGGCGAACTTGCGGAATTGCAGGCCAATCGTTTTGACCTCGTCACCGCGATGGAAGTGATCGAGCATGTCGCCGACAAGGGCGCCTTCGTCCACCAATTGCAGGAACGGCTGGCGGATGGCGGTCTGATGGTGATCTCCACCCCCAACCGCACCGCACGCTCGAAACTGCTGCTGGTCGAGGGGGCCGAACGGCTGGGCATGGTACCGCGCGGCACGCATCACTGGCAGGATTTCGTCACTCCCGAGGAACTGCGCGAACTGCTCGCCGCCGCGGGGCTGGAAATGAGCGAGCCGCGCGGCATCGCCTTCTCGCCCATGCGCGGGCTGGAGCTGTCGGGCGATCTGTCGCTGAACTATATCGTCACCGCGCGGCGCGGCTAATCATCCTGCCGTTTCCAGATCCGCGCGCTTGACGACGCGGTGGCTGTCCTCGTCCTCGCCCTGCTTCCAATAGCTTGAGATATAGAGCCTGTCGGGACCAAGCCCGCGTTCACTGCGGAAGTAATCGCGCAGCGTCCGCATGGCGGCGAATTCCGCCGCCACCCACGCATAGGTTTCTCCGTCTTCCCAGCCCAGTTCGCGCAGCCTGCCAAGCAGCAGTTCCGGGTCGCTGCCAGGGTGCGGATTAACCAGCCATTGGATATCGAACCCTTCGGGCGCGGCAATGTCCTGACGGTCGTCCTCGTGCTGGATTTCGATCACGGCGGTCCCGCGCGCGTCAGCGGGCAGGCTTTCCAGATTGACCGAGATGGCGGGCAGCGCGGTCATGTCCCCGGCGACGAGATAGCGGTCCATCCCTTCGGGAAGCGGCTTGGCGGGACCGGGTCCGCCGACGAGGATCGTGTCGCCCGGCTGCGCGTCAAGCGCCCAGCTTACGGCGGGACCGGGCTGCTCATCTTTCAGCCCATGCACCACGAAATCGACATCGATGGCGTCTTCGGTCTGGTGGCGGATGGTATAGGTACGCACGACGGGCTTTACGCCGTCCTCGCCCTCGGAAAGGCGCAGCTTTACATATCCGCCCGCCGCGTTTTCCGGAAAGCCGGCCATCCCCGAACCGCCCAGCCGCAAGCGGACCATGTTGGGCGTTACCTGGGTGCGAGACAGGAGAGCGAGCGTGCGCGGTTCGGGGCGGGCCATCATGATCCTTTCATCGATTGCTGATGGTCCAGATAGTCTGCCTGCCCCAAATTGCGAGTGCGTCGCAATATTTATTTCAGCGCAGCCGCCCATTCGTCGGCGTCGAAACCCACCAGCAGCCCGCCGTCGTATTCCGCCACTGGCCGCTTGATCATCGACGGGTTGTCCAGCAGCAATCGCTCGGCCTTGGCCGCATCGATGTCCTGCTTGTCCTCGTCGGGCAGCTTGCGAAACGTGGTGCCGCGCTTGTTGAGCAGCGGCTCCCAGCCCATGTCGGTAATCCACGCCTTCAGATGATCCCCGGGCACGCCCTGTTTCTTGTAATCGTGGAACGCGTAATCGATCCCTTCACCGTCAAGCCATTGGCGCGCCTTCTTGACCGTGTCGCAGTTGGGTATGCCATAGATCGTCGTGCTCATATCGGCCTTTCGCGAAACATTGCGTATGCGGGCCGCGATAGGACAGGTGGACTTTTGCGCGCAACGCAGGAATAGGGCGCGAAAGGCTTGGGGACAGGGAATGAGCGTCAACAGTTTCGGCCGCGTGCTGCGGTTCACCACCTGGGGCGAGAGCCACGGACCGGCGCTGGGCGCGGTGGTCGACGGCTGCCCGCCGCGCATCGAACTGAGCGAAGCCGACATCCAGCCCTTCCTCGACGCGCGCCGCCCCGGCACCAGCCGCTTCACCACCCAGCGCCGCGAACCTGACGAGGTTCGGATCCTGTCGGGCGTGTTCGAAGGCCAGACGACCGGCACGCCGATCAGCCTGATGATCGAGAATACCGACCAGCGGTCCAAGGACTACTCGGAGATCGCGAAAAGCTATCGCCCCGGCCATGCCGATTACGCCTATGACGCGAAATACGGCATCCGCGACTATCGCGGCGGCGGGCGGTCCAGCGCACGCGAAACCGCGGCGCGCGTGGCGGCAGGCGCCATCGCGCGCAAGGTGATTTCCGGCGTCACGGTCCGCGCTTGGGTCTCCGAAATGGGTGGCGACACAATCGACGAGGCCAGCTTCGACGCCTCGCTGATTCCGACCAACCCGTTCTTCTGCCCCGACCCCGCCGCGGCGGAACGCTGGGCCGAACGGCTCGATTACGCACGCCGCTCAGGCTCGTCGCTGGGAGCGGTGGTGACATGCGAAGCGGTCGGCGTTCCCGCAGGCTGGGGGGCGCCCGTTTACGGCAAGCTGGATGCCGATCTTGCCTCCGCCATGATGGGCATCAACGCGGTCAAGGGCGTGGAGATCGGCGACGGCTTCGAAGCCGCGCGCCTGACCGGCGAACAGAACGCCGACCCGATGCGCCCCTCGGGCGACGGAGAAACGGGCGAGGTCACGTTCGGCGCCAATCATGCAGGCGGGATCGCGGGCGGCATCTCCACCGGCCAGCCGGTCCGCGTGCGCGTCGCGTTCAAGCCGACCAGCTCGATCCTCATCCCCGTCCCGACGATTCGCAAGGACGACACCGGCGGTTTCGAGCAGGGCGAGATCGTCACTAAGGGCCGCCACGATCCCTGCGTGGGTCTGCGCGGCGTCCCCGTGGTCGAGGCGATGATGGCGCTGACGCTGGCCGATCACTTCCTGCTGAACCGCGCGCAATGCGGCTGAATCCGCTGTAGCGTTTGCGAATTTCCTGAAACGAGGCGCTATCCCCGCGCCTTGCAGATTGCTGCCGGCGGCACGTGCCCATGATCGGACAAAGCGATCAATTCCGTTTCATTGAATAATTCTATCAAACTCATCGGCTTTCTCCGCTTGGGCTTCGCGGGTGCAGCACCTATCTGTGATCGGCAACAGGAAATCATGTCCGGCACGCCTCAGTCGGCCCGGGCTCAACACAAGTGGAGTAAACACCGTATGGGTATCATCGGAAGCACGATCAAGCCGTTCAAAGCCACCGCTTTTCAGGCCGGCAAGGACTTCTTCGACGTCAGCGACAGCGACGTGAAGGGCGACTGGGCGGTCTTCTTCTTCTACCCCGCCGACTTCACCTTCGTCTGTCCGACCGAGCTGGAAGACCTTGCCGAGCAGTATGATTCGCTGAAGGGCATGGGCGTGGAAGTGTACGGCGTGTCGACCGACACCCATTTCAGCCACAAGGCATGGCACGACACCTCGGACAAGATCGGCAAGATCAAGTTCCCGATGCTGGGCGACCAGCTGCACACGCTGTCGAACAATTTCGGCGTGCTGCGTGAGGAAATGGGCCTCGCCGACCGCGCGACCTTCGTCGTCGATCCCGATGGCGTGATCCAGATCATGGAAATCACCAGCGAAGGCGTCGGCCGCAATGCCAAGGAACTGGTCCGCAAGATCAAGGCCGCGCAATATGTCCGCAAGAACCCCGGCCAGGTCTGCCCGGCGAAGTGGGAAGAAGGCAGCGACACGCTGGCTCCCTCGCTCGAGCTCGTCGGCAAGATTTGATCAGGAACACGCCCTCTTCCCTTGAAGGGGCACCCAAAAGCGACAGCGGCCCGGATGGTCCTGCCGTCCGGGCCGCTTTTGCGTCCGGAATCCCTGAATTTACGCACAACAGGAGGCCCTCGCCATGCTTGAAGCCAATCTGAAACAGCAGCTTAAGCAGTATCTGGAAAACCTGCGCGAGCCGATCGAACTCGTGGCCTCATTGGGTGAGGGCAAGAAGTCCGACGACACGCGCGAATTGCTGAACGAAATCGCCGAGCTGAACGACAAGGTCAGCGCGAGTTTCGACGGCAGCGACGACCGCAAGCCCAGCTTCATCATCCGCCGGTCCAGCGACCCGCAGAAATGGGTGCGCTTTGCAGGCCTGCCGCTGGGCCATGAATTCACCTCGCTGGTGCTGGCCCTGCTGTGGGCGGGCGGCCACCCGCCTAAGGTGGAGCAGGACGTTCTCGACCAGATCGAGCGGCTGGAAGGCGATTTCGACTTCGAGATGTATTTCTCGCTGTCCTGCCACAATTGCCCCGACGTGGTGCAGGCGCTGACGCTGATGGCGCTCTACAACCCGCGCATCACCGCGACATTGATCGAGGGCGGCACCTATCAGGATGAAGTCGAGGAGCGCGGCGTGATGGCCGTCCCCGCCACCTTCCTTCATGGCGAAATGTTCGCCAGCGGCAAGATGAGCGTCGAGGAAATCCTCGCCAAGATCGACACAAGCGCAGGCGCCAAGCAGGCCGAGAAGATCGCGGGCAAGGCACCGTTCGAAGTGCTGATCGTAGGCGGCGGCCCCGCGGGCGCGTCGGCTGCGGTCTATACCGCGCGCAAGGGCTTCTCCACCGGCATCGCGGCCGAGCGTTTCGGCGGACAGGTGCTCGACACCATGGGGATCGAGAACTTCATCTCCGTCCCCTATACCGAGGGGCCCAAGCTGTCCGCCGCGCTGGAACAGCATGTGGGCGAGTATGACATCGACGTGATGAACCTGCAGACGGCGGAAAAGCTTATCCCCGCCGCGCAGCCCGGCGGCATGCACGAAGTGGTGCTGGCCAATGGCGCATCGCTCAAGGCCCGCAGCGTGATCCTGACCACCGGCGCGCGCTGGCGCAATCTGGGCGTGCCGGGCGAGATGGACTATCGCAACAAGGGCGTCGCCTATTGCCCGCACTGCGACGGCCCGCTGTTCAAGGGCAAGCATGTCGCGGTCATCGGCGGCGGCAACTCGGGCGTCGAGGCGGCGATCGACCTCGCCAATATCGTCGGCCATGTCACCCTGATCGAATTCGACAGCAAGCTGCGCGCCGATCAGGTGCTGGTCGACAAGCTGCGTTCGATGCAGAACGTCGATATCCTCACCTCGGCCGCCACGACCGAGATTCTGGGCGATGGCGAGCGCGTCTCGGGCCTTGAATACAAGGACCGCGAGACCAACGAGCTGCACAAGGTCGAGCTGCAGGGCGTCTTCATCCAGATCGGGCTGGTCCCCAACACCGAATGGCTGAAGAACTCGGGCCTTGAACTGTCGAAGCATGGCGAGATCGTCACCGACGCCAAGGCCGCCACCAACCTGCCGGGCGTGTTCGCGGCGGGCGATGCAACCAACGTGCCCTACAAGCAGATCATCATCTCGATGGGGCAGGGCGCGACCGCAGGCCTCTCGGCCTTCGATTATCTCATCCGCACCGAACCCGCGGACGAGATCGCGCAAGCCGAGAAGGTGGCCCAGCCCGCCTGATCTTCGGGCCGAACGCATGAAAGGGCGTCCCGTCTCACCGGGGCGCCCTTTTCCATGTCCGAGGCGCACCGAATTTCCTCGGGTCTTTCCCCGATATTCGCCCCCTGCGTGCGCGCTATCCTGCAATCCGGAAGTTCGCAGTGGAAAGGCAAGGATGAATAGCGCGGGTCGTCATGTTCGGCGGGGCCTGTCCATCGCCCTGCTTTGCCTTGCAAGTCCGGCGCTGGCGCAGGAAGGCAGCGCGCCGCGTCCCCCAGCCGACGATGTCCCGCATGATGCCAAACATGGCGGCTGGCTCGACCCCTATTTCGACGATGAGGACGGCAAGCTCGACTTTTCGGAGAGTTTCTCCACCGGCGGGTTCTTTCCCATGCCGGTCATCATCACCGAACCGGCCGTCGACGGGGGTTTCGGCATCGTCGCCCAATTCGTCGATATGACGCCGGGCCAGCCGGAACGCACCACGCGCCGTATGCTTGGTGGGGTAAAGACCGGCAATGGCTCCTATGGCTTCGGTTTCTTCCAGTCGGGGCAGGCGTTCGACGGAGCCGTGTCGTACAGCTTTGGCGCGGGACACGGGAAGGTAACGCTCGACATGTATCCCGCCTTTGCGCCCGGCGGCATCGAATACACCAACAAGTATCAGTATGGCCTGTTCGGATCGGCGCGGCTGCATCTGGCCGACCGGCGCTTTTCGCTGGGCCCCATCGCCGATTTCCGCGGCCTGAAGACACGCATCGAACTGCCCGAAGTCGAAGGCCTGCCCGATGCCTTTCAGAACGATTTCGAACGCAAGCTGACCACCGGCGCGCTCGGCTGGGGCTTTCACTTCGACAGCCGCGACAATGCCGTCACGCCCCGCAGCGGCCTAAACGCCTTTGTCGAGGGCAAGTTCAATTCCGGCATCTTCGGCAGCGACCGCAATTTCGAGATCTATGACGCCGACGTCTACGCGTTCTATCCGCTGGGCGAAAAATGGACGCTGGGCGCCAAGACCGAACTCGACGCGGCGCGCGGCGATTTCCCATCGTTCTTTGCCCCATCCATTGATCTGCGCGGCGTGCAGGCTGGCCGCTATCAAGGCGGCACGGCGTGGAGTACGGAAGTCGAGGTGACACGACAGCTTTCGCCCCGCTGGTCGGTGCTGGGCTTTGCGGGGTATGGCACCGCCTATGCCGGATCGTCCCGCTTCTTCGAGGATTCGGGCGCGGTCTTCGCGGGCGGCGGCGGCTTTCGCTATCGCATCGCGCGCAAGCTGGGCGTCGATGCCGGGCTGGACGTGGCATTCGGCCCGGACGGTGGCATTATCTATATCCAATTCGGCCACGCCTGGGGCGGCGGCATGGACTGAAGCGGGTCTAACGCGGGCGTTTCAGGATGATGTAAAGCGCGCCCGCCCCGCCGTGCCTGGGATGCGCCTTGCGTATGGCCGCGATATGCCCCGCGTGCCGTCCCGCCGCCAGCCAGTCGAGCAGCTTCGCGCGAATCGCCCCGCGCCTTTGCGCCCTGTCCGCCGCATTGACAGGACGCGGCTTGCCCGCCACCACCAGCAGCACGCGCGCGCCCTGCGCAACGGCCTGCGTCATCCCCGCCTCCAGCCTGCGATATGCCGCGTCGAGCGTGTGGCCGTGCAGGTCGAGCGTGAAATCCGGAGCGATCGTGCCGCGCCCCAGCTTGCGGTCCCAGCCGCGGTCGAGGCTACCACCATTCTCGCCCAGAACCGGCGGCGGCGGCGGCGCGACGGGATGCTGCGGCCGCGCGGTCTGCAACATCGGTGCGGGCGGCGGCGGCGGCGGTCCTTTCTCAGGCGCGGGCTTTACCGCTTCGGGACGCTTGCGCCCCGGCATCGGCGTGACCGTCGCGGCAAGATGCGCCCACGCGCGCCGCTCTTCCTCATCCAGTTCGCGGCCTTGGCGTCCCTTGCGCGGTTTCACTGCCGCTCAGCGCGCAGCCGCGCCAGCGTACCGCGCGGCAGCAGCAGCGTGACCTCCGCCTCGCTCGACATGCCGCCCGCGATCTCCTTGGCCCGCTCTCCCGCGCCCCAGAAGGTGTCGAGCCGATTCGCGCCCTTGATCGCGCCGCCCGTGTCCTGCGCGATCCAGATACCGTCGGCCTCGTCATGCTCGGCGTCTATGATCACCGGCGCGCCCAGCGGTACGAAACGCGGATCGGCGGCCACGCTGGCATGCGGGCGGACCGGAACCTCCAGCGCGCCCAGCGGCCCGTCGCCGGTCAGTTCGCGGAAGAACACCCAGCTCTTGTTGGCGTTCATCACCTCGTCGGCTTCGGCGGGATTGGCGCGCAGCCAGTCGACAATCCCCTGCATCGTCGCCTCGCCCGGCTGGAACACGCCGCGTTCGCGCAGGACGCGCCCGATGGCGACATATTCGCGCCCGTTCTGCCCGGCATAGCCGATTCGCATCACGCTGCCATCGGGCGCGCGAAGCTGGCCCGAACCCTGGATCTGCAGGAAGAAGAAATCGATCGGGTCTTTCGCCCAGCCGATCACCGGCGCGCGGCCCTCCAGCGCGCCATCGATGATCTCCGACCGATCATAATACGAGGTGAAGCGCCCGTCCTCGGTCACCCGGCCCAGTGGCGCGCGTCCTTCGCCCGCATAATGGGGCTGGCGCACCAGATCGTCGGGCATCGCATAGACGGGCACGTCATAGCCCGGCGTCCTGACCCGAACCCCTTCGATCTGCGGTTCGAAATAGCCGGTGAGAAACCCCTCGCCCTGCGCCACGCGCACGGGTTCGAAATAGCCTGCAAAGAAATCGCGCGCGGTGGCGGCGGGCCAGACGCGCGCCGCATCGCAGGCCTCGCGCCAGTCCTCGCCGCGGGTCAGCCCGCTGGCATCGCTGCGCGCCAGCAATTTGGGACAGCTTTCGACGAAGGACGCCAGCGCCGCGGCGGCATCGCCGGGTTCGACTGTCAGGGTGCTGACGGCAGGCCCGGCCTGCAGCGCGGCATCGGCGGCGCGGTCGGGCGCAGGCGGGGGAACGGGTTCGGGCGCGGGACCGGCACAGGCGGCCAGCGCGGCCAGAAAGGCAAGCGCGGCCCCTTTGCCCCACATGGATCGGCCAAGCACCGATTGGCGCAACACGGATCGGCGCAGCACGGGCCCGTTCTCCGTCAGAGCGCCGGGATCAGCCTTCGTCGGTTTCGTCGAGCAGCCAATCGGGCCGCATCGCGGTGACCTTGCGGCTGAAGGTCCAGACATCGCGCGACTGGATCGCATCGTCCAGCGACCCCGCGATCATGTTGCCGTCCTTGTCCTTGGTCAGCGCGGCGATATCCGCGGCGAAGCGCACGGTGATGCGCGCCATCGGATTGTCGAAATCCGCGCCCACGATCTCGGCTTCCTCGATGCGTATCAGGCGATTCTCAACCGATTCGCCCGCCGCCTCGCGCGCGTCGATCGCGGCAACGAAGCTGGCATAGACGTCGTCGTCGCACAGCTCGTTCAAGGTCTCGCGGTCGCCCTTCCAGAACGCTTCCAGGATCATCGCATAGGCGCTCTTCGCACCCTCGATGAAGGTGACCGGGCTGAACCGGCGGTCGGCACTGGCAATCTCGCGCACCGCGCGCTGCGCGCCCAGCGGAATGCCCGCCAGCGCGCGTTCAAGGCCGGGAAGCTGCCGCTCATCGGCTGCGCCCGTGCCATCCGCCTGCGGCGAACGCGGCGCGGGCGCCTGCGCTTCGGGGGTGTGCGCCATGCGGCCCAGCATTTCCTCCTCATGCTCGGCACGGCGGCCGAGGACGGAATAGAGACGCAGGCCCAGAAAGGCGGCGATCATGGCGAGAATGACGATTTCGACGATCACAAGTGATCCATCCGTAATTAGCATTTGGCCAGCGCATCGCCGGCATGAAGGGCGAACTTGCCTTAAATAGGCAGCAAACACAAATATACAAACGATGTGAACACCGCGTTAGCTGCACCATCGGGCCGGGAACCGGCGTTTGCGCACAGCCCGCCGCAGCGCAGCAGCGATCGGTTGCTCGCACCGCGCGGCAATGCTACGCGCCGCATCCGACACCTGCGCGCGAGGGGCGCGCGGCTTTAGCGAAAAACGAAAGACATCATGGCCGACGAAGGCAACATCCTCACCGATCTTGGCATGAACGCGAACGAAGGCAACGGCGCGGACAACCAGCCCGCCATCGGGCTGATCTCGCAATATGTGAAGGATCTCTCGGTCGAGAATCCGAACGCGCCGAAAAGCTATCAGTGGAGCGATGCGCCCCAGCTGGACGTGCAGTTCAACATCCAGTCGGACCGCATCGACGACGAGGTGCACGAGGTTGCGCTGAAGGTTACCTGCACCGCCCGCGCGCAGCAGGGCACCGCCTATATCGTCGAGGCGACCTATTGCGGCCTGATCGGCATCCGCCACGTACCCGAGGCGCAGAGCCACGCGTTCCTGTTTGCCGAGGCGCCGCGCATCCTGTTCCCCTTCCTGCGCCGGGTCGTTGCCGATGCGGTGCGCGACGCGGGCTATGCGCCCTTGCTGCTCGACCCCATCGACTTTGCGGGACTCTACCAGCAGCAGATGGAACAGCGCCGCCGCGAAGGCACTCAGCCGCCCGCCGGCGAAGCCTGAGCCTGCGCCCGGCACCAGAGCTGAAAAGACCCCATAGATGAGCCTCGTCCGCAATGTCGGGACGATCGGAGGGCTCACCGCGCTCTCCCGCGTGTTCGGTTTCGCGCGCGACATGCTGCTCGCCCGCGTGCTGGGCGCGGGCGCGGCGGCGGACGCGTTCCAGCTGGCCTTCATCCTGCCGAACACCTTCCGCCGCCTGTTCGCGGAAGGGGCGTTCTCGGTCGCCTTCGTCCCGATGTACACGCGCCGCCTCCATTCCGATGAAGGCGAGGCGGCAGCGAACCGGTTCGCCAATGACACGCTGTCGGTTTTCGTGTGGATCCTGCTGGGATTCTCGGCGCTGGCGATGCTGGCGATGCCGGGGATCGTGTGGCTGCTCGCCCGCGAATATCAGGAGGTGCCGGGCAAGTTCGAACTGTCGGTGATGCTCAGCCGCGTCACCTTCCCCTATCTGGCGCTGGTCAGCCTTGTCGCCATGCTGTCGGGCGTATTGAACGCACGCTCGCGCTTCGCGCCGGGCGCCTTCGTGCCGGTGCTGCTCAATATCGTGCTGATCAGCGGTCTGGGCGCGGGCTATTACATCGGCCACACCGGCGGCAGCGAGGCGGATATCGCCACCGCGCTGGCCATCTCGGTCCCGGTCGCGGGCGCGGTGCAGCTGGCCTATATGTTCTGGGCAGTGCGCAAGGCGGGCGTGGCCCTGAAGATCACCCGCCCCCATTTCACGCCCGAGGTGAAGCGACTGGGCATGCTGATCCTGCCCGCCACTTTCGGCGCGGGCATCTACCAGATCAGCCAGTTCGTCGACACGTTCTTCGCGACCAGCCTGCCGCAAGGCTCGCTGACGCTGCTCAAGCTGGCCGACAGGCTCAACCAGATGCCGCTGGGCATCGTCGGCATTGCGCTGGGCACCGCGATCCTGCCGATGCTGGCACGCCACATCCAGACCGGCGACACGCGCGAGGCGCAGCGCCTGCAATCGAACGCGGTCGAAATGGCGACGCTGCTCACCCTGCCCGCCGCCGCAGCGCTGGCGATCTGCGCGCCCGCCTTTACCACTGCGTTCTTCGTCGGCGGCAAGATGACCGCGACCGACGGCCTGATCATGGGCCGGATCGTGATGGCGCTTGTCGCGGGCCTGCCGTCCTATGTACTGGTCAAGGTGTTCCAGCCCGCCTTCTTCAGCCGCGCCGACACCAAGACGCCGGTGTGGATCGCGGCGGGCGCGCTGGTCATCAATATCGCGATCAATTTCTATGTCGTGCCGCGATATGGCATCGTCGGGCTCGCCGCCGCGACTGCGATCACCTCCACGCTCAACGTGCTGACGCTCTATACCGTGCTGCAGATGCGCGGCTGGTTCCATTTCACCGCCAAGCTGGGCGGGCGCATCGCGCGCCAGCTGGTGGCGACGGCGGCAATGGGCGCGGCGCTGTGGTTCCTCGTGCCCCTGATGGCGGACCGCTATGGCGGCACGGTGATTGAACGCGTCTGGTCGCTGGGCGCGCTGGTCGGTGCGGGCATGGCGGTGTTCTTCGTGACCGCATGGCTGATCGGCGCGCTCGACAAGGACCTGATTGCGCAGCTACGGCGCAAGCGGGCGGCGAAACCCGTCGATCTCTCGGAATAAACCCAAAGGCCATTTTCATGCGTATCGTCTCGGGCATCCAGCCCACCGGCAATCTCCACCTCGGCAATTACCTCGGCGCGATCCGCAACTGGGCGCGGCTGCAGGAACAGGTGGGCAAGGCCGGGGGCGACTGCTTCTTCTTTCTGGCTGACCTGCACGCGATTTCGATGCCGCATGACGCCAGGGGCCTCGCCAATGCCACGCGCGAGATTGCGGCCGCAGTGATCGCCTGTGGCATCGATGCCGACCGGTCGGTGCTGTTCAACCAGGCGCAGGTCCCCTCCCATGCCGAGCTGCAATGGCTGCTCAACGGCACCGCCCGCATGGGCTGGCTCAACCGCATGACGCAGTTCAAGGACAAGTCGGGCAAGAACCGCGAAGGGGCCAGCGCCGCGCTGTTCACCTATCCGGTGCTGCAGGCCGCCGACGTGCTGCTGTACCAGACGACCCATGTCCCGGTGGGCGAGGATCAGAAGCAGCATCTGGAACTGGCCCGCGACATCGCGCAGAAATTCAACAACGATTACTGCAGCGAAGACGCGCCGCTGTTCACCCTGCCCGAACCGATGATCCCGCCCGAAGCGGCCCGCATCATGAGCCTGCGCGACGGCACCGCCAAGATGAGCAAGTCGGACCCCTCGGACATGAGCCGGATCAACCTGTCGGACGATCCCGACACGATGATGAAGAAGGTCAAGAAGGCCAAGACCGATCCCGAACCGCTGCCGTCGGAACCGGCAGGGCTGGAAGGCCGGCCCGAGGCGCTGAACCTCGTTTCGATCTATGCGGCGCTGACGGATACGAGCGTGGCGGGCGTGCTGGCGGAATTCGGCGGCGAGGGCTTCGGCAAGTTCAAGGCCGCGCTGGGCGAGCTGCTGGTCGAGCATCTCGGCCCCGTGACCGCCCGTTTCAACGAGCTGAAGCGGGATGTCGAACAGATCGACGCCATCCTCGCCCGCGGTGCAGCCCGCGCGCGCGAAGCGGCCGCGCCGACCCTGTCCGGCGCCTATCAGGCATTGGGATTCTTGCGCTAAGTTAATGAAACTTGGGTCGAACCCAGTCGTTACGGTATAAATATTCAACTTTCATTCACCGGCGAATCGCTACAGAATGTGCAGAATTTGCGGCGTTCTGTGTGCGGGAAACCGGCACGATGACTGCGCCGAAACGATTTTTCTGGAGAGCAGACCAATGACTTCCGCACGAACTTCGCGTTCATCCCGGCACAGGACGCCCCGCTTCTGGGCGAAGATGCTGGCGGCTCCGCTGCTGATCGCGGGCGTCGCGGCCTGCACGACACCGTTTCAGGCCGATGTCTCGCGGTTCCAGACGCAGCTGCCGGCACCGCAGGGCAACACATTCGCCGTCGTGGCCGAGGATCCGGCCATGCAGGGCGGCCTCGAATTCTCGCAATATGCGGGCTATGTCGCGCAGGAAATGTCGCGGCTCGGCTACACGCAGGCGGCTTCGCCCGAAACGGCGGACCTGCTGGTCAGCTTTGACTATGGCGTCGACAACGGGCGTGAACGCGTGCGCACCACGCCCGGCGTGGGTGCCGGGTTCTACGATCCGTGGGGCCCCTGGTACGGCGGCTATTTCGGTCGGCGCAGCTTCTATCGCGGCGGATGGGGCTATGGCTTCTACGACCCCTATTTCGGTGGTCCGGACGTGCGCAGCTACACCGTCTACACCAGCGGCATCGACATGAAGATCGACAATCGCACCACCGGCGAACGCCTGTTCGAGGGCAAGGCCGAGGCGGTGTCGACATCGAACCGGCTGCAGCATCTCGTCCCGAATCTGGTCGACGCGATGTTCACCGATTTCCCGGGCAATTCGGGCGAGGTGCTGCGCATCTCGATCGCGCCCGACGACGGCGACAAGACGGTCAAGCGACTCGACTGATCCGTTCAGCGATCCGCAACGCAGGATGCCCTAATACCGAAAGGCGAGCCGCGCCCGGCGTCCCTTTACACCGGCGCGGCGCGTTTCCCCGGGGCGGACTCGATCTGTTGAGCCACAACCGCCCCTCTGACTTGCCCGGCCGTTGGGTTTCAGCGCCAGACAATAGGCGCAGCCAGCGTTATTGAGGGGCGGCCGGGCCTTTTGGCGGCATCGACCCGCCCCCCAAGAAACCTATTCGCCCTTGATCGGGCTGACCTCGGCCGAACCGAAGCCGGTCGAACCGAACCCGCCCGTACCGCGCTTCGTCTCGTCGAGATGCTCGACCTTCAGCCAGCTTGCCCGCACCACGGGGCTCAGCACCGCCTGCGCGATCCGGTCGCCGCGCTGCACGCGGTAAGGCTCCTGCCCGTGGTTGATCAGGATCACCTTCAGCTCGCCGCGATAATCCGAATCGATCGTGCCCGGCGTGTTGGGCACGGTGATGCCATGCTTCAGCGCCAGCCCCGAACGCGGGCGGATCTGGATCTCGAACCCCTCAGGAATCGCAACCGCAAGCCCGGTCGCCACCGCGACCCGCTCTCCGGGAGCGATCACCCAGTCCTCCGCCGACACGACATCCATGCCCGCCGCGCCCTCGCTGGCATAGCGGGGCAGCGGCAGATCGTCGTTCCCGTCCAGCCGCATCACGGGAACGGGTACGGGTTCGTGCGGCTTCGTCATGCGTCGTCCTTCATGCCATTGTGGGCCCTGCAATTTTCCGCGACCCGCTCGATCAGGGCGGCGGCGACCTTGTCCTTGGGCATGGCAGGCCAGTCCTCTACCCCGTCGGCGGTGACAAGGTGGACCGTGTTGCTGTCCCCGCCCATCACACTGGTTCCGGGCGGGCCCGACACGTCATTGGCGACGATCCAGTCCGCCCCCTTGCGCAGCCGCTTGGCCTGCGCATGGGCGACGACATCATCGGTTTCCGCCGCAAAGCCGATCAGCAGGCGCGGCCGCGCGGGCGATGCCGCCACGCTGGAAAGAATGTCCGGATTGACCGCCAGCGCCAGCGGAGGCACCTCGCCCGATCCGTCCTTCTTGATCTTTCTGTTGGCACATTCCGCGGCGCGCCAGTCGGCCACCGCGGCGACCATGATCGCCACCTCGGCGGGCAGCGCCGATTCGACCGCATCCAGCATTTCCGCCGCCGATTCGACGTCATAGCGGTCGACCCCCGGCGGCGTGTCCAGATGCACCGGACCCGCGATCAGCGTGACCTGCGCGCCCGCGGCGGCGGCGGCCTCGGCAATCGCGAAACCCTGCTTCCCGCTCGACCGGTTGGCGATATAGCGCACCGGATCTATCGGCTCATGCGTAGGGCCGGCAGTCACCAGCACGTGGCGGCCATGCAAAGGGCGGTGGTTCTCGCCCGCGAAATCAGGCTGTCCGGCCAGAGGATCAGGTGACCCGAACGCCCGGATCGCCTGCCAGATCGCTTCGGGTTCGGGCAGGCGGCCCGCGCCATATTCGCCGCAGGCCATCGGGCCTTCGTCAGGCTCCAGCACCGTGACCCCGTCATCGCGCAGCCGCGCGACATTGCGGCGCGTCGCGGGATGCTCCCACATGCGCACGTTCATCGCGGGCACCGCCATCACCGGCTTGTCGGTCGCCAGCAGCAGGGTGGTTGCCAGATCGTCGGCGATGCCCGCCGCCATCTTGGCCATCAGATCGGCCGTCGCGGGGCACACCACCACCAGATCCGCCTCGCGGCTCAGCTGGATATGGCCCATCTCGGCCTCGTTCTTCAGATCCCACAGCGTGGTATAGACCGGCTTTTCCGACAGCGCGGCCAGCGTCATCGGGGTCACGAAATGCTGCCCGCCCTCGGTCACCACGCAGGTCACCTCGCCGCCGCCCTTGCGGATCAGGCGCACCAGTTCGCACGATTTATAGGCCGCGATGCCGCCCCCGACGATCAGCAGGATCCTGCGCACGGCCACTCGTCCCTCCTATCCGATCCAGCCCAGCAGGATCGCGCCATAGACCGCGCCGCCGCCGATGACCGCGCTCAGCAGATAGGGCAGCACCGATCCGCCCGGCTGCGCCTTGCGGCGGGCGCGGCGTTCCCAGATCAGCTCCACATCGGCCAGCGGCGGCGGTTCGGGCGCGCCTCCCTTGGGCGGATATTGCTCTTCCAGACGGCGGATCAGTGCGGGGATGCGCAGCAAGGTCTCGGTATCGGTGCGGATGCGGTCGGCAATCGCCGCCTCGGGCCCCAGCTCGTCGCGGATCCATTCGCGCACGAAAGGCGCCGCCACGTCCCACAGGTTGATGCCGGGATACAGCTGGGTCGCGATCCCCTCGACCATCACCATGGTCTTTTGCAGCAGCAGCAGATGCGGCTGCGTCTGCATGTCGAAATCGCGCGTGATCGCGAACAGCCCGTCCAACATCTGCCCGACCGACAGCTCGCTCACCGGCTTGCCGCGCATCGGCTCGCCCACCGCACGCAAAGCCGTCGCGAACTCGTCGACCGAATGGTGGCTGGGCACATATTGCGCCTCGAAATGGATCTCGGCCACGCGGCGGTAATTGCCCGTCGTCAGGCCATAGAGGATTTCCGCCAGCCACGCCCGCGCCTGCCGGTCGATCCGGCCCATGATGCCGAAATCGATGGCGACGATGGTGCCGTCGGCCTTCACGAACAGGTTGCCCTGATGCATGTCGGCATGGAAGAAGCCCGCGGTGATGGCCTGCCGCAAAAAGGCCAGCACCAGCCGCTGCGCCAGATCCTGCATGTCGTGCCCGGCCGCCACCAGCGCCTCGCGGTCGGACATCTTGATGCCGTCGATCCATTCGATCGTCAGCACGCGGCCATTGGTCCGGTCCCAGTCGATCGAGGGCACGCAGAACCCCGGCACCGCGTGCATCGCCTCGGCCAGTTCGGACGCGCTGGCCGCCTCGCGCCGCAAATCCAGCTCGCGATTGGTCCAGCGCTTGAAATTGGCGATGGTCAGGCGCGGGCGCAGCCGGGTCGCTTCACCGCCCAGCGCCTCGAGATGCGCGGCCGCCCATTCATAGGTGTCGATGTCGCGCGTGAACTGCTCGCGTATGCCGGGGCGCAGCACCTTGACCGCGACGAGGCGGCCATCGGTCGTCACCGCGCGGTGGACCTGCGCGATGCTGGCAGCGCCGACGGGCACTTCCTCGATACTTTCGTAGATATCGGTCCACGGCCGCTCGAAACTTGCCTCGATCGAGGCGGCGATCTTTTCGAACGGAACCGGCGGCAGCGAATCCTGCAGGCTCAGCAGTCCGCGCGCCGCTTCCTCGCCCACCAGATCGGGCCGCGTGGCCAGCGTCTGGCCCAGCTTGATCGCGGCGGGGCCGATATCCTGAAACGCCTCGGCATATTGCGGCTGTCTGGGCTGGATCGTGCCGAAACGCGCGATCCGGCACAGGCGGCGCACCGGGCCGGGCGTCTGCGGGTGATCCTCGACAATGCGCAGCGCGCCATGCCGCGCGAGGATGCGGCCCCATTTCAAAAGGCGGAATATATGGGTGGCAGGCTGGGTCACAGGATGTGTCTTAGATCTTCCAGCCCGAATGGATCGCGACCAGCCCGCCCATGATCGGCTCGACCCTGGTCTGGGTAAAGCCCGCCTCGCGGATCATCGCCTCGAACGCGGGCATCGGCGGAAAGCGGCGGATCGATTCGACCAGATAGCGATAGCTGTCCTCGTCGCCCGCGATGGCCTTGCCGATCTGCGGCACCAGACGGTGCGAATAGGCGTCATAGACATCCTTGAACCCCGGCCATTCGGTGGTCGAGAATTCGAGGCAATAGAACCGCCCGCCATGCTTCAGCACGCGGTACGCCTCTGCCAGAGCGCGGTCGATATGGGTAACGTTGCGGATGCCGAAGGCGATCGTATAGGCATCAAAGCTGCGGTCCGCGAAGGACAGTTCCTCGGCGTTCTGGCACGACCAGACGAAGTCGCCCAGCCCGCGCTTCACCGCACGCTCCAGCCCGACGTCGAGCATGTCCTGGTTGATATCGGCCACGATGATCTCGGCCCCGCTGCCCGCCATGCGGAACGCGATGTCGCCCGTTCCGCCCGCCATGTCGAGGATGCGCTCTCCGCTGCGCGGTTTCACGCGCCGCACGAAGCGGTCCTTCCACAGTCGGTGCATCCCGCCCGACATAGCGTCGTTCATGATGTCGTATTTCTTCGCCACGCCCGAAAACACCGCGCCGACGCGCGCGATCTTTTCTTCTGCGGGAATCTCCTCGTAACCGAACGAGGCGGTCGGCGGGCTGGTCGGGGTGTCCGTCATGTCGGGCGGTTTAGGGCCTAATCCGCGCGCCGCAAAGGAAAAGCACGCATTCTATCGCTGGCATTTGGGGCACCAGAAGGTCGAGCGCCCGCCCTGCACGAAACGCTCCACCGTGCCCCCGCAGTGGCAGGGCTGCCCCTCGCGCCCATAGACGCGCCAGTGGGCCGCGAAATAGCCCAGCTCGCCATCGGGCCGCGCATAATCGCGCATCGACGATCCGCCTGCCTCTATCGATTCGGTCAGCACCTCGCGGATCGCGGGGACCAGCAGTTTGAGTTTTGGCAGGGAGACGCGCCCCGCCGGTCGGTCGGGCCGGATGCCGGCGCGGTGCAGCGCCTCGCACACATAGATATTGCCCAGCCCGGCGACGATGCGCTGGTCCAGCAGCGCCAGCTTTATCGCGGGGATCTTCCCAGTCAGCGCGCGCTTCAGATAGGCAGGGGTGAAGCCGGGTCCCAGCGGCTCCGGACCCATCGCGGCAAAGGGCGCGAAATCGTCCAGCGCTTCACTGTCCACCAGATCGACCGAACCGAACCGCCGCGCATCGTTCAGGGCCAGCACATGCCCCGCCCCGGTTTCCAGCACGAGGTGATCGTGCTTGCCGATTGCCTCGGGGTCGATCCGCCAGCGCCCGCTCATCCCCAGATGGAAGATCATCACCTGCTCGCGGTCGAGATAAATGAGGCCATATTTCGCGCGGCGGCCCAGATGCGTCACCTTCGCGCCGGTCAGCACCTGCACCAGATTGGGCGGAAAGGCGCGCCGCAGATCGGGGCGATGGACGCGGGCGCGTGCGATCGTCTCGCCGGTCAGATATCCGGCAAGGCCGCGCACGGTGGTTTCGACTTCGGGAAGTTCAGGCATCGTGGCAAATCGTCATGGCCGCATAAAATAGGGGCGGCCCCCGCCAATTGCGAGCGCCGCCCCTATTTGCCGCCCTGAAGACGGAATCAGCTTTCCAGCTGGCGCAGCAGGCTGCGCACATCGCCGTCCATGTCGGCATCGCGGGTGCGCAAATCCTCGATCAGCCGGACCGCGTGGATCACGGTCGAATGGTCGCGCCCGCCGAACTTGCGCCCGATCTCGGGATAGGACCGCGGGGTCAGCACCTTGGCGAGATACATCGCCACCTGCCGCGGGCGCACGACGGCGCGGGCACGGCGCTTCGACGCCATCTCGCTGCGGTCGAGCCGGTAGAACTGGCAAACCGTGCGCTGGATCTCGTCGATGGTGATGCGGCGGCGATTGGCGGAGAGAATGTCGGTCAGCTGCTCCTCGGCGAGGTTCAGCGACACCGGCTGCCCCGTCAGCTGCGCATAGGCGATCAGCTTGTTGAGACCGCCCACGAGCTCGCGGACATTGCGGCTGATGGTGCGGGCGAGGAACTCGATCACATCGTCGGGCACGTCGCTGCTGGTAAAGCGCGTGAGGCGGTGTTCGAGGATCTTCCGGCGCAGGTCGATGTCGGCGGCCTGGATATCGGCGACCAGCCCCATCGACAGGCGCGACAGCAGCCGCGGCTCCACCCCGTCCAGCGCCTGCGGGGCGCGGTCGGCGGCAAAGCCCAGCCGCTTGCCCTCGGCCAGCAGTGCGTCGATCGTGTAGAGCAGTTCCTCCTGCGCCGAGGCCTTGCCGATAATGAACTGGATGTCGTCGACCAGCAGCATGTCGAACCCGCGCAGCCGCGACTTGAACTCGATCATCTGGTTCTGGCGCAGCGCCTGCACGAACTCGACCATGAAGCGTTCGGCCGAGCAATAGAAGATGCGGCTGCCCGGCTTGGCGGCGGCGAACTGGTGGCCTATCGCGTGCAGCAGATGCGTCTTGCCCTGCCCCGTCGCGGCCTTGAGATACAGCGGCGAGAACTGCGGCGTTTCCGACGCGGCCATGCGCTGCGCGGCATTATAAGCCAGCACATTGCCCTCGCCCGTCACAAAGCTCGCAAAGGTGAGCGAGGGGTCGAGCCCTGCGCTGCCCAGCTCGGTGATGGCATCGGCGGGGCTGGTGGGCGCGGGCGTGTGATCGTTTGCGGCGGCGGGACCGACATGCAGCTCGGGCAGCTTGCGGCGGCCGGGATGGACCGAGATGCGGACATTGCGCACTTCGCTGCGGGCGATCTTCCAGGCCAGCGAGAGCCGGTCCGAGAACCGGTCGTTCACCCAGTTGGCCGAAAATTCGGTGGGGAGATAAAGGTCGAGCGTCCCCGTCTCGCGGCAGAAATTGCCCAGCTCGATCGGGCGGATCCACTGGCCGTACAGCTGCTGGCCCAGGTCCTTGCGCAAGCCTACGCAAATGTCCGACCAGTCTGCCGCCAGTGCCTCGCGCTCTTCTTCTGCCATCAGATTATTCACTTCGCTGTCCATTGGCCCGCGTGCCGTCCTTCCCTTCCCCAAGCCGATCCGGCCTTTCGGATCATGCTGCGCGGTTTCGCCGCTCGCCAGCGGACCTGCCCCCGTTCGTCCCATCACCACCTCTTTCGATCCCGACCCGTAAAAACCCAAGTTGTCCCACTCGAACGACCGGCCTGCATCGTGGCACCAAAACGGCTGCAAACGCGGATACGATCCTTAAAAAATCGCCCCCGCGCACCATGCCCCTGTAAAAGGCATAGCTCAACAATCCTCTGCCGACCCCTAACGGCAGGAAGATGAATCTGCGTTGTCCATTGGTGCCGCTCATGAATTGACCGGCGAGTCAGTTTCTAAGGCTGTGGAGGGCCGAGCGGCAAGTGTGGACACGTAAAAATTCTGAAATATTGGCAGTTGACTCGCGCAACGTCGCAGAATTGCTATGCTTTGCCTGTAACCCGCTGAATAGCGCCATTTTTGGTTGCGCTACCACGCCCGAATCGCGGGATTTGCGTCACCGTGAGATCCGGCGGGTCGGATGGGCCGATGGCGTTTGCTACAACGCAAAAGGCCGGAGAGGTCATCTCCGGCCCTTGGGCGGCAATTTCGCTGCGTGTGAAAGACCGAATCGGTCCGAATCACCGAGCAGCGAATTGCAGAATGTGAAAGCTTCGAGACTCGCGCACGAATCCCGTCAGCCGGTCGCCCCGCCCGCCGCCATGGCGGCCGGATACGGGGCAGACAAGGTCAGAGAGCGGCGACGCGCTTGGTCAGACGGCTCATCTTACGCGAGGCGGTGTTCTTGTGCATCACGCCGCGCGCCACGCCGCGCTGCAGTTCGGGCTGTGCACCGGCCAGCGCGGTCTGGGCCGCTTCCTTGTCGCCGCTTTCGATCGCGAGCTCGACCTTCTTGACGAAGCTGCGGATGCGGCTGACGCGGTTTCCGTTCACTTCGGCGCGCCGCTCGTTGCGGCGGATGCGCTTGCGCGCCTGCGGCGTATTGGCCATTCGTAATATTCCTTCTTGGCTGACGGGCCATATTGGCTGACGTGCAACCCGCTGTTGGTTCAAGACCGGTTGGCGGCTGCCAGTCGATTGTCCGTGCAGCCCGAAATCCGTATGTGAAATCCACGCGGAATCGCGGCCCGAAAAGGGCTCGACCCACGGAAAGCGCGGCGCATAGCGGCGCGGATGCGAATCGTCAAGTTTTGCCGGATGAAACGGAAACCGCGCTCGCGGCAGCAGCCCTTGCCCTTCTCGCACGTGCGCGGCAAGGGCAAGGCGATGAACGATCCCAGGCCAGACCCTTTCGCAGACCCCGCAAGGCTGGAGCGATTCGCCCGCCATATCGTGCTGCCCGAAATCGGCGGCGCCGGTCAGGCGCGGCTCGCCTCGGCGCATGTCGCTGTGATCGGCGCGGGCGGCATCGGCTCGCCCGCGATCCAGTATCTCGCCGCGGCGGGTTTCGGGCGCATCACCATCATCGACGACGATGCGGTCGAGGCAAGCAACCTCCAGCGCCAGACGATCTTTACGGGGGCCGACCTCGGCAAGCCCAAGGCCGAGGCCGCCGCCGCATGGGTGCGCCGCTTCGATCCCGCGCTGGCGGTCACACCCATCGCCCAGCGCATCACCCCCGCGAATGCCGAAGACCTTTTGGCGGACGCCGACCAGATCCTCGACGGCTGCGACAATTTCGCGACGCGCCTCGCGGTGTCCGACGCCTGCACCGTGCTGGGCAAGCCGCTGAGCAGCGCCGCCGTGGGCCGCTTTCAGGCGCAAATGGCCAATTTCGCGGGGCACCTGCCCGATCAGCCCTGCTATCGCTGCTGGGTGGGCGACGCCTTCGATGCCGAGGACTGCGACACCTGCGCCGCCGACGGCGTGCTGGGCGCGTTCACCGGCATGGCGGGCAGCATGGGCGCGATGATGGCGGTGCGGATCGCGCTTTCGGGCATCTCGGCGCTGGGCGATCCGCAATACGGGCAATTGCAACTGTTCGACGGGCTGAAGCCGGCGCTGCGCACGATCCGCGTGTTGAAGGACCCCGGCTGCTCGGCCTGCGGAACCGCGTAAACTCGACAGCGGCTCGCCGCGCCCCCATATCGGCGCCATGGCTTCCCAGACCGAACCCGCCCCACCCGTCGGCACCGCCGTCACGCTCGAACCTTTGGTGCGCCGCGTGCTGGCGGATAATCCCAGCGCCTTTACCCTCCACGGCACGCAGACCTATCTGGTGGGCGCTGGCAGCGATGTCGCGGTCATCGACCCCGGCCCGGACGAGGCCGAGCATATCGACGCGCTGATCGCCGCCATCGGCGATGCCAGGGTCGTCGCCATCTGCTGCACCCACACGCACCGCGACCATTCCCCCGCCGCCGCGCCGCTGAAACAGCGCACCGGCGCGCCCATCATCGGCTGCGCGGCGCTCAATCTCGAAAGCATCGGTCCGCGCGGCGACGCGCCCTTCGACCCGACCTACACCCCCGACCGCGTGCTGGCCGATGGCGAGCGGCTGACCGGCGACGGCTGGACGCTGACCGCGGTGGCGACGCCCGGCCACACCTCGAACCATCTCTGCTTCGCGCTTGAGGAAAGCGGCGCGCTGTTCACCGGCGATCACGTGATGGGCTGGTCGACCACGGTCGTCATCCCTCCCGATGGCGACATGGGCCAGTACATGGCCAGCATGGATCTGCTGCACCAGCGCGAGGACACAGTCTATTACCCCGCGCACGGCGCACCGGTGACCAACACGCGCCAGCTGGTGCGCGGCATGATCGGCCACCGCCGCCAGCGCGAGCGCCAGATCCTGCGCCAGTTGCAGGAGGGGCCCAAGCCGATCCCGGAGATGGTAACGGCCATGTATAAGGGTCTCGATTCGCGGCTGGTCGGCGCGGCGGGCATGTCGGTACTTGCCCATCTCACCGACCTTGCAAGACGCGGGGAAGTCATTTCGACCGACGATACATGGAGCCTGACGAACTGACCTTTCCCTTTTCTCGCGAACCGGAGTAAAAGCGCGCCGGGTCGAATTGGAGGAGGGTCAGGCTGATGGCGACATCATCCTTTGCGCAAGCCGCGCCGAACACGGCCGAAGCGGCCGAACGCCGTTTCTATCTTTATCTTGCTGCCATCATGTCGCTGACCATCGTGGTCGGCTTTTCGCTCCATCTGGCGATGGGGCGCTCGACCTTTGCCGTGCCGTTGATCTTCCATGCCCATGCGCTGGTGTTCTTCGGCTGGGTCGCGCTCTATCTGGCGCAGAACATATTGATCGTGGGCAATCATGTCCGTCTGCACCGGACGCTGGGCATGGTGTCCTTTGCGTGGATCCCGCTGATGGTGGTGGTCGGGATCGCGCTGTCGCTCACCGTGTCGCAGCGCACCGGCGGGCCGTTCTTCTTCGACAAGAACCAGTTCCTGTTTTCCAACACCGCGCATCTGCTGGCCTTTGCGGGGCTGGCCTTCGCCTCGCTGCGGGCGCGGCGCTATTCGGGATGGCACCGGCGGCTGATGCTGACGGGCTTTGCGATCCTGACGGGGCCGGGGCTGGGCCGCATCATCCCGCTGCCGCTGCTGATCCCGCATGCGTGGCATTTCATGCTCGTCGTGGTGCTGGTCTGGCCCGCCATCGGCATGATCCGCGACAAGATCGTGACCGGCCGCGTCCATCCCGCGTGGTTTTGGGGCATCGGCGCGGTACTGGCGGTGCAGCTGGCGGCAGATCTGATCGCCTATTCCCCATGGGGCATCGCCATGACCGAGGCGTTCACCGCAGGCACCCCCGGCGGCGAACGGCCGATGGAGGCGTTCATCCCGCCGGGCTTCACCATGTAACACCGCTTGAACTCGGCGGATGGGCAGTCCATCTGGAAGGCGATCACCAAGGAGCCTTCCCAAATGACTGCCCAGCCCCGCGAGAACCTGTCCGGCCTCAACCTGCGTGCCGAGATCGAGCGGCTGCGCAAGGAGCGCAACGCCGTGATCCTGGCGCATTATTACCAGAAGCCGGAACTGCAGGATCTCGCCGATTTCGTCGGCGATTCGCTTGAACTGTCGAAGAAGGCCGCCGCGACCGACGCCGACGTGATCGCGTTCTGCGGCGTGAAGTTCATGGCCGACACCGCCAAGATCCTCTCGCCCGACAAGATCGTGGTGCTGCCTGACCTCGACGCCGGTTGCAGCCTTGAAGACAGCTGCCCGCCCGAGAAATTTCGCGCCTTCCGCGAGGCGCATCCCGATCACATCGCGCTGACCTATATCAACTGCAGCACCGAGGTGAAGGCGCTGTCCGACGTGATCGTAACCTCGTCCAGCGCCGAGACGATCCTGGCGCAGATCCCCAAGGACCAGAAGATCATCTTCGGCCCCGACCGGCATCTCGGCGGCTATCTCAACCGCAAGTTCGACCGCGACATGTTGCTGTGGCCGGGCGTGTGCATCGTGCACGAGGCGTTTTCCGAGACCGAACTGCTCAAGCTGATGGAACAGCACCCCGGCGCACCCGTCGCGGCGCATCCCGAATGCCCGCCGCATATCGTCGATCATGCCGATTATGTCGGATCGACCAGCGGCATATTGCAATATGCCAAGACGACAGAAAGCGACACGCTGATCGTCGCGACCGAACCGCATATCATCCACCAGATGGAACTGGCGCTGCCCGAGAAGAACTTCATCGGCGCGCCGGGGGCGGACGGCAACTGCAACTGCAATATCTGCCCCTACATGGCGCTCAACACGATGGAGAAACTCTATATCGCGCTGCGCGATCTGGAGCCGAGGATCGAGATCGAGGAAGGGCTTCGGCTCAAGGCGAAGCAAAGCCTCGACAAGATGATCGAGATGGCGTCGGGCACCATCGGCAAGGGCGATCTGGGGCGGGCGTGATGCGGTCGCTCCTCCGCCTGATCGCCCCCGTTATCGCAGCCGCCGCCACCGCGGCGCTGCTGGCCTCCCCGGCCGCCGCACAAGAGGATTCCATGACCGATACCCCCCGCTGGTCGCTCGCCATCCATGGCGGCGCAGGCGTTCTGACACCCGATCGCTATACCCCCGAACAGGTCGCCGAATATCGCGCCGCGCTCGACAAGGCGCTGGAGGCGGGCGGCAAGGTCCTGTCCGATGGCGGCGCGGCGATGGACGCGGTGCAGGCGGCGGTGATGGTGCTGGAGGACGACCCGCTGTTCAACGCGGGCCGCGGCGCGGTGTTCACCTTCGAGGGCAAGAACGAGCTCGACGCCGCGATCATGGACGGCGAGACGCGCAAGGCTGGCGCGGTCGCGGGCATCCTGACCACGAAGAACCCGGTCACCGCCGCGCGCGCGGTCATGGAACACAGCCCGCATGTCTTCCTCGCGCATGACGGCGCGAATGTCTTTGCCAGGGAACAGGGCCTCGAACAGGTCGACCCCTCCTATTTCGCGACCGAGGAACGCCGCCGCCAGTGGCAGGAATTCCGCGACCGCGTCGCCAGCGGCGAGGACTGGTTCGACGCCGACCTCAAATACGGCACCGTCGGCGCGGTCGCGGTCGATACCAGCGGCCATGTCGCCGCCGCCACCTCGACCGGCGGGCTGACCGGCAAGCGCTGGGGCCGCGTGGGCGATTCGCCGGTGATCGGCGCGGGCACCTATGCCGACGACCGCGCCTGCGCGATCTCCGCCACCGGCGCGGGCGAATATTTCATCCGGCTGGGCGTGGCGCATGAAATCTGTGCGCGCATGCGGTTCGAAGGCGAAACCGCCGAGCAGGCCGCAACCCATGTCATCGGCGAAGTCGGCGATCTGGGCGGCGACGGCGGGGTGATCGTCGCCGCGCCCGACGGCAGTACCGCTTTCGCCTTCAACACGCCGGGCATGCATCGCGGGCGGATCGACAGCACAGGCCTGCGCGAAACGGCGGTGTTCGGAACCGGTCAATAACCCGCGCCCGGACCCGAAAGCGGCGCGGCGCGTTCATCCGCCAATGACCGCCCGCCTGCTCTCGCTCTGGAGCCGGATCAACGCCAGCTACTGGTTCTATCCGGCCATCTTCTCGATCCTCGCCTTCTTTCTGGCGCTGGGCATGGTCGCGCTCGACCGCAATCTGTCGGAAGACTATTTCGTGGGCAGCGACTGGCTGGTCCCTGCGCGTCCGGGCGGCGCCAGCGACATGCTGCAGGTGATCGCGGGCAGCACCATTGGCGTGGCCGCCACCGTGTTCTCGATCACCATCGTCGCGGTGTCCTATGCCAGCGGCACCTATGGCCCGCGCCTGCTGACCAATTTCATGGAGGACAAGGGCAACCAGCTCAGCCTTGCGACCTTTATCGGCACCTTCGTCTATGCGGTGATGGTGCTACGCGTGGTGCGCCGAGAGGACGAATCGCCCGCCGCGGCGCTGAACGGCGATGCGCTGCCCGGCTTCGTCCCGCAGATGTCGCTGCTGGTGGCGATTGCGCTGATGCTGACCTCGATCGCCGTGCTGGTCTTCTTCCTCAACCATGTCCCCGATTCGATCCGCATCAACACGGTGCTCGAGGATATCGGCAAGCGCCTGATCCGCCAGATCCAGCGCCGCTTCCCGCAGGAGGGCGACGAGGTCGAGGATCCCGACGTCGATACCGAGGCCGAGGTCCGCGCCGAACGCGCGGGCTATATCGAGATCATCGATTTCGACGGGCTCGAGGATATCGCCAAGGAGCATGACGGGCGCATCGTTCTGTTCGTCGAGGCGGGCGATTTCATCCACCCGCCTCGCGCGCTGGCGGGGATCCATGGGATGGCGGGCGACGCGCCGATTCAAAAGGACGTGCGCGACTGCTTCGTCCTGTCGGGCCTGCGCACCCCGACGCAGGATCTGCGCTTCCTGATGGACGAGCTGGTCGAGATCGCCCTGCGCGCGCTGTCGCCCGGCATCAACGACCCGTTCACCGCGATGACCGCGCTGCACTGGATCGGTGCCGCCACGGCCGAGCTGGGCACGCGAATCCTGCGCGAATCGGCCAATGACGAAGCCACCAACCGCGACGAAAAGCGCGTCGTGCCGCTTACCACCGATTTCAGGGGCTATGTCGCTTCGGGCTTCGGCGCGGCGCGTTCGGCGGTGGCGACCAGCCGCAAGGCGACGATCTGCATGTATCAGGCGCTGGAGAACTGCGCCGACGCCGTGCGCAGCGACCGCCGCATGGTCGTGCTGCGCGAGGAAGGCGCAAGGCTGCTGGCGCAGGCGGATGTCGCGCTGGCCGGGCCGGATCTGGCAGAGGTCCACGAACGCCACCGCCAGTTCCTCGCGCATATGCGCTAGGGACGCGGCACGCGGGGCTTGGCCGCCCGCGCGCGCGGCTCGGCAGCGCGCGCCAATGCCAGTGCCGCCCCCATCAGGGCCATGCCCGTCAGATCCTGCAACGACAGCATTTCGCCGAACGCCAGAAAGCCCGTCAGTGCCGAAATCGCGGGCTGGGTCAGCAGGGCCAGCCCGATTACCACCGGGCTGAACCATGACAGCGACCGGATCAGCAGGCCCTGCCCCACGATCTGGCTGCTGAAGGCCAGCACCAGCAGAGGCGTCCAATTGCTCGGCCAGACGGTCTCGCCCAGCACGACGGCGACGAACAGCGCCACCGGCGCACCCGCCGCGGTTACCATCGCCAGCATGCCCCACGGCCCCAGCCGCGCCCGCACGCTGCGCAGCATCAGCAGATAGAACGCATAAAACAGCCCCGCGAGCAGGGAGAACAGATCGCCGACCAGATTCTCATGCGAGATCTGCAACGATCCGTCCATCAGCAGGAATGCGCCGACCAGCGCCGCGCAGATCGCGCCGATCTCCGCCACGCGCGGCATTTGTCTTGCCGCGACGAGGCCCCATGCGATCAGGATCACGCTGCCAGCATTGCCGAACAGCGTCGCATTGCCCAGCCGCGTCCGCTCGATCCCCAGATGCCACGCGGCCAGATCCAGCGCGAAGAACACGCCCGCGCCGATCACCATCAGGAAACCCGAACGGCCCAGCGCAGGCCTGCCCGCCGGTTCCTTCCACGCCAGCAAGGCCACCAGCGGGAACGCCAAAGTCAGCCGCCAGAACCCCGCGGCGACGGGGCCGGTATCGGCCAGCCGCACCAGCCACGGCCCCAGCGCCAGCACCCCGTTGGCCGCCAGCAGCATGGCCAGCCGCCCTATGCGGGTGAAGCGCGTCTCCTCGATGTCCATGGGCGTGGCGCCGCGCGACTACTCGGCGGCTGCCTCTTCGGGCTCAGCTTCGGCGGGGGGTGCCGCTTCGCCATCACCGCCCGCCGGTTCGGCCGCATCCGTGCCCGCGCTTGTCCCGGCATCGCCCCCGGCAGCATCCTCGGCCTCGACCTCCGCCGGATCGCCCTGCGAGCGCAGTTGGTCGAGCTGGATCATCTCGTCGGTGATCGTCCCTTCGAGCACCTCGCCGCCCGCATCGCGCGTGTCATTGGCCGAACGCTCGGGCTCGCTGCTGCAAGAGGCGAGGAGGGCCGCGCCGACAAGCGCGAGGGTGATTCGCATGAGCTTCATGGGCGAAATCGCTAGTCGCTGGGACAGGCGCGGTCCAGCGCGGCCAGGAATTCCTGCCCATGCTTCAGCAGCGACCGGTCGAATTGCTCGGCACTGACGTTGAGGCCCAGCCGTTGCAGGCTGGTCACGCCATATTCGCTGATCCCGCAGGGCACGATGCCGGTGAAATGCGTGAGATCAGGCGTCAAATTTACCGAAAAGCCGTGCATCGTCACCCAGCGCCGTACGCGCACACCGATCGCGCCGATCTTGGCCTCGGTCCCATCGATGTCGCGGGTCCAGATGCCGATGCGCCCTTCCGCGCGCCAGCTGTCCACTCCGAAATCGCGCAAGGCCCCGATCACCCACCCTTCCAGCGCATGCACGAAACCGCGCACGTCGCGCGCACGCCGCGTCAGGTCCAGCAGCACATAGCCGATGCGCTGCCCCGGACCGTGATAGGTGAACTGCCCGCCGCGCCCCGCCTGCACCACGTCGAAACGCGGGTCGAGCATGTCGCTCTCCTTCGCGCTGGTGCCCGCGGTATAGACGGGCGGGTGCTCCAGCAGCCAGATCAGCTCGCTCGCGCTGCCTTCGTGGATCGCGCGATTGCGCGCCTCCATCTCCGCCAGCGCCTCGCGGTAGGGGACGAGCCCGCTCTCGCGGCGCCATTCGATATCGACCCGTTCCTGCGTGACGGGCGGCTGGTCGTCATTTGTCTCGACTTGGCTGGCCATGCGCGTTGCGTGGACCCGAATGGCATGCCAAATCAAGCCTCATGAGCGTGAATCTTCCCCCGGCCGGTCCTTCCGCCCCGCGTAGCCGTTTCGATGCCAATGCCGCGTGGAAATCCGCGGTCGGCGTCATCCGCGCCAATCGCGCGGTGCTGCTGGTGATGGCGGGGCTGTTCTTCGTGCTGCCGCAGCTGGCGGTCGATTTCATCCTGCCCGAACCGCCCGCCGGGCTTGAGGGCGAGGCCGCGGGCGAGGCGATGGTCGCGATCTATGCGCGCTGGTGGCCGCTGATGCTGCTGGGGCTGGTCGCGCAGGGCGCGGGGCTGCTGGCGGTGATCGTGCTGATCGCAGGGCGCGGGCGGCCCGACGTGCGCGAATCGATCGGCGCCGGATTGAAGGCGCTCCCCACGCTGATCGCGGCGCAGCTGGTGGTGGGCGCGGGCGTGGGCCTTGCCATGCTGCTGGTGCTGCTTCCCTTTGCCGCCATCGGCGGAGAGTCGGTCATGGGCCTGTCGGTCATTCCCGTGCTGGCGCTGGCGATGTGGGTCTATTCGCGCACCATGCTGATCGCGCCGGTCGTCGCGGCAGGCGGCACGCGCAATCCGTTCGAGGCGATCCTGGCAAGCTGGTCGATGACCAAGGGCAATGCCTCGCGCCTGCTGGTGTTCTTCCTGCTGCTGCTGCTGGCGATGATCGTGATCTATCTGGTCGCGACCAGCGTTCCGGGTGCGATCGTCGCGGCCATCGGCGGGCCCGAGGCAGGCGGCATCGCCGTCGCGCTGTTCGGCAGCGTGGTCGTTGCCGGTTTCTCGCTGGTCAGTGCGGTGGTGCTGACGGCGGCATGGCGCCAGCTGGCGCCTGCCGCTTCGATCAAGGGCTGAACGCCAGGCGCTTAGTCCTTGTGGCCCCAGAACAGGCGGCAGGGCAGCACGTTGAGCGGTTCGAAATCCGAATCGATCCGATCGAACCGCTTCGCCATGAAATCGCGCGCCGCGGCCGAGAACTGATAGACCAGAAACGCGCCGCCGGTGTTCAGCACGCGGTGCGTCGCATCGACGATCGCCGGACCCACCCCGTCGGGCAGGGTCGAAAACGGCAGGCCCGACAGCACATAATCCGCGCCGTCATGCCCGCGCTCCTTCACGATCTTCTCGACATCCGCGGCCGAACCCAGCACCGCGGTGAAGCGCGGATCGTGGATCGTGCGGTTGAGATAGTCGATATAGAGCGGGTTGGTGTCGATCACGATCAGCGATCCGTCGGGCCGCAAGCGGTCCAGCACCGGCTGGCAGAACGTGCCGACGCCGGGGCCATATTCGACGAACAGCTTGCAGCGGTCCCAGTCGGTCCGCGCCAGCATGCGATTGATCGTGAAGCGCGACGAGGGGATGATCGAACCGACCATCACCGGGTGCTGGACAAAGCCCTTGAAGAACACGGCCCACGGTCCGAGCTTGTGCCCGATCCGCCGTTTCGCGCGGGAAACCGCGGACCTCTCCGCCAATTCGGTACCATTCATGAAATGCTGTGCCCTCGCGAGGCTGATTGTCCGTCCTGCATGCTGCGTGGCAAATGCGGGACCCTATTGCAAGTTCGCGCCCGTAAAAACGTCACGGGCGATGTCGTGACAAGCCCCAGATGGGGCATGCGTTCCGCAAATCAAAGAATTTCCTGCACCTTCTCCTGCGGTCGGCACAGCCGCACGCCGTTTTCGGTCTCGACCAGCGGGCGTTCGATCAGGATCGGCTCTGCCGCCATCGCGGCCAGAACCGCCGCGTCATCCGCCTGCGGCAGGCCGCGTTCTTCCGCATCGGTGCCGCGCAGTCGCAGCCCCTGCTGCGGCGTGATCCCCGCATCGGCGTACAGCTGCGCCAGCTTTTCCGCGGCGGGCGGATTCTTCAGATATTCGATCACCTCGACCTCGACGCCGGGCGTTTCCTCAAGGATTGCCAGCGTCTTGCGCGATGTGCCGCATTTCGGATTGTGCCAGATGGTCGCCTTCATGGCTCGCTCTCCTGCTCTTGGGGTGCCGCGCTGATGGCCGGGACGATCTCGGCCGCTTCGGCGGGATCGATGCCGGGCGCGGGCAGCGTTTCAAGATTCTCGCGCCGCCGCATGGCGCGGCCCGCGCGTTCGATGGCGCGGATGATGCGCGGTCCGGCGCCGCATGGGCAGAGGTTGCGCACCGCCTGCGCGATTTCCTCGCGACCCGCGCGCGGATTGCGATTGAGCAGCGCCGCGCCCGCCATGACGACGCCGGGGGTGCAGAACCCGCACTGGATCGCGCCCTCGGCCACCATCGCCTGTTGCAGCGGGTGCGAACGATCGCCCGACAGCGATTCGATGGTGGTGACGAAACGCCCCTCCACCTCGGTAATGGTGACGAGGCAGGACCGGATCGCCTCACCGTCGATGATGACGGTGCAGGCCCCGCAATCGCCGGTGCCGCAGCCATATTTGGTGCCCGTCAGATTGGCCGCGTCGCGCAGCGCCCACAGCAGGGGCGTGTCGGGATCCATCAGGAACTGGACCGGCCGGTCGTTGACGGTGAAACGGGTCATGCGCAGGGGGGTCTAGCGCGGGAAAAGAGGGCGGGAAAGATCAGGCCGCGATCAATCCCCGCCGCGCCAGATCGGCCTGCAGCGCGGGGGCGTCGCGGAAATGATGGACCTGCCAGCCAAGCCGCGTCGCCGCCGCGACATTGGCCTCGTTATCGTCGATGAACAGGCTGGCTTCGGGGTCGATGCCGAACCGGCGCGCAGCCAGCTGAAAGATCTCGGGCGCGGGTTTCGCAAGCCTTTCCTTGCCCGACACGACGATGTCGCGGAAACGGTCGAACACGGCATGCCGCGGGCGGAAATCGTCCCAGAATTCGTCGGCGAAATTGGTGATCGCGAATAGCGGCACCCCCGCTGCGTCCAGTTGCTCGACCAGCTCGATGGAGCCGGGAACGGGGCCGGGGATCGTCTCCAGGAAACGGGTGGCATAGGCGTCGATGACGGCGGCGTGGGCTGGAAACAGCGCCTTGCGCTCGGCCACCATCTCGCCAAGATCGCGTCCGGCATCATGCTCGAAATGCCATTCTTCGGTGACGACGTGGCCCAGCACGAAATCCAGCTCGTCCTCGCCCGCCACCATCTGCCGGAACAGGCACGCCATGTCCCAACGAAACAGAACCCGCCCAACGTCAAAAACGACGTTACGGACGGGTGTCTGGTTCATCAGCGCGAAAAACCTACGCGGCGGTAGGTCGGCATTTCGTTCGGCTGGAGCGAGAATGGCTGGCTGCGAGAACCGGCGCGCAGCGACCTACTGGTCGTGAGCACCGGAAGCGCAGCAGACGGCCGTTCGCAGCCCTGCCGAGCGGAATGACGGCCTGCCGATCAGCCTTGGCGGGCTTTGAACTTGCGCACCGTCTTGTTGATCACATAGGTGCGGCCGCGACGACGGATCACGCGATTGTCGCGATGACGGTTCTTCAGCGACTTGAGGCTGTTGCGAATCTTCATTGTTTCTATCCGGTGTAATGCGTGAATGCCCCGCCAGCTGCGCGAAATGGGCGCGGGCGGGCGAAAATCAAGGCTGGCCCGTTACGGGCGGCGGCCTGCCGAGTCAAGCGATGAAAGCGGTAAGCGCCCCCGCCCGCAGGGCGAATCAGGCGTTTTCGCGCGTCCCTTCGGCCTGCCGCATCGCCTGCAGCTTGGTCTCCCAGCGCAGCGCATCGGCGATGATCTGTTCCAGATCGTCGTTCTCGGGCTTCCACGGCGTGGTGGCCAGCAGCCTCGTGTTGTCCGCCAGCAGCGCGGGCACGTCGCCTGCGCGCCGCCCTTCCATGCGGCGCGGCACTGGCTTGCCCACCACGCGGTCGACAGCATCCAGCACCTCCAGCACCGAGAATCCCTTCGCATAGCCGACATTCATCGTCAGATTGCGCGCAGGCTCGGCAATCAGCGCTTCCAGCGCATGGACATGCGCGGCAGCCAGATCGCTGACATGGATATAGTCGCGGATGCCGGTGCCATCGCGGGTCGGATAGTCCAGCCCGAACACCGCGACCTCGCTGCGCTTGCCCAGCGCGGCCTCAAGCGCGACCTTGATCAGATGGGTCGAACCCACGCCCGACTGCCCGCTGCGCGCCTGCGGATCGGCGCCCGCGACGTTGAAATAGCGCAGCACGCAATAGTTCATCTCATGCGCCCAGGCCGTGTCGGCCAGCACCCGCTCGGTCATCGCCTTGGACATTGCATAGGGATTGAACGGCTGGATCGGATCGTCCTCGGCCAGCGGCTTCGCCTCCGCCTCGCCATAGACGCTGGCGGTGGACGAGAAGATGAAATGCGGGATCCCCGCCTCGACCGCCGACTGGATCAGCGCGCGGCTCTTGCCCGTGTTGTTGTCGTAATATTTCAGCGGATTCTCGACCGATTCGGGCACGATGATCGATCCGGCGAAATGCATGATCGCGCCGATGCCCTGCTCTTCGAAGATGCGCTTGACCAGATCGCCGTCGGCCACGTCGCCTTCATAGAACGGCACGCCGTCCGGCACCGCCCAGCGGAACCCCGTCGACAAATCGTCGAGCACCACCACCGGCCAGCCGCGATCGACCAGCGCCAGCACCGCATGGCTGCCGATATAGCCGGCACCGCCGGTGACGAGGACAGGGAAGGGCGTCTTCATAGCGTGTCTTTCAATGGCGGATCTGCGGATCCGGGCGCTTCAGGCTCTGCGACCTAACCCGGTATCCGATAACATCGCGTTACGTCGTTGATGAACGATCTTTGGCGTAATCCCCGCATGAAACGGGGTTACTCCGCACGAGTCAGTTATCGGGAGAGTCGGTTGCGGGGCGGGCCAGTTATCGGGCAGGCGTCAGGCGGCATTGGCGGGAATCGGATATTCACCGAAATCGGTCAGGTCGCGGATCAGCCCCATCTCGATCAGCTGATCGGCGCCCCTGAACTGGACGCTGCCCGGATAGCGCAGATCCATGCCCTTGTTGCGGCGGATCATGTCGGCATAGAGCACATATTCCGCCCCGCCGTTGTAATGCTCGCCGCGCTCCACCTCGCGGTGCACGCGGGCGGCGAAATCGGCGAGGAACTTGAAGTGCAGCAGTACGGCGCTTTCGCGAAACACATTGCCGCCGAACACGACATGGTTGTGCGCGTAATGGACGGGCGTCTGCGTGCGGACCAGGGGATATTTCGCCAGCACCGGCATCTGCGTCGGCAGCGCACGCAGCGCCAGCGGCAGGAAACGGCGCGGCACGCGCGGCAGCACCCGGTCGCTCTGCCCGCGCAGCCAATATGTGCGCCAGCTGCTCTTCGCCTCGCGCTGCAGGCTGGACATCAGCCGCACCCGCGGGCCGCCGACCACCTCGACCCAGCCGTCGGGATGGCGCCACGGCTTCACCGGACGCAGGCGGAAGTGATATTCGCTGTCGAACAGGGGCGCGATCTCGGTCAGGTCGCGGCCTTCCTCGGGCTGGCCCGATTCGACCGGCCCGTCGGGATACATGTCGAGCATGAAGGCAAAGATCGTGTTGGCGCCCTCGCTCTCCGCCTCGCGGCAGAGGTCGGCCAGCGGGCGTTCGGGCCAGCCGCGATAGACGATCTGCTCGTCCGCATCGGTATAGAGCAGCCAGATCCGCCGGCTGATCCGCGCGCGCACCGCGTTGATCCAGTCCATGCCGCAATTGGCCGCGGCAAAGCTGGCGGTGGTGCGCGTCAGGATGACATCGGGCTGCGCGGCGAGATATTCATGGGTCCCGTCGTCCGACCCGTTGTCGATGACGGCAAAGCAGCCCACCCCGATTGCGCGATAATGCGCAAGCCAGGATTGCAGCCGGTCAATCTCGTTCCGGCACACGCAAGCCGCAATGATGTCATGATCCTCGCTGGCCCTGTCGATCGCGCCAAGGAATTCTTCGTCTAGCAATCGCGTCACCCTGTGCTGCCGCCGCTTGTGTCGGCATCGCGGGGCAATGTATCACCCGCTTCCGGCGCGAGAAACTGCCCATCGGGGGATTTGTGCCATCCAACCCGGCTCATCCGAAGGAGATAGGGGAAATTGCCCCCGCCGGTCCCACGTTCGGCCTGCTTCTGCGCCCTCCGGTGGACCAACCACCGCGCGCTGGTCGCCCCCAATTGGCGGCGCTTAACCTTGTGCTTAACCCTTTGGAGGCTCGACCGTGTTATCCATGGCGGTGCATTCGCACCTCGCCTAGGGATGGCGCGACAGCCATTGCGGACGGGCGAACGCGTGCCCGGGGCCGTAATGCGGACAAGCGGAGTAGTGTAGCCATGCGTATCCATGTCGCGATCGCCACCACGGGTCGGCCCGACGTGCTGTGCAAGGTGGTCGACCGTTTTCGCCACCAGACCCGCCCGGCTGACGGGATCGTGGTCGTCGGCGCTGCGCCAGAGGATATCGCAGGGCTGGACCGGCTGGCACAGCCGCCGCAGCAGGCGGTGGTCTCGCCCAAGAAGGGCCTGTGCGCCCAGCGCAATGTCGCGCTCTCGCTGCTGCGCGGCCAGACCGACGCGGTGGTGTTCTTCGACGACGATTTCCTCGTCGCGCATGATTTCCTTCAGCGGCTTGAGCAATTGTTCGAGGGCGACCCCGACCTCGTCGGCCTCACCGGCTGGCTGATCGCCGACGGCGCGCAGACCGGCGCGCTGACCTATGAGGAAGCCGAGGCGATGCTCGACGCGGGGCCGAATGGCGCGCCGCGTCCCGACAAACCGGACGAGAGGACCAGCTGGCTGTATGGCTGCAACATGGCCTTCCGGATGAGCGCGTGCGAGGATCTGTCCTTCGACGAGAACCTGCCGCTTTACGGCTGGCAGGAGGATGTCGACTTCACCGAACAGCTCGCACGCCGCGGCCACATGCTGCGCACCAGTGCGATCACCGGCATCCACATGGGTACGCGCGGCGGGCGCACCTCGGGGCTGAAGCTGGGCTATTCGCAGGTTGCCAATATCGTCTATCTGCGCCGCAAGGGCACGATCGGCGCGGCGCATGGCTGGACGCTGATGGCCAAGAATGTCGCCGCGAATCTGGCGAAAAGCATCAGGCCCGAAGACACGATCGACCGGCGCGGGCGTCTGAAAGGAAATATCCGCGCATTCGGCGATGTCTTGCGCGGCAAGGCCGATCCGTTGCGGATCCTCGACCTTTAGAACGCCATCGGCAAATGCGCCTGACCCTTAGGGGTAGCTATCGAATGGGAGCTTGAGATCGGGCGTCGCGCCCGGTTGAATGGCCCCGTCCGACAGGGATGATACCGGCAGGATGCTGGGGGCAGCATGCTGAGGGCAGCGCCGATTATCGCCAAGCGGGTCGCAAAGGGGGGCCTACGACCATAATGTCCGTTGCAGTGCATCCAGAACCCGAAACGACAGGCGCCGCCGCGCGCGATGACGCCGTTCCCATGCGCTTTTCCATCGTGATCGCGAACTATAATTACGACCGCTTCCTCGGTCGCGCGATCGAAAGCGCGGTTGCGCTCGACTGGCCGGATGTCGAGGTGATCGTGGTCGATGACGGATCGACCGACAATTCGCGCGAAGTGATCGAAAGCTTTGCCGGTTCCATCACCCCCATATTCCAGCCGAACGGCGGCCAGCGCGACGCCAACAACAATGGCTTTGCGCATTCCACCGGCGAGGTCATCGTGTTCCTCGATGCCGACGACGTGCTCGATCCGCGCTTTGCGAAGGCCGTCGCCGCCGCATGGGGACCCACCGTCACCAAGGTGCAGGTCCAGATGCAACTGATCGATGCCGAGGACCGACCGTTCGGCGATCTCATTCCCAATTTCGCATTTCGCCCCGAACCCGCGCAGATCACCGCATGGGCGCGCAGCGCCACCGAATATCCGACGCCGCCGGGATCGGCCAACGCCTACTCTCGCCGCTTTCTGGAACGGTTCTTTCCGATCGGGGAAGAGCATGACGTCGTTACCGATTCGACCTGCCTAGCGCTGGCGCCGCTAATGGGCGATGTCGTCACCATCGTCGAACCGCTGGTCCATTACCGCCAGCATGGGTCGAACGATTCGAACCTTGGCATACGCCCCGGTAATTTCACCCGCGAAGTGGCCCGAGCGATGAAGCGGCAGAAAAGCGCGGAAGATATCTGCACCGCGCTCGGCGTGGAACCGCCGCGGCCCGACAGCCTGCGCCGCAGCCGCCACCTGCTGCAGTTGCGCGCAGCCAGCCTGCGCATGGCGCCCAGGGACCATCCCTTGCCGGGCGACGGACGGATCACGGCGGGGATGGACGCGATCGGCTCGATCTTTCGCCGCAATTTCGATCCGCTGAAAAAGCGGCTCATCGTGGCTGGCTGGGTGCTGGCGGTCGTCACCGCGCCCGCGCCCATCGCGCGCAAGCTGATCCGCAAGCGCTTTGTCGAGCGGTTCCAGAACCGGGAAGCCGCCGCCACAGGCTGACGGATGCGCCCAGCGCGGCGCCATTATCGCATTATCAAACCGGGGGGTTGCAGACAGAATGAACATGGGCGGCACAGCGGCGGTCGAAAGCGATCCCCATGGTGGCCAAAGGGCGACGACGCAGGCGCGCGGCACGAAATGCCGCCATTGCGCCGCGCCTCTCGACATCGTGCTGGCTGATCTGGGCCACAGCCCGATCGCCAACGACCTCATCACGGCCGACCGGGTGAACGACCCTGAGGCGACCTATCCGCTGGCGGTGCGCGTATGCGGAAACTGCTGGCTGGCGCAGGCGGACGACGTGCTGCCCGCCGATGCGATCTTCCGCGCCGACTATACCTATTTCTCGTCACATTCGACGACATGGCTGGCCCACGCCAAGGCCTATGTCGACATGGTCATCGACCGTTTCGGACTGACGGCGGACAGCAAGGTCGTCGAGGTCGCCTGCAACGACGGCTATCTGCTGCAATATGTGAAAGAGGCAGGCATCCCCTGCTTCGGCGTCGAACCCACCGCCGGTCCGGCTCAGGCCGCGCGCAAGCTGGGCCTCGACGTCGATATCGAGTTCATGACCGAGGCATATGGCAAGTCGCTGGCCGCACGCGGCTGGCAGGCCGACCTCGTCACCGCTAATAATGTCCTCGCCCATGTGCCCGACATCAATGATTTCGTGCGCGGCATCGCTGCCATCCTGAAACCCGAAGGCGTCGCCACTTTCGAGGTGCAGCACCTGCTGCGCCTGATGCAGGGCCGCCAGTTCGACACGATCTATCACGAGCATTTCTCGTATCTGTCGCTGATCGCGGCGGAGCGCCTGTTCGAGGCATGCGGCCTGCGCGTGTTCGCGGTCGACAGCCTGCCGACGCATGGCGGATCGGTGCGCTTCTTCGTCTGCCGTCAGGAGTCGGCCCGCCCGAACGAGCTGTCGCTCGACGCGATGCGGAACGAGGAGCTGGAATACGGCCTCGACAAGCCGGCCACCTATCGCGCGTGGCGGGCGGATATCCTCGACACGAAATTCGCGCTGCTCGAATTGCTGCTGAAACTGAAAAGGCAGGGCAAGACCATCGTCGGCTATGGCGCGCCGGCCAAGGGCGTGACCTTGCTCAACTATTGCGGGGTGGATGCCGATTTCATCGATTACACCGTCGACCGCTCGCCCGCCAAGAAGGGCTGCCTGTTTCCCGGCGTGCGTGTGCCGATTCTGGACCCCGGCGAGATCCTGAACACACGGCCCGATTATGTCCTTATCCTGCCCTGGAACCTGAAGGACGAAATCAAGGACCAGATGGCGGCAGTGCGCGACTGGGGCGGCAAGTTCATCGTTCCCGTCCCGATGGCGACAATCGAGGACTAAGGGCGCAGCACGAATGGCCAGCAAGCCGAAAATTGCCATCATCGGATCAGGTTTCGCCGGTTTCGGCGCCTCGCACGCACTGTCGGGCGAGAATGTCGATGCGACGATCTATGAGAAGCGTCCCGTCCACGGGGGGCATACCTCGACCCATGCCTATGACGACGGCTATCTGTTCGACGAAGGCCCGCATATCTCGTTTACCGAGGACAAGCGCCTTCAGGAACTGTTCGCCGATTCGCTGGGCGGCACGTTCGAAAAGCTGCGCGCCTATGTCGACAATTTCTGGCAGGGCCACTTCATCAAGCATCCCGCGCAGACCAGCCTGCACGGCCTGCCCACCGAACTCGTCGTCAAATGCATCAAGGATTTCGTCGAGGCGACGAAAACCCCGATCGAGGACGCGCGGATCGAGAATTACGAGGACTGGCTCCTCGCCGCCTTCGGAGAGGGTTTCGCGCGCACCTTCCCGATGGAATACACCAAGAAATACCATTCGACCGAGGCGAAGAACCTGACGACCGACTGGCTCGGCCCGCGGCTCTATCGCCCCACGCTCGAACAGGTGCTGGTGGGAGCGCTCGACAAGAAATCGCCCGACGTCCATTACGTCGACCACTTCCGCTATCCGACGCATGGCGGCTTCGTGTCCTACCTCAACGGCTTTCGCGAACGCGCGAACCTTGAGGTTAATTCCGAGATCGTGGCCATCGACCCCGCCGCCCGCACACTGACGATGAGCGACGGGCGGGTGACACCCTATGACGCGCTGGTCTCCTCGGTCGCGCTGCCCAGCCTGATCCCCATGATCAAGGGCGCACCCGACGATGTGAAGGCGGCGGCGGAAAAGCTCGCCTGCACCGAGGTGGTGCTGGTCAATATCGGCGTGACCAAGCCCTTCATCAAGGACGCGCACTGGACCTATTTCTATGACGAGGACATCTGCTTCGCGCGGCTGTCCTACCCGTCGAACTTCTCGCCCAATGTCGCGCCCAAGGAGTGCAGCGCGCTGCAGGCCGAGGTCTATTTCTCGAAGAAATGGAAACCGCGCACAAAGCCCGCCGACGCCTATATCGAACCGGTGATCGACGGGCTGCTGCGGGCCGGGCTGATCGACAGCCGCGAGCAGGTGAACCACACCAGCACCATCGTCGCGCCCTATGCCAATATCATCTTCGACCATGACCGTCCGGCGGCGGTGAAGTTGATCCACGACTACCTCGACGACATCGGCATCGCCTATTGCGGGCGCTTTGGCGACTGGGGCTATATCTGGACCGACCAGGCCTTCACCAGCGGCGAACATGCCGCACGCAAGGCGCTGGAGCGGCTGTCGGCCCCCGAACGCGGCACTATCGCGGGAGGCGTGCTATGAGCGGCAAGCGCGACCATCTCGTCTTCGTGCGCGGCGGCAAGACCTCGCTGCACCACGACTGGCTGAAGGGCCCGGGTCCGCGCAGCTGGGACCTGCAGGTCAGCCAGTGGATCGACGATCCCGACATCGGCGCGGACGGCGATCTGCCCGTGTCGATCGACAAGGGAACGAAATGGGACAGCGTCTATCGCTATCTCTCCGCCAATCCCGAACTGATGGACCGGTACCGCTATATCGCGTTCATGGACGACGATCTGATCTTCACCAAGCAGGATCTCAACCGCTATTTCGAGATCTGCGAGGAGCACGGCCTGCTGCTGGCCCAGCCCTCTCTGCATCCCGACAGCTACTTCTGCTATCCGATACTGCTGCAGTGCAAGAGGACGAAGCTGCGCTTTTCGAACTTCGTCGAATGCATGGCGACCGCGATCCGCACCGATTACCTCAAGACCTTCATGCCGCGCATGGCGCGCGTGAAATCGGGCTGGGGGATGGACCGGATCTGGACGGTGACCATGCCCGACCCGGCCTATAAATCGGCCATCATCGACGAGATTTCGATGGTCCACACGCGCCCCCACGCGACCGGCGGCATCTACAAGGATTTCGCCAAGGAAGCGATGGGCCCCCATGCCGAGATGGAAGCGCTGATCGGCAGCTATGACAATATTCCCGACAAAATGATGGTCTATGGCGGGATCGACCGCAAAGGCCGCCGCATCAGCGCGGCGCGCGCGCGAATCGCCAACGGGGTCAGCCTGGTCGCCAATTGCTGGCGCTATCGCGACACGCCCCATACGCTGCGGTCAGGGCTGGGCATGTTCGTGCGCGCCGTGACAGAGGCGAATTACGTGCCGCAGCCCGCGCGCTCGCTCAACAGGAAAGAGGCATCGCTATGACCAACGCCCGCCCCAATGACCGGCACACGATCGCCGTGACGGTGGGCCTCAATGGCTCGATCGAGGACGAGGAAAAGGCGATCTATCGCGGCCAGCTCAACCTGCTGCCGCCCACGCCTGCCAGCATCGCGCTGTGCGAACATGCGCAGCGCATGGTGGAGGAAGCCTTTGCGCCCCACGATCCGCGCACCGCGCAGCACCATCTGTCGGTCGACGATTTCGTCGCGCGCGCCGCCGCGGTCAAACCGCGCTTCATCCACGATCCGCAGACCCGCGTGCTGCAAAAGCAGTATCTGGAAGAGCTGGGCTTCGATACCAGCCGCACCTTCCTCGACGTGCCGCGCATGCGCGTGGTGTCGAGCGACGGCTATCTCACCTCCGGCGTGGGGCACAAGCAGCCGCCGCACCGCGATACGTGGTGGTCCGCGCCGATGCAGCAGATCCAGTTCTGGCTGCCGATCTTCCCGATGAGCCGCGAATGCTCGATGGAATTCTACCCGCATTATGTCGAGACGGGGGTCGAGAATTCGTCGGACGATTTCAACATCTATGCGTGGAATGCGCGCGGCCGCCTGAAGGCGGCAGAGCACAAGCAGGGCGAGGACAAGCGCGGCATCCCGCAGCCCTTTGCCCCGCTGGATCACCCCGCCGCGGTGCAGGTGACGCTGCCGGTGGGCGGCGCGGTGATCTTCTCGGCCAACCAGCTGCATGCGACATCGGACAATGTGACGGGAATGACCCGGTTCAGCATCGACTTTCGTATTGTCGATGGCGATCATGTCGCGGACGGTCTGGGCGCGCTCAATGTCGACAATGGCTCAACCGGCACCGCGCTGCGCGATTTCCGCCGGATGAGCGACGAGGCGCCGCTGGCCGACGAGGTGGTGGCGAAATACGACATCGGCGAAAAGCCGGAGGACGGGATCCTGGTGTTCTCGTCCGAAGTGGCCGAAAGGCAGAACAGCCCGGCGGAAGCGGGCTGACCTATCATGAACAAGGGTGGCAACAGGCAGGAGTAACTTGCGGCCGTCGGTCCAGAAAGGATCAACAGCGATGAATTTCATCGACACAGACAAAGCCGCTTCGAACAGCTGGGACGTGATCGTCGTCGGCTCGGGCATGGGATCGCTGTTTTTTCTAGAAAAATATCTGGAGGAACGGCCGGACGACCGCGTGCTGATCGTCGAAAAGGGCGGCTATAACAGCCATGACTGGCAGCTGCGGCACCTGCAGAATTCCGATATCGACAACCACGGCACCTATCGCAATATCGGCGAATTCGACAAGGAATGGGCCTATACGATCGGGCTGGGCGGCAGCAGCAATTGCTGGTGGGCGCTGACCCCGCGGCTGCATCCCGACGATTTCCGCATCCATTCGATGACGGGCACCGGCGTCGACTGGCCGATCGGCTATGACGATCTGGTGCCTTATTTTCAGCAGGCCGAACGCAAGATGCTGATCGCCGGCTCGGACGAGCTGGAAGAGCATTACCCCGGCACCGCGCCATACCCGCAGCCGCATCACCACATGACCACCGCCGACCGGATGATGCGCGAAAAGCCCGGTCACCTGCATTACCCGATGCCCACGGCCAAGCTTTCGCAGCAGTCGGAAGACAGCAGCCGCAATCGCTGCTGCTCCACCTCGCGCTGCCATCTGTGCCCCGTCGATGCGAAGTTCAACGCGCTCAACGGGTTCCGCAACGTGCTGTCGCATCCCGCCGTCTCGATCGTGGTGGATGCCGAGGTGCAGATGCTCGATACCGCGGACGGGGTGGTGAAGTCGGTGCAGTTCCGCCACGGCGCAAAGGACTACAAGGCTTCGTGCGACCTGTGCGTGCTGGGCGCGAATGCGCTGTGGTCGCCGTTCATCATGCTGCGTTCGGGCATCGGCGGGCACGGCGTGGGCCGCTATCTGGGCGAAAAGATGCTCGCCAATGTCGAGGTCTATCTCGACGGGCTGGACCATTACGACGGCGGCACCGCGACCACCGCGATGAACCTGACGCTGCTGAAGGAAGGGCGCACAAAGGACCGCGGCACCAGTTTCGTGATCTTCAAGAACGGTTTCGACCACGGCATGCGGCTCGATCCGCCGGGCCGCTGGCGTCAGTCCCTGCCGCTGGGCCTCTATGTCGAGGATCATCTGAGCTATGAGAACGGCGTGTTTGACGACGGGGGCGACGTGCCCGCGGTGAAGTTCGGGCACTGGTCCGATTATGCGCACAATACGCTGAACCACGCGATGAGCCGTCTGCCCGACATATTGTCGCCGCTGCCGGTCGAGGAGATTCGCGGGCCGAAGATCTGGCCGACGCTGGGCCATGTGCAGGGCACTTGCCGCATGGGCACCGGCATCGACAATTCGGTGGTCGACAGCGATCTGGTCAGCCACGCGGTGCGCAATCTGGTGGTGGTGGGCACATCGACCTTCCCGACAAGCGGAAGCGTCAATCCCACGCTGACCGCGGCGGCCATGTCGCTGCGATCGGCGGAAAGGCTGGTGGGGTAGCGATCATGGCGAAATTCATTCCGAAAATCTCGCGCAGGAACGCGCTCATCGGCGGCGGCGCGGGTGCGCTGGTGGTGGCGGGCGGCGGCGCCTTTGTCGCATCGGCGACGATGGAAGATTTCTACGCCGATATGGTTTGCCACTACCTACCCGGCGAACCGATCGCGCCCGGCGCGGCCGAGGCCTTTGCCGCCGACTATGCCCCGCGCGAGGCGGATACCGGCAAGGTCGAGGCGCTGATGTATATGCAGCAGCTGGCCGGATTTGCCGGGCTGGACATGGCGCTGGGCGGGGAAGGCCCTTACGAGACCTTCACCCGCCGCGTGATGACCAATTTCATGCTGGGGTCGAACTTCTTCCACCGGTCCTCTGCCAGGGAGCCGGTGGAATATATCGCGCTGCCCGATGTGTGCCCGAACCCCTTCGCCCGTTTCACCTGACGCCCCGTTACGCCTGACGCGGTCGCCAGGCCCGGCGGGGGCCAGGTTTAGCTCGCGACCTGCCGCATGCGCGGTTCAAAAGGGACCGTGTTCACAGGCTCCCCAACCGTCACGGCTTCGACGATGCGGCGCGGCTTGGCATAGACCTGCCGCCACGGGCAATCCGGCTGCGCCCACAATTCCTCGAGATAGGTCTTGTCGCGCAGCGTATCCATGCACTGCCAGAACTTGTCGTGCCGGAACGCGGTCAGCTGGTTCAGCTCGACCAGCCGCTCCATCGGATCGCGCTCCCAGATCGTGCTGTCGCCTTCGATCAGGTCGAACACCTCGGGCTCGCACACATAGAACCCGCCATTGATATGGCCGCCGTCATGAATGCCCTTTTCGCGGAACCCGGTAACGTTGCGCCCGTCCTCGCTCATCCCCAATGCGCCGAAGCGGCCCGGCTGCAGCACAGCGGTCACGGTCGCCCACTTGCCCTGCGCCTTGTGAAAGGCGACCAGCTCGTCGATCGGCACGGTCGAGATGCCGTCGCCATAGGTCAGGCAGAAAGGCTCGTCGCCGATGATCTCGCGCACGCGGCGCACGCGCCCGCCGGTCATCGAATCCGCGCCGGTATCGACCAGCGTAACCTTCCAGTCCTCGTCCGAAGGCGAGTGGAATTCGATATTGCCGCTGCCCAGGTCGATGGAAAAATCGCTGCTGATAGAGCGGTAGTTCAGGAAATACTCCTTGATGACCTCGCCCTTGTAGCCGCAGCAGACCACGAACTCCTTATGGCCGAAATGCGCGTAATGGCGCATGATGTGCCACAATATCGGTTTGCCCCCGACTTCGACCATCGGCTTTGGACGCACCGATGTCTCTTCGCTCAACCGCGTGCCAAGTCCGCCCGCGAGAATGACTACTTTCATACATGCCCCCCAACAACTGACTTGAATTTACCCGGTTGCCCCGGTTCCATGCAAGACGCACAGCCGGGGCATGCGGGTTAACGCGCGGTCCAATGCAGGGGTAATCCGAATGCATGAGCAGACATCGGTGATGGTTACCGGCGCCAGCGGCTTTGTCGGAGGCGCGATTCTGCGCGCCTTGCGGGCAAGCGGCCGGCGCTTCGTCGCCATCGGAAAGCGCCCCGCGGGTGCCCCCGCGGACGAGGTCTGGGACAGCGCCGAATTGCTGGACCGGGACGCGGTCGCCGCGCTGATGACGCGGCATCGTCCGGGCGCGCTGATCCATGCCGCATGGGCGCGCAGCCGTCCGGGCGGATTGTGGGACGCGCCCGACAATGTGGCGTGGCGCGACGCGGGCATGATACTGTTTGAGGAATTCTGGCAATCGGGCGGCCGCCACGTCACCGCCTGCGGAAGCTGCGCCGAATATGCCCCCGGCGACGACCCCTGCCGCGAGGGTGTCACGCCCATCGCGCCGCAATCGCTCTACGGCAAGGCAAAGGCGGAATTGCACGACATGGCCGCAACCCGCGCCGCGCAATTGGGCAAATCGCTGGCGTGGGCGCGCATCTTCTATCTGTTCGGCCCCAACGAAGCGGCGTCGCGGCTGGTGCCTTCGGTGATCGACAGCCTGCTGCGCGGCGAACCGGCAAAAACCGCCAGCGGTATGATCCGCCGCGACTTCGCACTGGTCGACGATATCGGCGAGGGGATCGCCGCGCTGACCGGTGCAGGCGTATCGGGCGCGTATAATGTCGCCAGCGGCGAAGCGATCCGCCTGCGCGACCTCGTCACCCGGATCGGCACGATCATGGATCGGCCCGATCTGATCGAGATCGGCGCATTGCCCGACCGCGCGGGCGAAGCGCCCGTCATTGCCGCCGATGTCACGAAAATCGCGCGGGACACCGGCTGGCAGGCGCGCACCCCGCTGGACGAAGGCCTGCGCCGGACCATCGCGGACCGGCGCAGCGCCTTTTTCTCAGACGACGGGCTTTTCTCAGACGACGGGCTTTTCTCAGACGACAGGCAAGGTCCAGCACAGCTCTGAATCGAGCAGCTTCTTGTCCTTGTTCTGCAACAGGATCTTCAGCCGCGTATAGGGCGCGGCGTTGAAATCCTCTTCGGTCAGGTGGATCGCCTCGAACAATGTGCGCAGCTGGCGTGCGCCGCGTTCGGGCGTCCATTCGCATTTGAAGCCCGGCAGCACCCTGCGGATTTTGTCGAAACCCACCTTGTAGCTGCGATTGTCGCCATCGCTCTCACCCACGGTCAGCTTGCAGCCGGGGAAGGTTTCCGAAACGATGGTGGCGACGTCGATGATGCGATAGTTGGAATCGGTGTCGCCGACATTGAAGATCTGCCCGCGAATATCGTCCTCGGGCGCCATCAGCGACAGGCGGATCGCCTGGCAGATGTCCTTCACATGCACCAGCGGCCGCCACGGCGTGCCGTCGCTGGTCAGCCGGATCTCGCCCGACGTCATCGCATGGCCGCACAGATTGTTGAGCACGATGTCAAAACGCATCCGCGGGCTGGCCCCGTATGCGGTCGCATTGCGCAGGAAGCAGGGCGCGAAATTGTCGCCCGCCATCGCGCCAAGGTCCTGCTCCACCTTCACCTTGCATTCGGCATAGGCGGTCTGCGGATTGGGCGGCGTCGTCTCGTCCACGAATTCGTAATCGCCATTCGCCGCGCCATAGACCGAGCACGACGAGGTATAGACGAAGCGCCGGATCCCCGCCCTGCGCGCCGCGCGCGCCAGGCTCAGCGTACCTTCATGGTTGATCTTGTAGGTGATGTGTGGATCGTGCTGGCCCAGCGGATCGTTCGACAGTTCGGCCAGGTGAACGACCGCGTCGAACCCCGCCAGATCCTCGGCCGTGATCGCGCGGATATCCTTGCGGATCGACATCGGCATCGGATCGGGCGAGGGATACAGCCATCCCGCAGCGTAATAGCCGGTGTCGCAGCCGACCACGTCGAAGCCGCGCTTCATCAGGTCAGGCCCGAGGATCGCGCCGATATAGCCGTCCGATCCCGTCACAAGTACGCGCATTCAAAAATTCCCCCGCTGGCATTGATGCGCATGGGAATATGCCCGCCCGATGCGCAGCGCCGGTCTAGGTAGCGGAGGGGAGTCGGACCAATCGTTCTTAGGGATTAGAAGGGGCTGCGGGGCGTGACCGTCCCCCTCTGGCACAGGATGAAATGGCCGGAACCGCGCAAAAGCGTTCAGATGGTGGCGATCGCTTCGAAAACGCGGTCCAGTTCGTTTTCGGTGATGCAGAAAGGCGGCATGGCATAGATCGTGCTGCCCAGCGGGCGCAGCAGCACGCCGCGCGACAGGCAATGCCGCATCATCGCCGGGACGTCGCCCGCCATATAGCCCTCACCCTCCCCCAGCTCGAACGCCGCGATCCCGCCGCGCACGCGGGCACCCCGGATCGCGCGCTGCCCCGCCAGCGCCTCGACCCGCTGCGCCAGACGGTCTTCCAGCCTCTTCACCCGCTCCAGCACCGGCTCATCGCGCCAGATCGCCAGATTGGCGGCGGCGGCGGCGCAGGCGATGGGATTGGCGGTATAGCTGGAGGAGTGGAAGAACATCTTCGCCCGGTCGGTCGACAGATGCGCCTCATAGATCGGCTCGCTCGCCATGGTGACCGCCAGCGGGATCGCGCCGCCGGTCAGCCCCTTGGACAGGCAGAGAATGTCGGGCACGACATCGGCCTGTTCGCAGGCCAGCAGCGTGCCGGTGCGGCCCCAGCCGGTCATCACCTCGTCCGCGATGAACAGGGTGCCGTGGCGGGTGCAGATCGCGCGCATCGCGGCGAGCACCTCAGGCGAGTAGAACTTCATCCCGCCCGCGCCCAGCACCAGAGGCTCGACGATCAGCGCCGCCGCGCCGTCCGCACAGGCCGTTTCCAGCGCGTCCAGCGTGGGCTGCGGATCGCCCCCGCTTCCCTGGCACGGAAACGGAATGCTCGTCACGTCGAACAGCAGCGGATCGTATGGCTGGTTGAACACGCCGCGTTCGCCCACCGACATCGCGCCGATGGTGTCGCCGTGATAGCTGTGCTCCATCACCACGATCTGGCTGCGCGGCGCGCGCCCCGCACCGGCGGTATGGTTCCAGAAACCCAGCGCCATCTTCAGCGCGACCTCGACCGCGGTCGATCCCGAATCGGAAAAGAACACCCGTGTCAGGCTGGGCGGCATGATCGCACGCAGCCCCTCGGCCACCGCTTCCGCCGGTTCGTGGGTGAAACCGGCAAAGATCAGCTGGTCGAGCTTGCCCGCCTGCTCGGCGATCGCCTGCATGATCGGCGGGTGGCAATGGCCATGCGTCGTCACCCACCACGACGAGATCGCATCGATGATCCGCCGCCCGTCCTTTGCGAACAGGGTCGCGCCCTCGGCCCGCTCGATCAGCGGGATCGGATCGTTCAGCCCGTGCTGGGTAAAGGGATGCCAGATCGCGCTCACAGAAAGTCCTCCAGCTTGAAACCGGCGTCGAACGCGGCGGCCAGCGTCTCGGCGTTCAGCGGATCGAGGCGGTCTATCCGCCCCAGCCGCCTTGTCTTGCCCATGTCGCAGATGGTGCGCTCGCTGTCCCCTATGCCCTCGCTCACGAAAACCCCCTCGCCCATGAAGGCCACACCGATCAGCGGCACATCGCGCTGCCGCAGCGCCTCTATCGTCAGCAGGCTGTGGTTGATCGTGCCCAAAGCGGTGCGCGCGACCAGCACGGTCGGCGCCTTCCAACGCGCGATCACGTCGAGGAACGTCACCTCGCGCGTCAGCGGCACCATCAGCCCGCCCGCCATCTCGATCACCAGCGGGCCGTCCACCTGCGGAATGGTCAGGCTGTCGGGGTCGATTGCCACCCCGTCGATCTCCGCCGCAAGGTGCGGAGAGCACGGCGTCTGCAACCTGTGCACCTCGGGCAGCACGCGGTCCGCCGGTATTCCGCCCAGCCGCGCGGCGCGGTCGGCATCGCCTTCCATGCGCCCTTCATAGGGGTCGAAGCCCGCCTGCACCGGCTTCCAGTAATGCGCGCCGCCCCGCCTGTTGAGTGCGCCCGTCAGCGCGGCGGCGAACACGGTCTTGCCGGCGTCGGTATCGGTTCCGGCGATCACGATGGGGCGGGTCATGCGGCAGTCTCCCATGGGCGGCGGAAATGCAGGGTGACGACTTCATAGCTGGCCGCCGAACCCGAAGCCTCGAACGCGCGCATCGCGGCGCGCATTCCGACCGGGCTGGCAGGGCGATGGCCGGGCGCGGGCACATGCGCGCCAATGGCTTTCAGCGACTTCAGGAAGCCCAGCGCATTGGCATGGCGGTCGATCAGGTTATCGGTTGTCGGTTCAGCCGCCTGCGCATCGCGGCGGATTGCGGCCAGCTCCGCGACATCCGGATAGTCCGGCGTTCCGGCGGCGCAGCCCGCCTCTGCCAGCGCCTCACGCCATTCGCGGAACGTGCCAGATGCCAGCGTATTGAACAGCACATGCCCGCCCGGCCTGACCCAGCGCAGCATCCGCCCGACGGCCCCGTCCAGATCACCAAGCCATTGCGCGGCGAGGCTGGCGGTGACGACATCGAATGCGCCGTGACCATCGGGTTCGCCGCGGGCAACATCCAGAACCGAAAAGGTTAGATCGCCGCGTCCCGCCATGCGCGACCGGCAGCGTTCGACCATGTCCGGCGCCAGATCGGTCACCCGCCATTGTCCGCCCACTCCCCTGCGGATCAGCGCATCGGTCAGGAACCCCGTGCCGCATCCGAATTCCAGCAACCGAGGCGATTCCAACTCCAGCGCCGCGATTCTTTCGGCCAGCGCCTCGGCGGCGCGGCGTTGCACATGGGCGTGGCGGTCGTAATCCCGTGCCGATCCGAATGCGCTGGCGATGGCGGCGGTGCGATCGCTCATGCCGCGACCCTCATCCGCTCGATCCATGCCGCGCACAGGCGGGGATGCGTCAGGGGCAGCACATGCCCGCCGCCTTCTACCGTCTCGCGCGCAAGACCCGCCGCGCAGGCGAATTGCGCCTGCCGCACCGGGGCCGTCAGCAGCGGATCCTCCGCCCCGTCCAGCGCCGCCACCGGACGGCCCCAATCCGCGAGGGCGGTGCGCCGGTCGCCATCGCGCATCGCGGTCAGATCGCGCAGCAGCGGGTCCAGATGCGGCGCGCCGCCCGGCACCGCGCTGCCCAGCCGCGCATGAAACTCGCCCAGCACCGCACCGGGATCGGCTTCCATCCGCGCCACCATCCGGTCGAGCAGGCGGCGCGGCACGCCGGGGCGGTCCGTGGTCTGGGTGAACCGGTCGAACCCGTTGATCGCGACCAGCCCCCGGCAACCCGCAGGCGGATCCGCCAGCAGCGCCATCGTGCCGAAACTATGCGTGATCGCAAGGCACGGCCCCTCGACCACGGTCCACAGCCGCTCACCGAAGTAGCCCAGATCAAGGCGCACGATATCGTCATTCGGCAGGCACGCGATCACCGCGTCCCAGACCCGCGCGTCAAACCCCCAGCCATGGACGAAGACCAGCTTCACCCCGCCTCCTCCAGCGCGGCCAGCAATGCGTCGACATCGCCTTCCGAGTGGCTGGCGCGCAAGGCGATGCGCAGGCGGCTGGTACCCGGCGGCACCGTCGGCGGGCGAATGGCGGCGGCCACCATGCCGCGCTCTTCCAGCACAGCCGACAGGTGCAGCGCGTCCTCCTCGCCCCCAATGATCGCGGGGACGATCTGCGTGGTCGATCCGCCGTCCCATATCCCCAGCCGCGTCAGCCCGTCCCGCAGCCGCTCGCCCAGCGCCGCCAGATGCGCGCGCTGCGTGTCCATCTGCGGCATCAGATCCAGCGCCGCATCCGCCGCGCCCAGCACCGCGGGCGGCAGAGCGGTCGAGAACACGAAGCCCCCCGCCGCATTCACCAGCCAGTCGCGCATCACCGCCGAACAGGCGAGATATCCGCCAAAGCCGCCCAGCGCCTTGCTGAACGTGCCCATGGCGATGTCGACGCCCGCGACGCCATGCGTCAGCCCCGCGCCCTGCGGTCCCAGCACGCCGGTCGCATGCGCCTCGTCCACCACCAGCAGTGCGTCGTGCCGCCGGGCCAGCGCGCCCAGCGCCGCCACGTCCGCGCGGTCGCCATCCATCGAAAACACGCTCTCGGTCAGGATGATGCGCGCCGGTGCGTCCGCATGGTGGGCAAGCAGCTCCTCCAGATGCGCCAGATCGTTGTGCCGGAACCGAATCTCGCGCACGCCTGCTGCCGCGCAGCCGTGATGAATGCTGGCATGAACCAGCCGGTCGGTGAACACCGCCGCGCCCGGCACAGCCTTGACCAGAGCGGGCACCAGCGCGGCATTGGCCTGCCAGCCGCTCGCCAGCACCATCGCCGCCTCGGTCCCTTTCAGCGCCGCCACGCGCGCCTCCAGTGCCAGATGCGCTTCCAGCGTCCCCGTCACCAGCCGCGACGCACCCGATCCCGCGCCCAGCCGCCCCGCATAATCCGCCGCCCGCTCGGCCAGCAGCGGATGCAGGGCCAGCCCCAGATAATCATTGCTCGAGAAATCGACCGCCTCGCGCCCGTCCCGGTGCAGCCGCCCACGGGGATGCAGCGCCGCGGGACGCAGCACCCTGCGACGCCCCTTCGCGGCCAGATCGGCCAGCCTCTCCTGCAGATGTTCGTCCCAGCGGCTCATCGCCTGCGCTCCAAGCGCGAAAACAGCCGCTTGTCCAGCCTGCCCGCCCGGCCCTATGAGTGCGCGCCATGGAAAGCCAATGGACAATCGGGATCATCGGGGGCTCCGGCCTCTACCAGCTCGATGCGCTGGAGGATGCGGAATGGCTGCCGGTCAGCTCTCCCTTCGGCAAGCCGTCTGACGAGATCCTGTTCGGCCGGATCGGCGATGTCAGGCTGCGCTTCCTGCCCCGGCACGGTCGCGGCCACCGCATTCCGCCCGGCGACATCAACATGCGCGCCAATATCGACGCGCTGAAGCGCTGCGGCTGCACCGACATCCTCGCGATCTCGGCCATCGGTTCGCTGCAGGAACATCTGCCGCCCGGCCATTTCGTCGCGGTGGACCAGTTCATCGACCGCACCTTCGCGCGCGTATCCAGCTTCTTCGGCCCCGGCCTGACCGCCCATGTCTCGATGGCCGACCCGGTCTGCGCGCGCCTGTCCGCCATGGCCGCCGACGCGGTCGAGGCCGCGGGCGGGCCGGTCGCACGCGGCGGCACCTATCTGGCGATGGAAGGGCCGCAATTCTCGACCCGCGCCGAAAGCCGCCTCTACCGCCAATGGGGCACGGACGTGATCGGCATGACCGCCATGCCCGAAGCCCGCCTCGCCCGCGAGGCCGAGCTGCCCTATGCGCTGATCGGCATGGTGACCGACTACGACTGCTGGCGCAGCGAGGACGAATCGGTCGATATCGCAGAAGTCGTCGCGCAGATGCGGGCGAACGGCGACCTGGCGCGCCGCACGGTCGAACGCTTCGTCGCCGCGCTGCCCGCCGCGCGCAGTCCCTCGCCGATCGACACCGCGCTCGATCATGCGATCATCACCGCGCCCGACGCCCGCGACCGTGACATGCTGGTGCGGCTGGACGCCATACTGGCGCGCCATCTTTCCGCCTGACCCCATGCGAGAGTTGTTGCAATCCAGTCTCATTCGCAATTACAATAGGTACGAATGGCGATGCTCCATTTCGGGACGCCCTTCTGCATGACGGCCAGTGTTAGCTTTCTGTCAGCAGTTGTGCGGTTGCTGGCGGGATAAAGGCGATATTCTGCACCTGTCGGAAGGACTAGGCTGTAACCGAAGGGGCGCCTGCATGACGATGATGGCACGCGGCGTGGAAAGGACCGGGGTACGCATGGCTAAGAACGGTCTCGACATCCTGCATATAGAGGATGACAGCCGCACCGCCGCCGATCTTCAGGAACTGATGCGCGCCACCGGCGACCGCGTGACCTGGGCGCCGACCGGTTCGGAAGGGCTGCGGCAGGCGGGCGTCGGCGAATTCGACGTCATCATCCTCGACCGCATGCTGCCCGATTTCGACGGGCTGACCGTGGTGCGCCAATTGCGCGACAGCGGCATCGGCACGCCGCTGCTGATGCTCTCGGCGCTGGGCCGCACGATCGACCGCGCCGAAGGGCTGGACGCGGGCGCCGACGATTATCTGGCCAAGCCGTTCGAGGCGACCGAACTGCTCGCCCGCCTGCGCGCGCTGCATCGCCGCGCCTCGGGCCATACGCATAGCGCGGTGATCATCCACGGCGCGTTCGAATGTCATGTAAAGGCGCGCACCGCCTTTCGCGCGGGCAAGCATCTCGCGCTCAGCCCCAAGGAGTTCGAACTTTTCCGCTACATGATCGAAAATGCCGGCGACGTCGTCACGCGTGAGATGCTGCTGCGCGACGTGTGGAAGATGGGCTTCGATCCGCAGACCAACGTGGTCGACGTGAATATCGGCCGCCTCCGTCGCAAGCTGGAAGACGGTTTCGCCACGCCCGCGCTGGAAACGATCTGGGGGACCGGCTACCGTCTGCTCGACGGCCGCTAGGGGCCGCGCCAACGTAAAGGGGCGCGCTTGCAACGGGTTTCACTGCTCGATTCGATCTTCACCCGGCTGGTGGCATGGGCCATCGCGGTGTCGATCGCGGTCGTGCTGGTGCTCGGCTGGCTGGTCACCACCAAGTTCGAGAGGATGTCGCAGGCGACGGTTCGCTGGAACGTCGATGCCGATATCCGCCATATGGCCGACATCCTGGACGCGCGGGGCCAGACCGAACTGGTCGCGCATATTCAGGAAAGCGCCGACCTTGCTAGCCCGCCCGGCACCGGCACGCATTTCCTGCTGGTCGATGCACAGGGGCGCAGGCTGGCGGGCGACATGACCCAGTGGCCCACCTTTCCAGCGCGTGGCGGCCAGTCGGGCGACATCATGCTGCCGGGCGGGCGTCCCGCCTTTGCCCGCGCGGTCGATCTGGCGCCGGACATGCGGCTGCTGGCGGCGCGCGAGACCGGATGGACGATGATCCAGCTCAACCAGATCGGCCTGTCCTTCGTGGCGGGCGGGCTGTTCGTGGTGATGGCGGTCGGCGTCGCGGGCTATATCACCGCGCGCCGCCTGTCGTCGCGGGTGCGGGTCATCAATGCCGCGTTCCGCGATCCCGAACCGGACCGCCTCGCCGCACTGGACACACGGCAGGCACGCATGGACGAAATTGCCGAGCTGACCCGCCATTCCAGCGCCGCGCTGACCCGGCTCGACCGGCTGGCCCGCTCGCAGCGCGATACCACCGACCAGATCGCGCATGAGATGCGGACCCCGCTGATGCATCTCGACAACCGGCTGGTGCGCGCGATCCAAGCGCAGGAACAGGCCGGGTCCGGCAGCGGTGCGTCAAGCGGCGGGCCCGACGCCGAGACGATCGAACGGCTGATCGCCGCGCGCGGAGAGATCCGCCATGTCGTCGCCACGCTCGAATCGCTGCTCGATATTGCGCATAGCGAGGCGCAGCGCGGCAATCCGCAGGGCCTTGCCGAAGTGGACCTCAGCGCGCTCGCCGCCAATATCGCCGATCTCTACACCGCCAGCGCCGAGGATACGGGCCACGACTTCCGGCTGGAGGCCGAGGAGGGCGTCACCATGCAGGGGGACGAGATCCAGATCACCCGGCTCGTCATCAACCTGCTCGACAATGCGTTCAAATATGTGCCGCCGGGCGGGCGCGTCACGCTGATCGTGAAACGCGATGCGAAAGGGCATCCGCTGATTGCCGTGGCCGATAACGGGCCCGGCGTTCCGCCCGAATATCGCGAGACGATCTTCGAACGCTTTGGCCGCGTCCAGAACGGATCGGGCGATCCGAACGGCCATTCCAAGGGCGCGGGGCTGGGTCTTGCGCTGGCGCGGGCCATCGCGCAGCGCCACGGCATGGAATTGCGCCTCGCGCCCACGGTGCGCGGCGCGCGTTTTGAATTGCGGGTCCAGGCCGGGGCCTGAAAAACCGGCTTGCCCGCGGAACAGCCCCGCCGCCCATGCGCTTCATCGATGACCGGCTTCAATCGCATCCATGCCGATTGAATTGCCCGCGACTCTGTGGTAATATAATTGCTCAGTTATAAAATTTCGTTCCCCGGCTTTTTCGAGCACGAAGATGAGCGGATCCGCTGAGAGAGGATAATGTGACAGACACGACCGCGCCCGAAGATCGCCCCGCGCCGCCGCCGGGCGCCAAGCCGAACCTGCCACGGCTCGAACTCCATATCCCCGAACCGCCGTCGCGTCCGGATACCGAGGTCGATTTCCGCCACGTCAATCGCGGCAAGGCGGGCGCGGTGCGCCGTCCCGACATCGCCGAACACGAATCCAACATGCGCGACCTGCCGTATGAGCTTATCCGCGTGCTGGACGACGACCACAAGGCCGTCGGCCCGTGGGACCCCAAGCTGTCGCCAGATACGCTGATCAAGGGGCTGCGCGCGATGATGCTGACGCGCGCCTTCGACGACCGGCTGTTCCGCGCGCACCGGCAGGGCAAGACCAGCTTCTACATGAAATCGACCGGCGAAGAGGCGATCGCCGCCGCGCAGTCGCTGGCGCTGGACAAGGGGGACATGTTCTTCCCCACCTATCGCGCCTCGGCCTGGCTGCATGCGCGCAACTATCCGCTGACGACCATGTGCAACCAGATCTTCAGCAATGCAGAGGATCCGCTGGCGGGCAAGCAGCTGCCGATCCTGTTCTCGGCCCGCGATTACGATTTCTACTCGATCTCGGGCAATCTGGGCGTGCGTTTCGTCCACGCGGTGGGCTGGGCGATGGCGTCGGCCTACAAGAACGACACCAAGATCAGCCTCGCCTATGTTGGCGACGGCACCACGGCGGAAGGCGATTTCCACGAGGCGATGACTTTCGCCGCCGCCTTCCGCGCGCCCGCGATCCTGTGCGTCACCAACAACCAGTATGCCATTTCCAGCTTCGCCGGTTTCGCTGCGCCCGAACGCCTGCCCTTCGCGGCCAAGGCGCTGGCCTATGGCTTCCCCGGCCTGAAGGTGGACGGCAACGATTTCCTCGCCGTGTGGGGCGCGACCCAGTGGGCGGCGGAACGCGCGCGCACCAACAATGGCCCGACCTTGATCGAATTCTACACCTACCGGGCCGAGGGGCACTCCACCTCCGACGATCCCAGCCGCTATCGCCCCAAGGACGAGGCGAACCATTGGCCGCTGGGCGACCCCGTAGAACGGCTGAAGGACCACCTCATCGCGCTGGGCGCATGGGACGAGGACAAGCATGCGGCACTGGCCGAAGAGCTGAAGGAGAAGGTCCGCGTCGCGGTCAAGGAGGCCGAAGCCATCGGCACGCTGGGCCAGTCCAAGCCGCCCATCGACGAGATGTTCGTCGACGTGTTCGAGGACATGGACTGGCGCCTGAAGGAACAGCGCGCCGAACTGCACCAGCTCCGCGCCGCCAGAGAGCGCGGAGGGAGCAACTGACATGGTAGAGAACCAGCCTTCCGTGAACGACGCCGCCCTCGACGAGGGTTTCGCCGAGACCGGCACCAAGAAGATGAACATGATCCAGGCGCTCAACAGCGCGCTGGACGTGATGCTGGGCCGCGACGACGACGTTCTGATCTTCGGCGAGGATGTCGGCTATTTCGGCGGCGTCTTCCGCGTGACCGAAGGATTGCAGAAGAAATACGGCCTGAAACGCTGCTTCGACGCGCCCCTGACCGAAGGCGGCATCATCGGCAGCGCCATCGGCATGGGCGCCTATGGCCTGCGCCCGGTGCCCGAAATCCAGTTCGCCGACTATATCCTGCCCGCCTACGACCAGCTGGTGAGCGAGGCCGCGCGCCTGCGCTATCGCTCGGGCGGCGAGTTCTGGGCCCCGATCACGGTGCGCACGCCCTATGGCGGCGGCATCTTCGGCGGCCAGACCCACAGCCAGAGCCCTGAGGCGATCTTCGCCCATGTCACGGGCCTCAAGACGGTCATCCCGTCGAACCCCTATGACGCCAAGGGCCTGCTGATCGCCAGCATCGAGAGCAACGACCCGGTCGTCTTCCTCGAACCCAAGCGCCTGTACAACGGCCCCTTCTTCGGACGGCCCGACGAGGAGCTGAAGACCTGGGCCAATTCTGGCGACCCCTATGCCGAGGTTCCGCTGGGCCATTACGAGGTTCCGCTGGGCAAGGCCGCGATCCTGCGCGAAGGCCGCGAGGCGACCGTGCTGGCCTATGGCACGATGGTCCATGTCGCCAAGGCGGGGATCGACGACAGCGGCGTGGATGCGGAACTGATCGACCTGCGCTCCATCGTCCCGCTCGACATCGACACCATCGTGCGTTCGGTGAAGAAGACGGGCCGCTGCCTCATCCTGCACGAAGCCTCGCGCTTTGGCGGGTTCGGCGGCGAGTTGTCGGCGCTGGTGCAGGAACGCTGCTTCGACCATCTGCGCAGCCCGATCCAGCGCATCTGCGGCTATGACATGCCCTATCCGCATGCGTTCGAATGGGACTATTTCCCCGGCCCCATCCGCCTTGCCGAAGCCCTGAAATCCGCCGTGGAGTACCGCTGATGGGACGCTATCATTTCCGCCTGCCCGACATCGGCGAAGGCGTGGCCGAGGCCGAGATCGTCGAATGGCACATCAAGGTCGGCGACGAGATCGCCGAGGACGACCCGCTGTGCGACGTGATGACCGACAAGGCCACCGTCGACATGACCACCCCGGTCGGCGGCAAGATCCTCGCGCTGCACGGCAAGGTGGGCGAAATGAAGCCCGTCGGCTCGGTGCTGGTCGAGCTTGAGGTCGAGGGAGAAGGCAACGCCACTGGCGACGCCCCCGCCCCTGCCGAGGAAAAGCCCGCGCCAGCGCCCACCGCGGCTCCGGCTCCGGCGCCTGCGCCTGCGCCTGCGCCCAAGGCCGAACCCGCGCCCGAACCGGCCCCCGCACCCAAACCCGCTTCTGCGCCGAAATCCGCTCCCGCGCCAAGCAGTACCGCACCTGCCGGCTTCCCGCTGGCCGCGCCCGCCACGCGCCGCCGCGCCGCCAAGCTGGGCATCGAGCTTGAGCGCCTGAAAGGAACCGGCCGCAACGGGCGCATCACGCCCGAGGACATCGACCGCTATCTCTCGGGCGGAGACGACCGCTATGCCACCCGCTCCGGCGTGGACGAGATCGAGGTGGTGGGCCTGCGCCGCAAGATCGCGCAGCGCATGGAGGACGCGTGGCGCCGCATCCCGCACATCACCTATGTCGAGGAAGTGGACGTCACCGAGCTTGAGAATACGCGCAGCGCGCTCAACGCTGCACGCAAGGACGGCCAGCCCAAGCTGACGATCCTGCCCTTCTTCGTGCGCGCTTTGGTCAAGGCGCTGCCCGACTTCCCGCATTGCAATGCGCATTACGACGACGAAGCCGGCGTCCTGCGCCAGCATGCACCCGTCCATTGCGGCATCGCCACCGCCACCGAAAAGGGCCTCGCGGTCCCGGTGCTGAAAAACGCGGAATCGATGGATCTGTGGAACTGCGCCGAGGAAATCGCCCGCCTCTCCGCCGCCACCCGCGACGGCAAGGCCAGCCGCGACGAACTCAGCGGATCGACCATCACCATCACCTCGCTGGGCCCGATCGGCGGCGTCACCACCACGCCGATCATCAACTCGCCCGAAACCGCGATCGTCGGCCCGAACAAGATCACCGATAAGCTGACCCGCGTGAACGGCGAGATCGTGACGCGAAAGGTGATGAACATCTCGTCCAGCTTCGACCACCGCATCGTCGACGGCTATGAAGCGGCGCTGTTCGTGCAGGAACTGAAGCGGCTGCTGGAGACGCCGGCGTTGTTGTTCGTGGATTAAGGGAGGGCGTCCGGTTTCGGCTGGAAGCGGAGGTCTGCTGGCGACACTAGGCGAGGTTCTTGCCGCCACGTTCGTCATTCCCGCGCAGGCGGGAATCCAGTCGGTCGTGGAGCCACTTCGCTCTGGATCCCCGCTTTCGCGGGGATGACAATGGTTGCGCTTGTGCATCCAGACCCGGCTTCGAACTTCCCGATCCCAAGCCTAACTGCTTCACATAGAACTACGCTTGGTCGGATCATCTATGGGCGGCTTATACGGCGGCAAGTAATCCCGATTCCAGTCGAACCATAGTGCAACCCAGCCAAGCATGAGGAATGCGCAAAAGCCGATATACGCCAGGACAAAGAGACAGAACCTGACTGGCGTTTCGACGATATTCAGTTCGCCATAACGTCGAAGTTCAACGGTTCCGTCTAGAAGATTGCCCCCATAGGCCGCCGCACCAATTGTAAGGAAGGTGAACGCTAAAAGCGGTTTCCAAGGGCGATTTCGCAGTCTCAAGGCATAGTTCCGCTTTGGCGATATGATCGCTGTAACGGGTCAGGTCTTGCCAAGGTGTTAAGTGGATTGGCCGCGCATAGGTTCAAAGCCCGTCTGCCACACCCCGACGCACCGGCCCCCAGCCACGGCAAAGCCGCGGCTGTGACGTCGAACGACACGCGCGCACCTGATGGCCCGCGCGACTCTGAGGAGTTCTTGGCGGCCGCTGCGCCGCCTCTGGCGAATTGGCGCTCCGCTTGCTGCGCAATGCTCGCTCTAATTCGCGGGCGGCTGCTGGTACTGCACCACCTCGAACTCGATTCCGTCGCGGTCGAAAAAATAGAAACTCTGCGGTCCCGGATCATATGCGCCGTGGTTGAACGGCTCGAAACCCTCGGCCACCACCAGCGCTTCGGCGGCGTCCAGATCGTCGACCGCAATGCCGATATGGTTCATCGGTGCACCCTTGGCGAACCCGCCCGTCACTTGCGGATTGGAATAGATCGCCAGATAGGCCTCATCGTCGCCCAGATGGATCGTGTAGCCGCCGTTCATCGCCGGGCCTTCCCAGCGCCGGTGCCAGCCGGTCAGCCCCTCCAGGAATCGCGCGGTGCGATCCGCGTCGCTGACCGAGATATTGACGTGCTCCAATCTGCCTTTTGCCATGATGGCCTCCTTGTTTTGCGTTTCGGATGCCGCCATCCTGCGACCTCAAGCTTACTTGAGATCAAGGTCCGATTTGCCTATCACTCTGATCGATGAATCCGAACGATCTGCTTTCCATCGGCGAACTCGCCCAGCGCACCGGCCTGTCCGTGTCGGCCATCCGCTTTTACGAAGAGAAGGGGCTGGTCGAAGCACTGCGAACCGGCGGCAACCAGCGCCGTTTCCTGCGCGCCGACATCCGCCGCCTCAGCTTCATCCTGATCGCGCAGCGCCTCGGCCTCTCGCTTGGTGAGATTGCCGAGGCGATGGCGTGCCTGCCGCATGGCCGCACCCCCAATGCGCAGGACTGGGCGCGCATCAGCGGCGCGATCCGCACGCGCATCGACGACCAGATCGCGCGGCTGGAAAAAATACGCGAGGATCTGGACGGCTGCATCGGCTGCGGCTGCCTCAGCCTGAAAAGATGCGCGCTCTACAATGCAGGCGACAAATGGGCCGAAGGCGGCGCGGGGCCCAGAGTCCTCAGATAATCACGCGTACTCCGCTAGTAACGCGTGCTCCGATAGTCCCGGGCAGCTTTTACTGTCCTACACCGCCGCACTGGGCCAGTCTCCCGCCCGGCAGCCCATCGCCGCCAGCTCTTTCAAACCGTCCGTTTTTCTCCGCACCCCCGGCGTGTCACCTTTCGCCGCCATGCCCAGCATTTCCGAGGGTTTGATCAGGGTTACAGCCTGTGTAGGACCTGTCACCTTTGTCACTTTTCGCGCCCGAACCGCACCCGCCCTGCCGCTATTCCTCAACCGTTCTGCCGCGAGACAGGCTCCCACCCGTTTCAGGATGCCCTTTTCAAACCGCCCCCTGCCGGTTAGGGGCTTGGCAAACTTTCATAATGCCCAGCCTTTCGGGTCCAGTTTTTAGGCCCAGTTTTTTCAGGCCAAGTTTTTTCAGGGAAGCGCCAAAAGCATGACCGAAGCCACGCTCATCCTCGTTCGCCACGGCCAGTCGCAATGGAACCTGGAAAACCGCTTCACCGGCTGGTGGGACGTCGACCTCACCGAAAAGGGTGAGGCAGAGGCAGTCGCGGCGGGCAAGCTCATGCTGGAAAAGGGCGTGCTGCCGACGGTGGCCTTCACCTCGCTCCAGACCCGCGCGATCCGCACCTTGCACATCGCGCTCGACAATGCAGGCCGCTCGTGGATCCCCGAGACCAAGAACTGGCTGCTGAACGAGCGTCACTATGGCGGCCTCACCGGTCTGAACAAGGCCGAGACCGCCGAAAAGCACGGCGAGGACCAGGTGCATATCTGGCGCCGCAGCTTCGACACCCCGCCGCCGCCGATCGAAAAGGGCAGCCAGTACGATCCGGGCAACGATCCGCGCTATGCCGGCATCGACGTGCCGCTGACCGAGAGCCTTAAGGACACCATCGCCCGCGTCCTGCCGTTCTACGAAGCCGAAATCGTGCCGCAGCTGAAAAAGGGCGAGACGGTCATCGTCTCGGCCCACGGCAATTCGCTGCGCGCCCTGGTCAAGCATCTGTCGGGCATTTCCGACGATGACATCACCGGCCTCGAAATCCCGACCGGCCAGCCCATCGTCTATCCGTTCAAGGACGGCGCGCCGTCGGGTGAGCGGGCCTATCTGTCGGAAGGCTGATCGATGAAGCCACGGGTCGCCATCGTGATGGGCAGCCAGTCCGACTGGCCGACCATGAAACACGCGGCCGACGCGCTGGACGCGCTGGGCGTGGCGCATGATTGCCGCATCGTGTCGGCGCACCGCACCCCGGCGCGCATGGTCGCCTTTGCAGAGGGCGCCGCGGACGAGGGTTTCAAGGTGATCGTCGCGGGTGCAGGCGGCGCGGCGCATCTGCCCGGCATGATCGCGGCGATGACGCATCTGCCCGTTCTGGGCGTGCCGGTGCAGTCGAAAGCGCTGTCGGGGCAGGATTCGCTGCTGTCGATCGTGCAGATGCCCGGCGGCGTTCCGGTCGGCACGCTGGCCATCGGCGAAGCGGGGGCGAAAAATGCGGGGTTATTGGCCGCGTCGATCCTTGCCACCGGCGACGAAGCGCTGGCAGAGCGGCTGAAGGCATATCGCGCGGAGCAGACGGCCTCCGTGGCAGAACGTCCCGTGGACAATAACCAAGGCTGATGACGAGCGCACCCCTCCCTCCCGGCAGCACCATCGGAATCCTGGGCGGCGGCCAGCTTGGCCGGATGCTGGCGATGGCGGCGGCGCAGCTTGGCTATCGCTGCCACATCTACGCGCCCGAGGCCGAAGGGGTGGCCGCCGATGTCGCCGCCGAATCGACCAGCGCCCCCTATGAGGATGCCAGCAAGCTGGCCGAATTCGCGGCGCGCTGCGATGTCGTCACTTACGAGTTCGAGAACGTGCCCGTCGAGCCGCTCTCCTCTCTTGGCAAGGTCCCGCTGCGGGCCCCGGTAAAGGCGCTGGAAATCGCGCAGGACCGGCTGGCCGAAAAGCGTTTCGTCGAAGGCCTGGGCGGCACTCCCGCCCCCTTCGCGCCCGTCGATGACGAAGCCGGTTTTACCGCCGCGCTGGATGCCATCGGGACGCCGGGCATCCTCAAGACCCGGCGCGACGGCTATGACGGCAAGGGGCAGTGGCGGATCATGTCGCCGCGCGATGCCGAGGACCTGACATTGTCGGGCAATGCGCTGATCTACGAAGGCTTCGTGAATTTTGCGGCTGAGTTCTCGGTGATCCTCGTGCGCGGACTCGACGGCGAGATCCGCTTCTGGGACAGCGCACAGAACGATCACAGCTCAGGCATCCTGTCGCGCTCCACCGTTCCGGCAGGCGCAGACGTCGCGGCACAGGTCCCGGCAGCACGCGAACTGGCGGGCAAGGTCGCCGAGGCGCTGGGCTATGTCGGCGTACTGACGCTGGAATTCTTTGCGACCGCCGATGGGCCGGTCTTCAACGAAATGGCCCCGCGGGTGCACAATTCGGGCCACTGGACGATCGAGGGCGCGCGGACCAGCCAGTTCGAGAACCATATCCGCGCGATTTGCGGCCTGCCGCTGGGGCTGACCGACACAATCGTGCCCGCGGTGCGCATGGACAATCTGATCGGGGACCAGGCCAATGACTGGCTGAGCCTGCTGCAGGATCCCGCCAATCATCTGCATCTCTACGGCAAGGGAGAAATCAATCCCGGCCGCAAGATGGGCCATGTGACCCGGCTGCTGACGGACGGGCACGGCTGAACATGGAAGGAATGCCGCGATGACGGGACCCGAACTCTTCCTCGTCTTCGCGCGCGCGCAGAATGGCGTGATCGGGCAGAACGGACGCCTGCCCTGGCATATTCCGGCCGATCTGGCGCATTTCAAGCGGCTGACCATGGGGACGCCGATGATCATGGGCCGCGCGACATATGATTCGCTTCCGGGCGTGCTGCCGGGCCGCCGCCATATCGTGCTGACCCGCGATCCCGAATGGAACGGCGAGGATGCCGAGGTTGCGCATGATTTCGACAGCGCGATCCATCTGGCCAATGCCGCGCGGATCGCGGTGATCGGCGGCGCCGATGTCTTCCGGCAAGCCCTGCCGCTCGCCCGCCGGATCGAGATGACCGAGATCCACCGGGATTACGACGGCGATGTCACCATGCCCCCACCGCCTGCCGACGAATGGGAGGAAGTGGGCCGCACCGACTGCCCTGCCGAGGGTAATCGCCCCGCCTATAGTTTCGTCACCCTGCGCCGCCGGACCTGATCCGCTGCGGCTTGAGGCTGACAGCAGGCCCGACTAGACCCTCGCGTTCGATGATTCGCCTGTCCTCCCAAGACCCGATGCCACAGGGTTTGCGCGGTGCCGTGATTGCGCTGGGCAATTTCGACGGCGTGCACCGCGGCCACCAGCAGGTCATCGCGCAGGCCCGCGAACTTGCCAGAAATAACGTGCCGCTGATCGTGGCGACCTTCGATCCGCATCCCGTGCGCTATTTCGCGCCCGATGTTCCGCCGTTTCGCCTGACTTCGCTGGATCAGCGCGAGGAGCTTTTCGCAGGGCTCGGCGCCAGCGCCATGCTCGTCTTCGGTTTCGACCGGGCATTGGCCGAAACCTCGGCAGAGGATTTCATCGATCGCATCCTGGTGGAAAGGCTTGGCGCGGGCGGCGTCGTCACCGGCCACGATTTCACCTTCGGCAAGGGCCGGCGCGGCAGCATCGACATGCTCCGCGATCGCTGCGCGGCGCTGGGCGTTGCGACGCGAATAGTGTCGGCAGTGGAAGAAGGCGGAGAGGTCGTGTCCTCGACCCGCATCCGCAAGTCGCTGGTCGAGGGCAATCCCGTCGAGGCCGCCCGCCTGCTGACCCGCCCCTTCGCCATTCGCGGCGAGGTGATCCATGGCGCTAAGCTGGGGCGCAGCATCGGCTTTCCCACCGCGAACCTGCTGATGGGACCCTATCTGCGCCCCAGGTTCGGGATCTATGCCGTCACCGGCCGCGTGCTGACCGGCCCGATGGCGGGCGGCCCCTTGCTGAAAGGCGCGGCGAATCTGGGCGTGCGGCCCAGCTTCGATCCGCCGACCGAATTGCTGGAGCCGTTCTTCTTCGACTTTCAGGGCGATCTCTATGGCCAGACCATCGAAGTCGCGCTTTGCCGCTTCATCCGGCCCGAAGAGAAATACGATACGCTTGACGCGCTGAAGGACCAGATTGCGCGCGACTGCGACGAAGCGCGGCGGTTACTGACCGATATCGAGGGCTGAATTATCGGCCCCGCCGCATTCCCGCTCTTTCAACCGAGGCGGCTTCGGGCTAGTGCGCGGCGGTTATGACTGACAAGCGCGATTTCAAAGACACGGTTTTCCTGCCGAAGACCGATTTCCCCATGAAAGCCGGACTCCCTGCCAAGGAGCCCGCGATTCTGGCGCGCTGGCAGGAACAGGATATTTACGCCCAGCTGCGTGAGGCGCGTAAGGGGCGCGAGACCTTCGTGCTGCACGACGGCCCGCCCTATGCCAATGGCGACATGCATATCGGCCATGCGCTGAACCATGTGCTGAAGGACATGGTGGTCCGCACCCAGACACTGCTGGGCAAGGACGCGCCCTATGTGCCCGGCTGGGACTGCCACGGCCTTCCGATCGAATGGAAGGTGGAAGAGCAGTACCGCAAGAAGAAGAAGAACAAGGACGAGGTTCCGCAAAAGGAATTCCGCGCCGAATGCCGCGCCTATGCCGCGCATTGGGTGGACGTACAGCGCGAGCAGTTGAAGCGGCTAGGCATCAATGGCGACTGGGACAAGCCGTATCTGACTATGGACCCTGATGCCGAGGCGACCATCGTTTCGGAATTGCTGAAGTTCGCCACCAGCGGCCAGCTTTATCGCGGCGCCAAGCCGGTGATGTGGTCGCCGGTCGAAAAGACCGCGCTGGCCGATGCCGAGGTAGAATACGAGGACATCACCTCGACCCAGATCGACGTGGCATTCGAGATCGCGGAGTCGCCGGTTGCGGAACTGGTCGGCGCGCATGCGGTGATTTGGACGACGACGCCTTGGACGATCCCGGTCAACCAGGCTTTGGCCTATGGGCCGGACATCGAATATGTCGCCTACAAGGTCGATGGCCGCGTCATCCTGATCGGAAGCGAGCCCACGCTCGCGAAAAGCGTGTTCGCCCGCCTGTTCGACAGCACGCCCGACAAGTCGACCGACATCGTCTGGCGCGGATTGGGCGCCGACCTATCCGGCACCAAGGTCCGCCACCCGATGCACCACCTCGGCGGGTTCTATGCCGAGCTGCGCCCCATGCTGGCGGGCGACTTCGTCACCACCGACAGCGGCACCGGCCTTGTCCACATGGCGCCCGATCATGGCGAGGACGATTTCGACCTCTGCAAGGCGAACGGCATCAATCCGAAATTCGTGGTCGAAGGCGATGGCCGCTACCGCGAGGACTGGCCGTGGCTGGGCCGTGATGACGAACGCAACATGTCGGTCATCAATCCCAAGTTCAACGCGCCCGACGGTCCGATCTGCTCCGACTTGCGCGAGGTTGGCGCTCTCCTCAGCGCATCCACGGACTATCAACACTCTTATCCACATAGCTGGCGGTCCAAGGCCAAGGTCATTTTCCGCTGCACGCCGCAATGGTTCGTGTCGATGGACAGACCCGGCATGGTGGAGATCGCCGACAACCGCGCCGAACAGCGCTGGGAAAACGAGGGCGGCCTGCCAGAACCGAAAGGCACCCTGCGCGAGGCTGCGCTACATGCGATTGCCAGTACGCGGTTCGTTCCGGAAAAAGGCCGTAACCGTATCGGTTCGATGGTCGCCGGACGTCCCGACTGGGTCCTCTCGCGCCAGCGTGCATGGGGCGTGCCGATCACGCTGTTCGTCCACCGCAAGACCGGCGAATATCTGGTCGATCCTGCCGTCAACGAACGCATCGTCGCCAAGATCCGCGAACAGGGCGTCGACGGCTGGGACGAGGAGAACGCCGCAGAACTGCTCGGCACCGACTATAATCTCGACGATTACGAGCGGGTCACCGACATTCTCGACGTCTGGTTCGATTCGGGCAGCACCCACGCTTTCGTGCTGGAAAGCGGCAAGTGGCCCGAACTGAAATGGCCCGCGGACCTTTATCTGGAGGGCAGCGACCAGCATCGCGGCTGGTTCCAGTCCTCGCTGCTGGAAAGCTGCGGCACGCGGGGCCGTGCGCCCTATGACGCGGTGCTGACCCATGGCTTCACCATGGATCCGAAGGGCATGAAAATGTCCAAGTCGCTGGGCAATACGATCAGCCCGCTGGACGTGATGCGCGATTTCGGTGCGGACATCATCCGCCTGTGGGCATTGTCGGTCGACTATACCGAGGATCACCGCATTGGCCCCGAGATCCTGAAGGGCGTCGCGGACCAGTATCGCAAGCTGCGCAACACGTTCCGCTATCTGCTGGGCGCGCTCGACGGTTATGACGGCAGCGACGCGCCCGAAATCGCCGATTTTCCTGAGCTTGAGCGCTATGTGCTGACGCTGCTGAGCGATCTAGACGCCAAACTGCATCGGTGCGTCAATGATTTCGACTTCAACGCCTATACCCGCGCGCTGGTCGATTTCTGCAACGAAGACCTGTCGGCGTTCTTCTTCGATATTCGCAAGGACTGCCTCTATTGCGACGATCCGGCAGATGCGAAGCGCCGGGCCTATCGCGCCACGCTCGACATATTGTTCCAGGCGCTGGTCCGCTATACCGCGCCGGTGCTGGTGTTCACGGCAGAGGAAGTCTGGAGCACGCGCTATCCCGATGAGGGGAGCGTCCATCTGCTGGAATGGCCCAAAATCGCGCTTGCCGAACCGCTTCGCGCCGACAAGGCCGTATGGGCAAAGCTGCGCGACCTGCGGGAGGATGTGAACGAGGCGATCGAACCGTTCCGCCGCGAAAAGACCATCCGCTCAAGCCTCGCCGCCGAAGTCACCGTGCCCGAGGGGGCCGTTCCGGCGGGCTTCTCCGACGACGACCTCGCAGAGCTGTTCATCACAGCGACAGTGACGCGCGGGCAGGGCGAAAGCGTGATCGTAACCCCGACCGACATGGCCAAGTGCGGCCGCTGCTGGCGTCACCTGCCCGAAGTGGCGGAAGACGGCGATGCCTGCGACCGCTGCGAGAGCGTGGTATCGTCGATGGAGGCGGCATGAGTCTCGGTTCGCGCTTCAATGCCGACCGGCGGCTGGGCCTGATCGTCGCGGCGGTCATCGTCGCGCTCGACCAGGCGGTGAAGGCGATCCTGCTGGGTCCCGTGAACCTGTACGAGCGGCAAGTGATCGAGGTGCTATCCTTCTTCGATCTGCGCTATGCGACCAATCCCGGCGTGTCCTATGGCATGTTCGCGGCCGAAAGCCTTGAAAGCCGGATCGCCCTGTTCGCGGTCACCAGCCTGATCTCGCTGGGCGTGCTGGTCTGGATGTTCTTTGAAAAGAAGCGGGGCGACATCCTCGCGCTGGGGCTGATTCTGGGCGGGGCGGTCGGCAATCTTATCGACCGGTTCCGCCTGACCCATGTGATCGACTATGCGGATTTCCATATCGGCGACTGGCGGCCCTTTGCCGTGTTCAACCTGGCCGACGTGGCGATAACCCTCGGCGTGGTCTTGCTGCTTGCCCGCACGCTGTTCATACGCGACAAGAACGGCGACGAGTCCGGCCCCGAAAATGGCCCCGCGCCCGGCAAGGACAGAACCGCACAAGTTTCGGCCCATTCGGCCACGGAGTAATTGACGATGCGTATCAAGCCCGCCCTTCTCGCCCTGCCCGCGCTGGCCATGCTGGCCGGCTGCGGCGGCGGCCTGAACCTGTTCAATCGCGATCGTCCGGATGAGATGGCCGTGTCGCGTCAGGCGCCGCTGGCCGTGCCGCCCGATTTCGCGCTGACCCCGCCCGAACCGGGTGCGCCGCGTCCGCAAACGCCGGGTGCCAGCCAGCAGGCGATGGACGCGCTGTTCGGCGGCCCCGCCCCGCGCAGCGGCGTCGAGACCAGCGCCGTCAGCAATGCGGGCACCGCCGATCCGGCGATCCGCTCGGCAGTCGGCGATCCCGATACCAATACGGTCGAAAAGGGACAGCTCACCCGCGACATCGTGGCAGCGCCCGAAGGCGACGGCCGCGATTCGCAGACCGTCATTCCCGGCTAAGTCAGGCTTGCGCTTCGGCGGCGGGCCTCGCCGCGCCGCCGACGCTCTCGACCAGCAGCTTGTCGATCCGGCGGCCGTCCATGTCGACGATCTCGAACCGCCAGCCCTGCTCGACGAAGCTCTCGCCCTCGATCGGCAGCTTTTTCAGCACCCACAGCACATAGCCCGCCGCGGTCGCGAAATCGCGCGGTTCGGGCAGATCGATGCCCAGCCGGTCCGCCATGCGGTCGGCAGGCAGCGCGCCCGACACCAGCAGTGATCCGTTCTCGCGCTCGACCAGCAGCGGATCGTCGCCTTCGTCGGAATGCGACACAAAGCTGCCGACCAGCGCGGCCAGCAGATCCGCCGGCGTGACGATCCCTTCGAAGTGGCCGTATTCGTCATGGACGAAGGCCATTGCCACATCGCCGCGCTGCATGATGCGCAAGGCGTCGAGCGCGTCGATCTGGTCGGGCAGGATCTCGGCCTTCTTGATCAGGCGCGTCATCTGCGGCTTGCGCCCCTTAAGCAGCACGGCCAGCAGGTCGCGCACCTTGACCACCCCGATCACGTCATCGACCGATCCCTGCGCCACGGGCAAAAGCGAGTGGGGTGACTTTTCGATGATCTTGCGCATCTCCTCGACCGTGGCGCGGCGTTCCAGCCAGTCGATCTCGGTCCGGGGGGTCATTAATTCGCGTACGGGCCGTTCGGCAAGACGCAGAACCTCGGCCATGATCGATTGTTCGGTTTTCTCGATCGCACCCGACCGGGTCGCCTCGCTGATGATCAGGTGAAGCTCGTCGGCGGTCACGCCCGCATCGCGCTGCTGGCGTATACCGATAAGTCGCAGCAAGCCATCTGTGCTCTTGTCCAGCAGCCATACGACGGGCGCTGCGACTCTGGCCAAGATCGACATCGGCGGGGCAGCAAGCGAGGCGATCTTTTCCCGGCCTCGCAAGGCGATCTGTTTGGGCGCGAGCTCGCCAACCGTCAGCGAGAAATAGGTGGTGAGCACGATCACCACCGCAAATCCCAGCTCGTCGGCAAGTTCGGCGTCAATCCCCAGCGCCGCGAGGCGTTCGCCCACCGGCTGGCCCAGGCTGGCCCCGGAATAGGCGCCAGCGACGATCCCGATCAGCGTGATGCCGATCTGCACGGTCGACAGGAATTTGCCCGAATCGGCGGCCAGCGCCAGTGCCGCTTTCGCACCCTTGCTTCCATCTTCGGCCATCTTGCGCAGCCGTGCGGGCCGCGCCGACACGATGGCCAGTTCGGACATCGAGAACAGGCCATTCAATACGATCAGCCCCGCTATGATAACAAGGTCGGACCAGGGGAAAGGAGACAAGGAAATCTCGGCATGGAGTTGAGACGGATTGCGGAGACCGGCGATTAGCGGCAATCATGTCCCGCCCGCAAGCAATAGCGTTGCATCGCGGCAAGGGTGAACGGGAACGCAGCTGTCATATCACGCGTTTATCGCAGTGGCTGATCCGCTGTCGCACCGGGATCGAGGAGTGATGCGATAAGCGGACGCAACAGAGAAGAGGACCGCAATCCCATGAAGAACCGTTTTTTCGCTACCGCGCTTGTCGCAACATCGCTGGTAAGCCTTTCGGCTTGTGTCACCGACCCCAACACGGGTGAGCGCAAGGTTTCGCGCACCGCGATCGGCACCGCAGGCGGCGCAGGCCTTGGCTATCTGCTGGGCGACATCATCGGCGGCAAGACCGCACGCATCATCGGTGCCGGCATCGGCGGCGCTGCGGGCGGCGTCGTCGGGTACAAGATGGACCAGCAGATCAAGGAGCTGAAGGAAGTGACCGCCGGTACCGGCGTCGAGGTCGAGCAGGAAGGCGACTACATCAATTTGAACCTGCCCAATGGCGTCACCTTCCCGGTCAACAGCAGCGAGATCTCGCCCAGCTTCCGCAACACGCTGGACGGTATCGCGCAGTCGCTGGTCAACTATCCGGACAGCCTGATCGACGTGTACGGCTTTACCGACAACACCGGGACCGATGCGTATAACCTTCAGCTGTCGCAGCAGCGTGCCCAGGCGGTTGCCAACTATCTCAGCTATCGCGGTGTTCCCTCGTCGCGCATCGCGACCAAGGGCTTTGGCGAAGATCCCAACTATTTCGTCGCCAGCAACGACACCGAGGAAGGCCGCGCGATGAATCGCCGGGTTGAAATCAAGATCCTTCCGATCAGCCAGCAGGACGTGCAGGCCGCACAGGGCAACTGATCGGATTGCCAGATGAGAAATGGGGGCTTCGGCGATTGCGATCGCCGGAGCCCTTTTCCTATGCCGGGCGGCTGCGCAATTGCGCGTCGCGGCCATGCAGCCATTGGCTCGCCTCGAGATGGATCATCGGTGCGCTCGCAAGAACGCCCTTGGCGCGGGGATCGGGCTTGTTGAAGACCAGCGGCTGGCCGACCGCGTCGGTGACCACAGCCCCCGCCTCGCGCGCTATCAGTGCTGCGGCACCGATGTCCCATTCGAAACCCAGCCGGGTGCTTGCCGCCAGATCGGCCTCTCCGCTGGCCACCAATGCTATACGCAAGGCAATCGAATTGGGCTTTGGAACGGCGACGAGCGGCGATAGCGGGTGGGCATTATCGGCAGGAATGCGCGCGCCCTCCAGCGCATCGCGGGAACTTGCATGCAAAGCCAGGCCATTGCGCCGTGCACCACGCCCGGCCTCGGCGGCCCACAACTCGTTGCGGGCCGGCGCCGCTAGCCGCGCGATCAGGGGGCGTCCGTTGCTGATAAGGGCAACCGAAACCGCCCACCCCGAACGCCCGCGCAGGAAATCGCGCGTTCCGTCGATCGGATCGACCAGCCACAACAGGCCGCCGCCGACTCGGTCGGGATTGTCGGCGGTTTCCTCCGAAAGCCAACCTGCAGAAGGCAACAATTCCCGAAGCGCCCCAGCCAGAAAGCGATTGACCGCAAGATCGGCCGCGCAAACCGGAGTGTCGTCATCCTTGTGCCAGGCCGTCGTTTCATTGCCTGCGCCCGGAAACTCGGCCATCGCGATATTTGCGGCCTCGCGCATGATCGCGTCGAATCGGGTGTAATCAAGCATGCGATCGCTCTTTTGGCACAGCATGGCAGCAGGTGCGAATGAAGATGACACCGACATGGATTGCTAATGCTTCGCAAAGTCTGGCAACATTGCGCCTGGCACCCCTTTTTAGGCATAAAGCGGCCTTTTCAAGTCGGCGCGGCTATGCTTAGACGCGTGGCAAGCGAACCCTTCCTACAGCGGCGCACGTGCCGCACAGGCATTGGCGAGGATAATTTCGATGAACATCCACGAATACCAGGCAAAGGAACTGCTGGCCAAATACGGCGTCGGCGTTCCCACCGGCTATGCGGCCCTGACGGTCGAGGAAGCGGTCGAGGCGGCCAAGAAGCTACCGGGACCGCTGTATGTCGTAAAGGCGCAGATCCACGCCGGCGGCCGCGGCAAGGGCAAGTTCAAGGAACTGGGCCCCGACGCAAAGGGCGGCGTCCGCCTTGCCAAGAGCATCGATGATGTGAAGGCCGATGCAGAGGACATGCTGGGCAATACGCTCGTCACCGTGCAGACGGGTGACGCGGGCAAGCAGGTCAACCGCCTGTACGTCACGGATGGCGTCGACATTGCCGAGGAATATTACCTGTCGATGCTGGTCGACCGCGCAACCGGCCGTATCGCGCTGATCGTCTCGACCGAAGGCGGCATGGACATCGAGGAAGTCGCCCATTCGACTCCCGAAAAGATCACCACGATCACCATCGACCCGGCCTCGGGCTTCCAGCCTCACCATGGCCGCGCCGTGGCCTTCGCGCTGAAGCTGCAGGGCGATCTCAACAAGCAGGCCCAGAAGCTGTCGAAGCAGCTTTACGAAGCCTTCCTCGCGCTCGATTGCGAGATGCTCGAGATCAATCCGCTGGTCGAGACCAAGGATGGCAATCTGCTGGTGCTCGACACCAAGATGAGCTTCGACGGCAATGCGATGTTCCGTCATCCCGATGTCGCCGAACTGCGCGACATCACGGAAGAGGACCCGGCGGAAGTCGAGGCTTCGGAATACGACCTCGCCTACATCAAGCTCGACGGCAATATTGGCTGCATGGTGAACGGCGCCGGTCTCGCCATGGCGACGATGGACATCATCAAGCTGAACGGGGCGTTCCCGGCCAACTTCCTCGACGTCGGCGGCGGCGCCACGACCGAGAAGGTGACCGCGGCGTTCAAGATCATTCTTTCGGATCCTGCGGTCGAGGGCATCCTTGTCAACATCTTCGGCGGCATCATGAAGTGCGACATCATCGCCGATGGTATCGTCGCGGCGGCCAAGGAAGTGAACCTGCAGGTTCCCCTCGTCGTCCGTCTCGAAGGCACGAATGTCGAGAAGGGCAAGGAAATCCTCGCCAATTCGGGCCTGCCGATCGTGCCTGCCGACGATCTTGGCGACGCGGCGCAAAAGATCGTGGCCGAAGTGAAAAAGGCGGCCTGATTCGATTTCAAGTGAATGTGTTCGGAAGGGGGCCTGCGTGCCCCCTTCTTCTTATGTCCGTCCGCCCTTCCCTGCATCGGGCCGACTGCCGACGATGCATTACGCATGCATCCTTTGCTTGACGTAATGGTAAGCATTGCCCAAATTGCCAGTTAATTGTTGCGGCACGTCTGGCTAAGGAATTTGCCGCATAAGCTATCGATGGGAGTGTCCAAGCCATGAAAGCGCTAGTCCCGGTAAAGCGGGTGATCGATTACAATGTGAAGCCGCGCG